>CANDEE010000013.1 GCA_947383685.1 uncultured Pseudoflavonifractor sp.
GCGTATCTTAAAATGCATAAATTGATTGCTACTTGTGTACGTCAGTTTCCATTTTGACTTACGCAGGTGGCATTTCTATTTTTGCGGCGGGATAACAATTTTTTAGGAGGTTCCACAATGAATCACGGTACTGTCAAATGGTTTAACAACGAAAAGGGCTTCGGCTTCATCTCCAACGACGACGGCAGCGGCGACGTGTTCGTCCACTTCTCCGCCATCCAGGCCGAGGGCTTCCGCACTCTGGCTGAGGGCCAGAAGGTCACTTATGACACCGAGCCCGATCCCAAGGATCCCGGCAAGCTCCGCGCTGTCAACGTGGTGGCCGAGTAATTAAGCCATCTAAAAAGCCCCGGCGGGTTTCCCGCCGGGGCTTTTTGTTTTTCTTTATGTCTATCTTTGTTTTCATTGCGCCAGAGTGGTTTTCTTATCCCAGACCACGCCCGTAGTCACAATCAGAACCCCCGCCAGTTTTCCCCAGGACATGCTGCGAAACAGCAGTCCATCCAGTGCCGCGGCCCCCGCCAACTGCCCCACCAGCAAAAAAGTGGTAGACTGAAACAACGTGATTTTCTTCAGGGATGTCACAATGATGACCAACGCCACCACGCCGCACACGCCACCCATGTATACCCATGCCGGGGCCTGTCCAAATCCCGCCCAGTTCTCCGCTGATCCGGTCCACGCCAACAGCCCTGCCGACAAAACGGAAGCTACCAGATAGTTGATAAGCGTTCCATTGGCTGTTCCCAGGCATTCGGTGGCCTTAAAATTCACCGTTTTGGAATAAACTCCAACACATCCCACCGCAAACGCCAGCAGGAGGTATCCCATACCACCCGCCAGTCCGGTCCCCGCTTCCTCTCCGCCAAAGTTTACCACCAAGATTCCCGCCAGAATCACCGCCAGGGCGGGAATCCTTCTCTTGTCAAAGGGGACCTGACGCACTCCCATCCAGCCAAAGTGGTCTACCAGAATGGATTGAATAAGTTGCCCGCAAATGCTGAGGCAGGTCGTCAGGGCAGGGCCGATTTTCATAACGCAAAAACTGCTGCCCGCTACCTGAACCAGTCCGAACAGTCCCGCACTATATAGATACCAAGGCATAGGCCCCAGCCTGATCTTCCTCCGCCTTCCCCAAATATAGGTGATCAACAGAACTCCACCCACTACGTGGGTCACCAAACTGGTGCCAAACTGCCCTACATACCCCTGGAGCACTCCATTCAGGCTCTGCATTGCCGCCTGCAATGCTCCCGCCAGAAAAACCAGCAAACAAACCTCCATGTCGCTCCTCCTCTCTTTGTTTGCGTATCATATCACAAAGAGCTTGCTTTTTACTATGGCATATGTCATAGTATAATCAAGAATTTCTTTTTTCGGAAGGAGCTTCCCATGGTCTTCTCGCAAAACGTACCCCGCCGCCAATCTTATTTAATTCGTCACAATTTTTCTCAGTTTTTTCCTCCCCAAGTCATTCAGGCCCTTCGCCTTTGTCGGTTTTCCGACGGCGAATTTCTCTGCCGGGAGGGTGAGCCTACCCTCTATCTTCATTTTCTGGTGGATGGCCGCTGTAAGGTGGCCCGTTCCCTTCACAACGGCAAGGAGGCCCTTATTTGTTTTTATCAAAACTTTGCCATTTTAGGCGAACTGGAGCTGATTTGCGGCCCCGCACCCGGCGGCAGCTTTCCCTCTATTAACACCGTTCAGGCCACCAGCCCGGTCTGGTGCCTTTCCCTCCCCATTGCCACTGCCCAATCCCTTTTACTGAACGACCCACTTTCCCTGCGGTTTCTCTGCTCTTATTTGTGTCAAAAGCTCATGAGCAGCAACCGTAACTTGTCCATCAGCCTTAACTATCCCGTGGACCAGCGGCTGGCCAGCTATATTTTTTGCTCCTGCCAGGACCAGCAAGTCCCCTTCCAAGCCAACTACACTCACCTCGCGGAATACTTGGGCTGCAGCCACCGCCAGCTTCTCCGGGTCCTCCGCCGTTTTCGGGAGGAGGGTGTTTTGAAAAAGGAGGGCCACGCCTACTATATTATAGATATGGACGCTTTAAAAAAGCTGGCAGGAGACATTTACAGTCCATAAAAAAGAAAGGAACCCCAACGGGGTTCCTTTTTCTTCTGGTGGAGACTACGGGACTCGAACCTGTGACCTCATGCGTGTGAAGCATGCGCTCTAACCAGCTGAGCTAAGCCTCCATTTGGTGACGCGTATGGGAATCGAACCCATGTTACCGCCGTGAAAGGGCGGTGTCTTAACCTCTTGACCAACGCGCCACAGTGTAGAGACGGCGCACCGTACTCTGAGAGGGTTCCCCGAGGAGCGCCCCGCCGGGCGCCCCTGGGGATTGGTAGCGGCACCTGGATTCGAACCGGGGACACTACGGGTATGAACCGTATGCTCTAGCCAACTGAGCTATGCCGCCATCTCAGCCCTGAAACAGGGCATGAATTAGTATACCCGATTCCGGTCTTCTTGTCAATCAAATTTTTTCTTTTTCCAGGCCCTCAGTCGATTTTATAGCCCACTCCCCACACCGTTTTAATAAACCTGGGGTTCCGGCTTGGCTCCCCCAGCTTTTCCCGCAGCCGCCGGATATGGACCATCACCGTATTGTTGCGGTCCAGGTACTTTTCCTTCCAGACAGTTTCAAAAAGGTCCTCCGCCGAAATCACCTTTCCCCGGTTGGCGCAGAGTAACCACAAAATATCAAACTCAATAGGCGTCAAGCTCAAAAGCTCATCATACAGCCAGCATTGATGGGTAGTCCGGTTAATGGTGAGGCCGTTGATACTCAGGGCCTCGCCCTCCTCCTTTTCCCCGCCGTTATAGCGGGTATAGCGGCGAAGCTGTGCCTTTACCCGAGCCACCAGCTCCAAGGGGCTGAAGGGCTTTGTCATATAGTCGTCAGCTCCTACGGTGAGGCCCGTAATTTTGTCGCTGTCCTCCGCTTTGGCGGTAAGCATAAGAATCGGAAATTGCCACCTTTGCCGCATTTCAGCACAAAGGCTGATGCCGGAAATATCAGGCAGCATCACATCCAGCACCGCCAGGTCGATTTTCTCCCTGTTCAGTACGGCCAGGGCCTCTGCCCCAGAGCCGCATGGGAACACCCGAAAATTTTCTCCCCGCAAATAGACCGTCACCAGGTCGGCAATTTCAGGCTCGTCGTCCACCACAAGGATATTGGTCTCCATGGGCCTTCCTCCGTATCAACAAATATCTTGCGTGAAACATTTTCGTTCCGCAGATTTCTCTTATCTATTATATGGAAAGCCCTTCCCTCCGTCAAGCCACCGAAAGCTCTTGTCAGAAAATCTTCAGGAATGACGAACTGTCCAGCTTTCCAGTCCGGCAAATACATCCCGCTGGGCAGGCTGCGCTCCAGAGACCTGTCCCCACTGGGTCAAAAGGGAACCGTTTTTAAAGCAGAGCGGAATAATGGGGGCCTGTTCAGCCACTCTGCCGCAAAGGTTTACAAATGTGGTCACCCGATTTTCCCCCTGTGCCGCCCGGTACTCTGCCAGCAGCGTCCAGGTCTCTCCGTCTGCAAACCTTGTATAGTTGAGCGGCCCATTTCGCCCCAAAAGGGGCTCCAGGTCAAAGTCGGGGGTCAGCATGGTTTCCCCCAGATAAAGGTCAAACTCCCCCTTTTCCAGCGCCTCTGTAAAGTCCTCCCAGGAGAGTCTGTCCAAAACGACCTGACAACCCAGCTTCTCCAGGTCTGCCGCCAGCCGCTCCGCTGCCGCCGTCTTAAAGGTGTTATCCTGGTTTACGATCAGTCGAAGGGTCAGAGCCTCCCGCCGCCGTTCCAGCGTCCCTTCTTCATTTAGCTCCCAGCCTCCCTCGGACAGACGCTTCCTCGCCTCGTCCAGATTCTGGCTCCATTTTTGAGAAAGCTCAGCGTCATACCCAGGCGCAGCCGGATGGACCGGAAGCGGAGAGGCCACGGCGTGCCCCGCAAGAATTCTCTCCGCAATGGCCGTCCTATCCGCCGACAGGGCTACCGCCTGCCGGATCTGCTGGTCCCGGCACAGCCCGGAAGCCAAGTTACATCCTATATATAATAAGGTGGTGGTAGGATAGTCGGTAGTCTCCATCCGTCCAGAATACCCCAACGCATTGGTGCCTGTCAAATCGGTATCCACCAGGGAAATCTCCTGTGTACTAAATGCATACACCAAATCATCCCCCGCCTCCACCGTGCGCAAGGGAATAGAGTTTAAGGGAACTGTTTCCCCCGGGCGGGCGGTAAGGGACAAGTCCCCCTCTGCCTCCGTCAACACATAGGGGCCCGTGCCCAAAGGGCACAGAGCATTTTCTCCTTCCTTTATAATAGGAACGTCCAGCAAAAGAGGCAAGGCACCGTTGGGCCGAGCCAGGGTGACTACAACCGTCTCCCCTTCTGCCACAACAGTTTTTACATCTGTCAGCCGATCCCTGTAACGTTCGCTTCGCCGTGCGGCATTCAAAGAAGCAGCTACCTCCCGCGGCGTCAGAGAGATCCCGTCGGAGAAAGTAGCCGGCGTCAGCCGAAAGGTCCAGACAAGCCCATCCCCGCTGACGGTATAGCTTTCGCATAAATCCTTTTCCGCCCGGAAATCCCGTCCCACCTGAAAGAGACCCCGGTACAGGAGAGGCGCCAGCGTCAGATTCAACCGGTTAGTTCCAGTGATGGGATGAAAGCCCGCAGCGGGATAACAGGGCAGCACAAACTCTAGCGGCTTTTCTTTTTTTTCTACCGGGGCAGGGGTAGGCCAGGGTGTAGGAACAGGCTCCGGCCCGGGAGCCGGAGCCGAGCAGGAGGATAAAAACAGCCCTGCACTTAGGGCTGCCGCCAGCAGCTTATGCATTGAACCCATGCCATTTCCCTCCCTTTTTAAGCTCTACCCGCCCAAGGCGATCAGCGCAGCCTGGCTGCCCCGCTTTCCCTTGGTGTAACGGTGGGACCAGTACTTCTCCGGGCTGCAAAGGGTGCAGTCGGGAGATATGTCTATGTTTGTAGCCATAACGTCGGAGCGACTGAGCCACAAGGCATTCAGTCCTTTCAGGTCTACCTTGTATTTTTCGTCCTCCAGTTCCTTTATATAAGGTAGGGCGTCCTCTCCCAGGGCATCTCGCATGGCCTGTGGGACCTCCAGGCCAACCTCAAAGCAGCATTTTGAAATGCCGGGGCCAATGGCTGCCAAGATATTTTTCGTCTCGCAGTCATACTCCCGAACCATAGTATTTACCGCCCGGGCCACAATGCCCAGCGCCGTCCCCCGCCACCCGGCATGGACGGCGGCGATGACCTGCCGCTCCGGGTCATGGAGCAGGATGGTCAGACAGTCTGCCCCGAACACCACCAGAGTAAGCCCCGGAACGTCGGTAACCAGCCCGTCCGCATCATAGTCTACCTCTCGGTCCAAGCCCTTCCCCGCATCCGCCAGGGTAACAGGTCGCACCACGTCTCCATGGACCTGGCTGGAAAAGACCAGCTTTTCCCGATCAACTCCCAGCGCTTCGCAGACCCGCCGGTAATTTTCCCGGACTCTTTGGGGGTCATCGCCCCGGTTGGCTCCCAGGTTTAGAGAGGCGTAAATCCCCTCCGAAACTCCTCCCAACCGGGTGGTGAAGCCGTGGACCGCTCCCGCCCGCTCCAAAAGGGGGGACGTCTGAAAAAGAACGCCATTTTTGCTTTGATCCCACAATTCCATAAAACCCTCCTCCTGATGGAAAGGCAATAGAGGACAGCCCCCACCGCCCTTGCGCCGGTGAGGGCTGTAAGCCGACTTACCTTATATTAAGCGTCTTCTTCCGAGTGATACTCCTTACAGTCGCATTTTTTCCACTTCTTTCCACTGCCACAGGGGCAAGGGTCGTTGCGGCCAATCTTAATGCCCCTGCGGACTACGGGCCGCTTTTGGACAGTGCCGTCCCCACCGCCGGAGGTTCCAGTGACCTTGGCTACCCGCTCCCGCTTCACCTCGCCCTGGGGCTGGATGCGGGCCAGGAAAATACGGCGTACCGTCTCCTCCTGAATGGCGGTAACCATCTCCTCAAACATATCGTAGCCTTCCCGCTTATATTCCACAATGGGGTCCGACTGTCCGTAGGCCCGAAGTCCGATTCCCTGGCGCAGTTCTGTCATGGCGTCAATATGGTCCATCCAGTATTCGTCCACCACCCGGAGCATCATAACCCGCTCCAGCTCCCGCATCAGCGGCGAGCCCAGGGCCCGCTCCTTGGCCTCATAAATGCTTTCGGCCCGCTCCTTGAGCTGGTCGATCAGCTCCTCCGCGGTATACCGGGAAAGCTCCTCATCGGTATATTTGAAATCGTCAGGTCCCAGGAACATACCCTGAAAATGCTCGGTGGCAGCCCGCCAGCCCTCAGCGTCCAGGTGGTCGTGTTCCCCGATGTGTCCCTGAACGGCGTTTTCAATGCCGCCCAGCAGCATTTTGCGGATGCTCCCCTGAATGTCTTCTCCATCCAGCACCTGGCGGCGCTGTTTGTAGATGACCTCCCGCTGGGTGTTCATGACGTCATCATATTCCAGGGTGCTTTTCCGGGTCTGGAAGTTCCGGGATTCCACCTGCTTTTGGGCATTCTCAATCGCGTTTGTCAGCATTTTTTGCTCAATGGGGGTGTCCTCGTCCACGCCCAGCTTATCCATCATGCTCATGACCCGCTCGGAACCAAAAAGCCGCATGATGTCATCCTCCAGGGAGAGGAAGAACCGGGTCTCACCGGGGTCGCCCTGCCGGCCCGCACGGCCCCGAAGCTGGTTGTCGATGCGGCGGGACTCATGACGCTCGGTACCCACAATAAAGAGCCCGCCGGCTTGGCGGACCTTCTCCGCTTCCGGCTTAATCTCTTCCTTATAGTGGGCCTCTGCCTCCTGAAAGGCCTTCCGGGCAGCAATGATCTCCTGGTCATCAGTATCGGCAAAGCCGGTGGCTTCTGCAATCAGCTCATCGCTCATACCCTGCTTGCGCAGGTCGGCCTTTGCCAGAAACTCGGCGTTGCCGCCCAGCATAATATCCGTACCACGGCCCGCCATGTTGGTGGCTACGGTCACCGCCCCATACTTGCCCGCCTGGGCCACAATTTCCGCTTCCTTCTCATGGTTCTTGGCATTCAGCACGTTGTGCTTGATCCCCTGCCGCTTTAGCATCTCGGACAAAATCTCCGATTTCTCAATGGAAATTGTGCCCACCAGCACAGGCTGGCCCTTCTCGTGGCATTCCTTAATCTGGCGGATGACCGCCCGGAACTTCCCCGCCTCTGTCTTATAGACCGCGTCCTCGTGGTCCTGCCGGGCCACGGGCCGGTTGGTGGGAATCTCTACCACGTCCAGAGCATAAGTGCCGTTAAACTCGTCCTCCTCGGTCATGGCGGTACCTGTCATGCCGGAGAGCTTTCCATACAGGCGAAAATAGTTCTGGAAGGTGATGGTGGCCAAAGTTTTGCTTTCCCGCTGGACGTCCACGCCTTCTTTGGCCTCAATGGCCTGGTGAAGGCCCTCGGAATACCGCCGCCCAAACATGAGCCGGCCGGTAAACTCGTCCACAATAATAATCTGGTTATCCTTTACCACGTAGTCAATGTCCCGCTTCATCAGGCCCCGCGCCCGAATGGCCTGGTTGATGTGGTGGCTCAGGGTAGAGTTCTCCGGGTCGGAGAGGTTTTCAATATTAAATGCCTTTTCCGCCTTCTCCACACCTTTGGCAGTGAGGGAGACCGTCTTGGCCTTTTCATCCACCACGTAGTCGGCGTCGATGTCCGGGTCCTCCTCCTCCTTGGAGTCGGTCTTGGCAAACCGCTGGCATTTCAGGCCGGCGGCAAAGTGGTCCACAATTTGATAGAGCTGGGTGGACTGGTCCCCCTGACCGGAAATAATCAGGGGGGTCCGGGCCTCGTCAATCAAAATGGAGTCCACCTCGTCCACAATGGCAAAGGCGTGGCCCCGCTGGACCAGCTCCTGGGCATAGATGGCCATGTTGTCCCGGAGGTAGTCAAAGCCGAACTCGTTGTTTGTGCCGTAGGTAATATCGGCGGCGTAGGAGCCCTTCCGGTCTTTCGGTTCAATGTCGTGGATGACCAGACCCACCGTAAGGCCCAGGAAGCGGTAGAGCTTGCCCATCCACTCCGAGTCACGCTTGGCCAGATAGTCGTTGACGGTGACAATGTGGACCCCCTCCCCGGTCAGGGCGTTCAGATAGGCGGGCAGGGTCGCTACCAGCGTTTTACCTTCGCCCGTCCGCATCTCGGCGATCCGGCCCTGGTGGAGAATAATGCCGCCGATGAGCTGCACCCGATATGGACGAAGACCCAGTACCCGCCAGGAGGCCTCCCGGCAAACGGCAAAGGCCTCAGGCAAAATGTCGTCCAGGGTCTCCCCATTGCGGAGCCTCTCCTTAAATTCCGGAGTCTTGGCCTGAAGCTCCGCGTCGGTGAGGGCCTTATACGGCTCCTCCAACGCTTCAATTTTTTTAAGGATAGGCTCTAGCGCCCGGACCTCTTTTTCCGAGGTGGTTCCAAACAGCTTTTTGAAAAATCCCATATCTGATTCACCTTTCATTCGTGCGGTGATACGCGTAATACAACATGGTACAGTATACCACATTCTCCCCCAAGAAAAAAGAAGAAATTGTAAATAGTCTCGCCAAGTGGTAAACTGATAAAAACATCCTCTCCACAGGAGGTCCTTTTTATGAAAAAGCCCGCCCTTCCTCCACCTCTCTCCCTCGCTATTCAGGGCTACGGCTCCGATGGTGAGGGGGTAGCCCGCCTGCCCGACGGCATGACCTGCTTTGTCGCAGGCGCTCTCAAGGGAGAAGTGTGCCTGGTAGGGCTTGACAAGGTAGGCAAAGCCTGCGCCTGGGGCCATGTCATAGAGGTCAAAGAACCCTCTCCCGCCCGGCTTATTCCCGATTGTCCTTACTTTGGCTCCTGCGGCGGCTGCTCTCTCCGCCACATGACCTATGCCGAGGAGCTGGAGTTCAAGCGGCAGAAGGTGGAGGACTGCCTTACCCGCATTGGCGGCTGCAACGTCCCGGTCTCCGTCATTTACGGCTCAGAGAATACCCAGCGTTACCGGAACAAGGTCCAATTTCCCATTGCGGGAAATGCCATTGGCTTTTATGCCTCCCGGACTCACACTGTCACCGATGTGGAGGATTGTCTTCTTCAGCCCCAAGCCTGCGCCCGGCTCCGCCAGGCCTTGAAGGAATATATGTCCGCTTATCAGGTCCCCGCTTACGAGGAGTGCACCGGCACGGGGCTGCTTCGCCACCTCTACGTCCGCACCAACCGGGTGGGGGAAAGCCTCTGCTGTATTCTGGTTAACGGCAAAGCCCTTCCCCATGAAAAGGAACTGACGGAAGCCCTCCGGGCCATAGAGCCGGGCCTCGTAGGCATTGTTTTGGGCGTCAACGAAAAGAAAAGCAACGTAATTTTGGGGGATTCCTACCGCGTTCTCTGGGGACAAGACTATTTGATGGACGTTCTCCGGGGCCTTACCTTCCACCTGTCGGTGCCCTCCTTTTATCAGGTCAACGCCCCTCAGGCAGAGGTCCTCTACGGTCTCGTCCTGGACTTTGCCGCCCTCACCGGGGCAGAGACGGCGGTGGACCTCTACTGCGGCACGGGTACGATCACCCTATGTCTTGCCCAGCAGGCCAAGCGGGTCATAGGGGCGGAAATTGTGCCGGAGGCCATCCGGGACGCCAAAGAGAACGCCGCCCGAAACGGCCTTGTCAATGCGGAGTTTTTCTGCGGCGATGCTTCTGACGTGGCGGCCAGGCTGGCGGCGGAGGGCATTTGCCCAGACGTAGTGACCGTGGACCCACCCCGGAAGGGACTGACGGAGGATGTTATCGCCTCCATTGGGGCAATGGCCCCGGAACGGGTGGTCTATGTCTCCTGCGACCCCGCCACTTTGGCCCGGGATATAAAGCGTTTTTCCGGGCAGGGTTATGCCGTTCAAAAAACCACCGCCGTGGATCTTTTCCCCTGTACCCCCCACGTGGAGACGGTAGTTTTGTTGACAAGGCAAAATTTCCCTTGACCTTGGAACAGATTTATGGTTATCCTGATCTCTATGGTGGACTCTTTCCAAAGCTGGCCTTGGCGCTATCACAAGGCAGTCCTGTCTAAGCATAAAAAACAAAGCCGCTTTTACAACAAGTGTTTTATAAGTTATGATTATATTTTATGATATAATTATCGCATATTTTAAATAAGGGAGGCGTTCCCATGCCCAGCCCTACGGTCCTTTTTTACTCACCTGCCCCCGCATCCTTCGGCCCCAAGCTGCTGCAAATCTGCGCCATCCAGGGGCTTAAGCTGCGGGCGGTGGAAAATGCCAGTCTGGGGCGGCCCCTTTCTACTCTGGTCCAAGGGCTTCCCCCTGCTGAACCTCCGGCGGGGGGAAGCCCCTTACCCGAGCCGCTGCTTGTTTTCTGCCACTTATCCGAGGGACAACTGGACCGGGTCCTGCAAGCTCTCCGGCGCGCCCAGGTCCGCTGCCTTAAGGCCGTTCTCACCCCCACCAACGCCGGATGGAGCCTGGAGGAACTTTACCATGAGTTGTGCAAAGAGCGCTCTCAGCTTGGCGGTGCGCATCCCTCCAACGGATAACAAACGCCGCCCCTTTTTCCAGCAAAAACTTCCCCATTTCGCTTCCCTTCCCCTTGCGGGAACGAGCGAAATGGGGTAAACTATTTTATACGCATATACGAAATTATGGAGGGAGGCAGAGGCCGCTATGGACTATAATATGCTTTTGGCGGTGGCCTCTGACCTGGGATACGGGCTTTTGGAGAGCGGTGCGGAAATTTACCGGGTAGAGGAGGCCATACAGCGGCTCCTCCACGCCTACGGCGTGGCCCAGGCTGATCCCTTTGTCATTCCCAACTGTATCATTGTCAGCTTTGTGACCCCGGAGGGAATGGCTATGACCCAGGTGCGGCGGATGCCCTCCCACGGCACCGACGTCGATTTATTGGAGCGGTACTACGATTTGGGCCGTCGCCTGTGCCGGGAGGTCCCCCCTTTGCCTCAGGCCAGAGCGGCTCTGGCGGACATCCGGCGGACCCGGCGGACCTATCCGCTCCCCCTGCTTCTTTTTGCCTACTTTGTGGGTACCGCCTCCTTCTCCCTGTTCTTTGGCGGCACAGCGCGGGACGCACTCTGCGGCGGGTTGTGCGGCGTGGCGGTTGGCTTTGCCCTGTACGCCATGACCAGCCTCCACGCCAACCTGTTCTTTAAATCCATGCTGGGCGCGGCCCTCAGCGCCTTCCTGGCCTTGGGTTTTACCTATTTTGGCATGGGAGATCACAGTCAACTGATTACCATTGGCGCTCTTATGGCCCTGGTCCCCGGCATCATTTTTACCAACGCTATCCGGGATGTCATGGCGGGGGACATGGTGGCGGGCATCAGTAAAATCGCTGATGCCCTCCTTACCGGAGTGGCAGTGGCCCTGGGCACCGGCTTTGCTCTGGGGCTTTCCCAGCTCCTGTGGGGAGGCGGTCTGTGATGGAGCTTCGTGATTTTTTACCCGTCCTCTGGGCCTTTATTGGCAGCGGCGGCTTTGCCGTCATCTACAATATTCACGGCTGGGGCATCCTGATCTGCGCCCTGGGCGGGGCCCTGGGGTGGCTTGCCAACCTGCTGTCCGCCCCCTTGCTTCAAAACGACATTGCCCAGTTTTTCCTGGCGGCTCTGGTCATCTCCGCCTTTTCTGAAATCATGGCCCGCATTCGCAAGTGCCCGGTGACAGGCTATCTGCTGGTCGCCATTTTTCCCCTAGTGCCCGGCAGCGGCATTTACTATACCATGGAATATGCCATGCAGGGTGAGGTGGACGCTTTTCTCTCCTCCTTCCTGCACACCCTGGGGCTGGCGGGAGCCATCGCCGTGGGAGTGCTGCTAACGTCCTCCGCCGTGCGGATGTGGAGCACCTTCCGCCGTCAAAATTCCCCCGTGAAAAAGGAGGTCCGCCCATGACCCAATACCGCTGGCTGCTAATGGACGCTGACAACACTCTTTTCGATTTTAACGCCGCAGAGGAATTTGCCCTGACCCGAACCCTGATCCGCTACGGCGTCTCCCCCACCCCGGAGGTCAAGGCCCGCTACCGCGCCATCAACTCCCAGCTTTGGCTGGATTACGACCAAGGAAAAATCACTCAGGAAGCCCTTGGCCCCAAGCGGTTTCAGCTTCTTTTTGAGACAGCCGATTTTTCCAGCGAGCCGGGAGACCCCGCCCAGTGGAGCGCCTTCTTTTTGAACTCTCTGGCGGACTGTCCTGTGCTGCTGCCTGGAGCGGAAGCCCTCTGCCGTCGGCTTTCCGATGACTACATATTATCCCTGACCACCAACGGCGTTTCCCAGGTCCAGCGGAAACGGCTGAAAAGCTCTCCCCTGGCCCGTTACTTTGGGGAGCGGGTATTCATTTCCGGGGAAATGGGCTGCCGGAAGCCGGAAAAGGCCTATTTTGACGCGGTGCTTTCCGCTCTGGGCGTAACAGGCCCCCAGCGCAGCAGGGTCCTGGTCGTCGGAGACAGCCTCTCCAGCGACATTAAAGGAGCTTTTCTTTCCCGGCTGGACAGCGTGTGGCTTCGCAGTCCCAGCGCTAAGGCGGGCGCTGTGAAGCCCACCTATGAGGTAAACAGCCTTGCCCAGCTTGCCCGGCTTTTAGGCGCAGACCGCTATGTGAATTTTTCTATATAGAGATAAAGGAGCTGAACCCCATGCCTTCCCATTCCGCCCCGCCCCGCTGGCTCATGGCAGCTTTAGTGGGCTGCCTGTGCGTGGGGCTGGTGTTTCTTCTCACCCGCCCAGATACGGCAGGGCAGCCCGCTCAGGCCGCAGCGGCATCCCCCGCCGCTGTGGACACGGCGCCTCCCACGCCTTCCCCTGTCCCTACTCCAGCGCCCACCCCGGAGCCTACCCCGGAACCTGACTGGTCTCAGCCTGTGCCCGAGGGGGAGCGTATAGACCAGAAAGACTGGTTTTCCGACGCGGTATTTATTGGAGATTCCCGCACCGACGGACTGAAGCTATACAGCGGTATCACTGACCAAGCCGCCTTTTTGGATTACACAGGGCTTACCGTCTTTGACGTAATAAATGACAAAAAAGTCATTCGGGATGGGAAGGAAAAAATCTCTATCCTGGACGCTTTGGCCCAGGGAAGCTACGGGAAGGTCTATATTTCTTTGGGGGTAAATGAGTTGGGGTATTATGACCCTGATGGGTTTGCCGAGACCTATGGTCAAGTCATTGACGCCATCCGGGAGCGGCAGCCTGAGGCCCGAATTTACATCCAGTCTATTTTCCCGGTAAACTCCGACAAATGCAAGGCCAACGATATTCCCTACTATGTAACCAACGAGGGAATCGCCAGCTATAACGGCGTTCTCCCCACCCTATGCGCAGAGAAAAAGGTTTGGCTGGTGGACATTCCGAACGGGCTGACAGACGAGGCAGGAGAGAGTCCGGCAGAGCTTTCCGCCGATGGTGTGCACTTCAAAAAGGACGGGTACGGGGTATGGCTGGACTATCTTACTACCCATACAGGCCCGTGATTTTGATTCCGGGAGGGCATATTTGATGAAAAGAATCCTTTGTGTATTGTACATAGCTGCTCTGGCCCTGGCCCTGCCTGGATGCGGCGGAGAGAAAGCATCCGCTCCCTTCGACCCGATGGCAGACGCGAAAACCCTGCTGGAGACCCAGGGAGTGTTTACCGGATCGCTGACTGAAATTGAACAAGCCACCGCCTGCGCCCTCTATGGAATTGATGAAAGCACCGTTACCACAAGTGCGGTCTACGGTTCTACCTCCTCCGCCGAGGAGCTGGCTATCTTCACCTTCTCTGATGAAGCCGCCGCCCAGAACGCCGGGGAGTTGCTTGGCTACCGGGTGGAGGACCGAAAGGAGGAGCTGGAAAATTACCTTCCGGGGGAATTGCCCAAGCTGGATAAGGCCGTGGTTGAGATTCGGGAAAGCTCCGCTTTGCTGGTCATTGCCGCTGACTACGGCCCGGTAGATACCTTTTTGGAGAGCTGAGCTATGAAGGCCTTTCCATCCCGTTTTCTGACCCTTGGGCCGGCCTTGGCTCTGCTCCTCTCCCTGTCGGGACAAGCAGTCCAAGCTCCCAGCCGCCGGGTTCTGCCTCAGGTGGTTGACCCTCCTTATGTCTTTGACTTTCCCCTGCCCGCTTCCCGGCCCGTGTCCGGAGACTGGTTTTCCGACGCGGTATTCATTGGGGACGCGCGGCTGGCGGAGCTGCTGGCCGCAGGGCTCTTTCAGCCCGGTTTGACCCTGGCGCAGATGGGGCTGAATGTCCGGGACGTTCGCTCCGGCGGCGTATTCTCCCAGAACGGAGTACGGGCAAATCTGCGGCAAATGCTGGAGGGGGCCTCATTCCGCAAGGTCTATCTAATGTTAGGGTTTAACGAGGCTGCCTGGATGGGTGAACAGGAATTTTATGGAGAGTATGCCGCCCTGATCGACGAGCTGCGGAGCCTGCTTCCCGGCGCGCAGATTTACCTTCAAACCATGATTCCGGTTACCGTCTCCCGGGCCGCCGTTCAGTCTCCTGACAACGCTCTTTTGGTGGAGCGCAACGCCCTTCTGGCTCGGCTGGCCCAGGATAAACAGGTCTATTTGGTGGAGGTCGGTAACAGCTTTACCGGCGTCAACGGAGCCTTGGAGTCAGGCCTCAGCAGCGATGGGCTGCACCTGACGGCCGAGGGCAACGTTCAGTGGTTTGAATATCTGCGGACGCACACCATGGGAACATAAATAAAATACGCCCCCGGCGTTTTAAAAACGCCGGGGGCGTATTTTAGTCCTCAGGAATGGGTGAGATCACCGGTTTTCCGTCCCGGCCCAGCAAGGGGGTCACTCCGCCTCCGGAGGGGCTCCAAAAGCGGAGATATTGTATCCCCGTGGCCCGGTCCAGCCAAATATCCATACCGGTGCTGATCCCCTGGGTGTATATTTTCTCAAACCGTTTTCCGTCCATGGTTTGTCTCCTCCTTACTTTCTGTATTCAAACTCCAGATTGTAAAGACAGATGGGGTCGCCGTCCTGAATCCCCATCTCCTCCAGCCGGTCGTAAAGCCCCGACTCCCGCAGCTTCCGCTCAAACCAGTTCCGGGATTCGTAATCTCCAAAGTTCACGTTGGCCATAAGCTGCCGCAGCCAGGGTCCGTCCACTATCCACGTGCCGTCCACCCGCTCGATGGCAGGAGGCTCAGTGGTATCCACCTCCGGGGGCCGCTCCACATAGGTGGGCGCATAAACTGTGATGGGCGGCAGCTCCGCCAGCCGTCCGGCGGCAAAGTACATCAGCTCCCGCGTTCCAAGATGGGCGGCGGCAGACATCTCGAAAAATGGCAGTCCCCGTTTTTCCACATGAGCCTTTAAAGCCTCCAAGGCCTTGCGGTCAGGGGCAATATCCACCTTATTTCCCGCCACGATCATGGGCCGGGAGGCAAGCTCTGGGCTGTATTCCGCAAGCTCGGCATTGATGGCCTCAAAGTCCTCCACCGGGTCACGGCCCTCGCTGCCGGACACGTCCACCACGTGGATCAACAGGCGGCACCGGTCAATGTGGCGGAGGAAATCATGGCCCAGGCCCGCCCCCTCGGCGGCTCCCTCAATAATGCCGGGAATGTCCGCCAGGACAAAGGAGACTCCCTCCTCCAAAGCCACCACCCCCAGGTTGGGAGACAGGGTGGTAAAGTGGTAGTTTGCAATCTTGGGCTGGGCCCGGGTCACCACGCTGAGGAGGGTAGACTTGCCCACATTGGGGAAGCCCACCAGGCCTACGTCGGCCAACAGCTTCAACTCCAGGGTCACGTCCCGTTCCTGACCGGGAAGCCCCGCCTTGGCGAAATGGGGAGCCTGCCGGGTAGGAGTGGCAAAGTGCTGGTTGCCCCAGCCGCCCCGTCCACCCTTACAGAGAACAAAGGTGTCCTGGCCCGCCATGTCGCAGATGATCTCGCCGCTTTCGGTGTCCTTGACCACGGTGCCCCGGGGAACCCGAATGCAGAGGTCTTCTCCATCCTTGCCCGAGCACCGCTTGCCCTGTCCGGGCGCTCCGTCGGGAGCTACATACTTTCGTTTGTAACGAAAGTCCATCAGAGTGGACATATGCTCGTCTACCCGGAGGACAATGTTTCCGCCCCGGCCTCCGTCGCCGCCGTCAGGGCCGCCGGCGGCCACATATTTCTCCCGGTGGAAGGCCACCGCGCCGCCGCCGCCAGAGCCGGCCCGGACGGTAATACGGGCTTTATCAATAAATCCATTGTTCGCCATCTTGTAAATCCCTTTCTTCTGAAAGCCCCTTAAAATTCCAACAAATTCAGGCCGATCTCTCCGTTGAACCTTCGCCCCGCTTCTCCCTCCCAGACCTGGACAAATATCTCGGCGGTGGCGCTGATAACGCAGGAGGTCAGATGGCCCGCGTACGCCTCGCCCCCGGCGGGGTTGCCAAAGGTAATATGAAGATGGAGGTAGGGTTCCCCGTCCTTGCGGGTGATATTGCCCACCAGGGCGGAAACCTCATACTCCCCTTGGCAGCGCGTGCCGTAAAATTTCTTCTCCGTTACGCTAAAAAGCCCCACGGTAATATCCTTCGCCGCCCCCAGGCCGGTAACGGAGGCAAGGCAAATGTTTTCCTTTTGAGCCAGAGCGGTAAGGCTTTCCACCACCTCATCACCGGGGTCCAGGCGGACTACAAACCCGCCGGGGTATTTTTGGTATTCCATGGGACAGCCTCCTTTTCAAAAAAGAAAGCCGCAAACGATATTCGTTTGCGGCTTTTTTGCTACTTACTCAGTAACGATAGAGACCTGCTTGCGGTCCTTGCCCAGCCGGGAGAACTTCACCTTGCCGTCCCGCAGAGCGAACAGGGTGTCGTCGCTGCCCTTGCCCACGCCCTCGCCGGCGTGGAAGTGGGTGCCCCGCTGCCGGACCAGGATGTTGCCCGCCAGCACGAACTGGCCGTCGCCCCGCTTTACGCCCAGGCGCTTGGCGTTGGAATCACGGCCGTTCTTGGTGGAGCCGCCGCCCTTTTTATGGGCGAAAAACTGAAGACCAATATTCAGCATTGGTATTACACCTCCATGACGATAATGTTATCGGGGTACTCCTCCTGGAGCTGGGTAAAGTAGACCATCAGCCCTGCCAGCAATGTCTGGCAGGTACTCTCGTTGGTCTGTCCCAGTCCTCCGGGGAGCTTTAGGGAAATAAGAGCCTTCTCCGGCTTCACCTTCACGCTGGCTTCCAGCCCAAGCACGTCATTAACGGCACACTCGGTAAGCCGGACAGCGCTGGTGACGGCGGCGCAGAGAATATCCTCTCCCGCAGAGGCCAGCCCGCTGTGTCCTTCTACCCGAAAGGATTCGATGCGGCTGCCCTCCATATGAAATGTGGCTTCGATCATTACACGGTGATCTTGCCGATCGTCACCTTGGTGTAGGGCTGACGATGGCCCTGCTTGCGGCGGTAGTTCTTCTTGGGCTTGTACTTGAAGACGATGATCTTCTTGCCCTTGCCGTTCTTGACGACCTGGGCCTCCACCTTGGCCCCCTCCACAACGGGAGCGCCAAAGGTAGCCTTATCGCCGTCGATGACGGCCAGCACCTTGTCAAAGGTCACCTTGTCGCCGGCCTCGTTGGGCAGCTTCTCAATGAAGATCGTGTCGCCCTCGGCCACCTTGTACTGCTTGCCGCCGGTCTCGATGATTGCGTTCATTTCCTTTCAACTCCTTCATTACGGGCTCGCTGTCGTAGGAGAAGCGCGGAGAACAGGTCAGCCGAAGGGCTAACTCCGGAGCGGAGCGGACGGCTTGGCGGCCCTCCGGGCCGACAAACGGCGCGCGCAGTCGGAGGAGTTAAGCCTGAGGCGTCCTGACCTGTTCGCAGCGTGACAGGCCCGAAGCCTGTCCGCGCTTACTTGTGACCCCATTCAAAGCGGCTTTAGTAGTATATCAATCTGTGATAAAAAAGTCAACCCTTTTCCCGGCTTTTCCCTCTTTTTTATAAACATTTTCCGCAGGGCAAAGCTATGGGGCCGACCTTTCCGCCGGTCCCATAGCTTCCTTTATTTTGCCAAACGGTAAATCTCCGCCATGTCCTCGCGGGTCAAATGCTTTGCGGCCCCCAGATTTCCCCGGGTGGCAATGTCGCACTTTTCCGCCAGCTCCAAAATCTGCTCCTCCGTCAGCTCCAGGCCCAGCTCCTTCAGGTTGGTGGGCATTTTGATCTCCCGGTAGAAGTTTTCCATGGCCTCAATACCCTTCAGGGCCGTGGCGGTGTCATCCTTTTCCGGGGACACACCCAGGACATTGACGGCAAACTTGGCAAAGCGCCCGGGGCACTCAGGCAGAACATAGCGGGCCCAGGTGCCCCAGACGGCGGCAAGCCCAGCGCCGTGGGCCACGTCGAACATACCGCCCAGCTCGTGCTCCAGCCGGTGGCAGGCCCAGTCACCCTTGCCCGCGCCGCAGCCGGTGAGGCCGTTGTGGGAAAGGCTGCTGGCCCACATGACATTGGCCCGGGCGTCATAGTTCATGGGGTCCTTTACCAGCACCTTGGCTGCGTCAATGACGGTACGCATCAGGCCCTCGGCCAGAGCGTCGGTAAGGGCCATCTCATCAATGTTGAAGTACCGCTCCATGGTGTGCATGAGGATGTCGGCACAGCCGCAGGCGGTCTGGTAGTCGGGGAGGGTCATGGTCAGCTCCGGATCCATAATGGCAAACTTGCAGCGGCACAGGTCGCTGTTGCAGCCCCGCTTAATGCCGCCGTCCTCGTTGGTAATGACAGAGGAATCGCTCATTTCGCTTCCCGCGGCGGCAATGGTAAGCACCGCGCCGATGGGCAGGCAGGCGGTGGGAGTGCGCTTGAAATCGTAAAAGTCCCAGACCTCGCCGCCGCAGGCCACGCCGTAGCCAATGGCCTTGGCAGAGTCGATGGTACTGCCGCCGCCCACGGGAAGGAGGAAGTCCACCCCCTCTTTCTCACAGAGGGCGATGCCCTCCCGCACAAGGCCCACATGGGGATTGGGAACTACGCCGCCCAGCTCTACGTATGCGATTCCCGCTCCGTCCAGAGAGGCCTTGACCCGATCCAGAACGCCGGTGCGCTTCACGCTGCCGCCACCGTAATGAATGAGGACTTTTTTGCCGCCAAAGGCCTTGACCTGCTCGCCCACCTGATCCAAGGTCCCCTTGCCAAAGACCACCTTTGTGGGGGTGTAATACTGAAAGTTCATCATTGTGTATCTACTCCTTTTAAAAATAAATTTACTGTAATGCTCCGTAATACCAACCTGTGGTTCCATCCTTTTTGCAAAGGCTCCCCCGGCTGGTTTGGCGAACCACACTGAGCCTGTCCCCTGCTGTCACGGGAAGCGCATAGTCGGTGGAGTCTTCACAGAAAACCCCGTTTTCGTCCTGGCGGAGATACTCCGTTAAAATGTCCAGCTCCCGGCCTGTTTCCAGGTGACGGCAGCGGGAAAACTCAGGCCCCCTTGACAGCACCTCCAAACGGCTGCGGCCCCAGCGGATATTCACCGGGTTTTCTGAGGGTTTTTGACTGTCCAGGGCGGTCATTACCGGGAATCCGTCGTAGGCCGCATAGGAGAAGTCTCCCCCCGGCATTTGGGGCAAAATGAGGGCGTTTAACTGGCCATCCGCCTTCAAAACGCAGCCGCCGTCAATGCTGGCAATATGGCGGTCATAGTCCAGCAGGGGCTTTGCCGAGGGAATATCCCCCCGGTAGAGGGTGACGGGCGTGTGGCCCACTATCACCCAGCGGCGGAAGGAATAACCCTGATCCAAAAAATGGTCATTTTTCATGCACCTGTAAGCGTCCAGTTCCTCCAAGCCGTCCTCCCTTGGCACGCCGCCGTGGACAAAAAGGTAGTCGTCGCTGAGAAAAATGTGAGGCAAGCCCCGAAGGAAATCCAGCTCAGGGGCAAAGGCCTCCCGAATTGCCTCCCGAAGGGCGGGATAACCGGCCGGGGAATCCGTATTCAGCCCCAGCAGACGGGCCATTGCGACCAGAGTACACTTTTCTTTCCGGCTCTCAAACCAATACGCAAAGAAAGCGTCCGGAATTTCGTCTCTGCCGTCCACAAAGGCCAACGTAATGTTGTCGCAGTTTCCCAAAAGGGTGTGGACGGTATATTTTTTTGACAGCTCCATCACATAGCGCAGCGTTTCCAGGCTGGGCGCCGACTTTTCCAAAATATCCCCCAGGATAAAGAGGTCGTCATTAGAGCCAAACTCCACTTTATCCAGTAGTCCCTTCAAAAAGGGCAGGTTCCCATGGATGTCGCTGATTGCCAGAGTCCGGCGGGAGGGAGATATTGTAACGTTTTTTACGACTGCCTTCATGGGTCACTCCCCTGCCGCGGCCATGGCGCACCAGCCGTCCCGCTGGATGCGGTCTAAAATTTGCAGGCCGTTCTTTTTCAGGGCGGCCTCCACCTCGTCGGCACGGGTGTCAATGATGCCGGAGCAAATAAACGTCCCGCCGGGGGCCAAAAAGCGGCCTGCCTGGGCAGAAAGGGGAATAATCACGTCAGCCACAATATTGGCCAGTACCACCTGGAAAGGCCCCGCCTGGGCAATGTCAGCCACCAGGGGCTTATCAGAGAGCACATCCCCCGCCCAAACCGTATACCGGGGCGGCTCAATGCCGTTTAAGGCCGCGTTTTCATAGGCCACATCCACCGATTTGGGGTCGATGTCCACTCCCACAGCTTTGCCGCCGCCCAGATTCAAGGCAGCAATGGACAGAATCCCACTGCCGCAGCCCAAGTCCAGCACAGCGTCCATCGGCCGGAGATACTTTTCCAGCAGGGTCAAACAGAGCTGGGTCGATGCGTGAGAGCCGGTACCAAAGGTAAGGCCAGGGTTCAGGTAGACCGCCGTGCGGCCCTCCGGCACCTCCTTGCCCCGCTCCCATTCCGGAACGATGTAGACCTTTTTTCCCACAGGCATGGGCTGATAGTATTTCTGCCAGCCGTAGGCCCAGTCCTCCTCCTTCATAGGAGCGGTGGACACGGGGTTTTCAATGCCCCGGAGGGCCTGGGCCATTTGCTCCCGTCCCGCCTCGTCATCAGTGACGTAGAACTTGATGCGGGCCACTCCCTTCATGCGCTCCAAAAGGGCATCGTCCACATAGTCCCAGTATTGGCGGTTCTGCTCCAGAAAGGTCTTGAAATCTCTCTCGTTTTCCAGCACCAGCCCCTCGGCCCCGTTCATGGTAAGCCGGGCAGCCAGGGCGTCCATTTCCCCGTCGGTGGTCTCTATGGTCACTTCCAGCCAGTCATTCATTGCCGTCACCTGGGCTGCCCAAAGAAGAACACCACCGCGCAGCCGGGGCCGGTGTGGGAACCGATCACGGGGCCGATGTCGCAAATTTTCGTGTCCTTGACCCCGCACTTTTCTTTCAGCCGCTCCGCAATATACTCCACGTCCTCCCGACAGTCGCTGTGGCTGAGGAACATGGTCTGCTCCGCCGGGTCAATGGCGGTATCCGCCACCTTTTGAACCAGATAATCCAGGGCTGCCTTCCGACCCCGGGCCTTGCCCACGGTATCCAGCTTACCCTCATTATCCACATGAATGATGGGCTTGATTTGGAGCATGGTGCCCACCATGGCGGTGGTAGCCGAAATGCGTCCGCCCCGCTTCAAATGCATCAGGTCATTCACCGTCACCCAGTGGCAGACCTTCATTTTGTTGTCCTCGCACCAGTCCCGGACAGCCTCCAGGCTTTCCCCTGCCAGCCGCTTCTTTCCGGCATACCAGACCAACATCCCCTGACCCGCCGAGGCGCAAAGGGTATCCACCACCTCGATTTTCCGCTCGGGAAACTTTTCCCGCAGCTCCCCTGCCGCCATTATAGAGGACTGGCAGGTGGCGGACAGGCCGGAGGAAAAGGACAGGATCAGCACATCCTTGCCGCTTTCCAGAAAGGGGGTCAGCAGCTCCTCATACTGGCTCACATTTACCGCATTGGTGGTGGCCATTTCCCCGTCCCGGAGAAGCTGGTAAAATTCCTTGGAGCTCATGTTCCTCTTGTCGGGATGATCCTCCAGGGAAGTGCCCCGGATGGTAAAGCTCAGGGGCAAAACGCTGACGTCCAGCTCCTCCACCAGTTCCTGAGTCAAGTCGGCGGAGGAATCGGTGACAATGATATACTCGCTCATTGCTTTTCTTCCTTTCGTTCCTTTTTGGATTTTTTCGGCGTTTCCGGCCGGCGCTGGCGGAGCAAGTCCAGCACCCGCTGACAGGCCAGCTTGTCTGCATAGCTGCGAAGGGCCAGCTCAAGAGCCAGGGCGGGCAGTTCTTTCTCTCCCAGCTCCGGATCCAGCCGTTCTGCGGTATCCTTAAGGGCCTTGTCCAACTCTCCGCAAAACCGGGCGTACATGGCCTCGGCGCCCTCTCCGGCGTGCTGGCCCGCAAGCATCCCCGCATCCTTTACCGGGAGCACCTGCTTCAGCGCGCAGATGGCGGTCAGGTAAGTTAAATGCGTCCGGGAATACCGCTTTCCCTCGGCCCGGGGCAGCAGGCCGTCCTTAATGTAGTTATTGACCATGGCGGAGGTGAGCCATTCCTCCTCCCCGTAGCGGATAAGCTGCCGGGGCATATAGCCGATGACCTGATCCATATAAAGACTCAGGTCGGGCAAAGCGTCCCACGGTGCGGGCCGCTGGGTTTCCAGCCGCTGTTTCAGTTCCCCAAGTTCTTCCACCGCTCTCCCTCCTGTGGTTTTCAAAATGACGATAACAAAAGCATTTTACCATATTTGGCAGGAAATAGTAAACCCCGGAGAGAGAGGTTTCTATGGTTTTCTTATCACATAACAAAAATATGTGAAAAAAGGAAGCCCCAAAACCGGGGCTTCCTTTTTGTTCCCTCTTGGCCTGTCATACCGCAGGGCAGACTGGCTGTTTGTTTTTTCTTAGCGGGGGTTCTTAATGGCGGCCTGAGCGGCGGCCAGACGGGCGATGGGCACCCGGAAGGGGGAGCAGGAAACATAGTCCAGCCCCACGTTGTGGCAGAACTCCACGGAGGTGGGGTCGCCGCCGTGCTCGCCGCAGATGCCCAGGTGGATGTCGGGGCGGGTCTGGCGGCCCAGCTTGGCGGCCATGGCCACCAGCTTGCCCACGCCGTTCTGATCCAGGCGGGCAAAGGGATCACTCTCGTAAATCTTCTGGTCATAGTAGTAGCTGAGGAACTTGCCCGCATCGTCACGGGAGAAGCCGAAGGTCATCTGGGTCAGGTCGTTGGTACCGAAGGAGAAGAACTCCGCCTCCTTGGCGATCTCGTCAGCGGTAAGGGCGGCACGGGGAATCTCAATCATGGTGCCCACCTTATACTTCATGTTGGAGCCGGCGGCCTTGATGACCTCATCGGCGGTAGCCACCACCACGCCCTTGACGAACTTCAGCTCCTTGACCTCGCCCACCAGGGGGATCATGATCTCGGGAACGATATTCCAGTCAGGGTGCTTCTTGTTGACGTTCAGGGCGGCCTTAATGACGGCCCGGGTCTGCATGGCGGCGATCTCCGGATAGGTCACCGCCAGACGGCAGCCGCGGTGGCCCATCATGGGGTTAAACTCGTGGAGGGAGTCGATGATGGTCTTGATCTCGCTTACCGTCTTGCCCAGGTCCTTTGCCAGCAGCTCAATGTCCTTCTCCTCGGTGGGGACAAACTCGTGGAGGGGGGGGTCCAGGAACCGGATGGTGACGGGGCAGCCCTCCATGGCCTCGTAAATGCCCTCGAAGTCGCCTTGCTGCATGGGCTCCAGAACAGACAGAGCGGCCTGGCGCTGCTCCACGGTGTCGGAGCAGATCATCCGGCGGATGGCGGGAATCCGGTCGGCGTCAAAGAACATATGCTCCGTCCGGGTCAGGCCAATGCCCTGAGCGCCCAGCTCACGGGCCTTCTTGGCATCGGCGGGGGTGTCGGCATTGGTGCGAACCTCCAGCTGGCGGTACTTGTCAGCCCAGCCCATGATCCGTCCAAACTCGCCGGCAATGGTGGCGTCCACCGTGGGAATGGCCCCGTCATAGATGTTGCCGGTGGAGCCGTCCAGGGAGATAAAGTCACCCTCCTGATAGGTCTTACCGGCCACTGTAAATTTCTTGTTGGCCTCGTCCATCTTAATGTCGCCGCAGCCGGAGACACAGCACTTGCCCATGCCCCGGGCCACCACGGCGGCGTGGGAGGTCATGCCGCCCCGGACGGTGAGGATTCCCTGGGCGGCCTTCATGCCCTCAATGTCCTCGGGAGAGGTCTCCAAACGCACCAGGACTACCTTCTCTCCCTTTTCCGCCCATTCCTTGGCCTCCTCCGCGGTAAAGACGATCTTTCCGCAGGCGGCGCCGGGAGAGGCGGGCAGAGCCTTGGCAATGGGGGTGGCGGCCTTCAGGGCCTTGGCGTCAAACTGGGGATGGAGCAGGGTATCCAGGTTGCGGGGGTCGATCATGGCGACGGCCTTCTTCTCGTCGATCATGCCCTCGTCCACCAGGTCGCAGGCAATTTTCAGCGCGGCCTGGGCGGTACGCTTACCGCTGCGGCACTGGAGCATATAGAGCTTGCCGTTTTCCACGGTAAACTCCATGTCCTGCATATCCCGGTAGTGATCCTCCAGGGTGTCGCAGACCTTCACAAACTCAGCAAAAGCGGCGGGGAACTTGTTCTCCATCTCGGAAATGGGCATGGGCGTCCGCACACCGGCCACCACATCCTCACCCTGGGCGTTGGTCAAAAACTCGCCCATCAGCTTCTTCTCGCCGGTGGCGGGGTCGCGGGTAAAGGCCACGCCGGTACCGGAGTTGTCGTTCAGGTTGCCAAAGACCATGGGCATCACGTTGACGGCAGTGCCCCAAGAGTAGGGGATGTCGTTATCCCGGCGGTACACGTTGGCCCGGGGGTTATCCCAGGAGCGGAACACAGCGCGAATGGCCTCGTAGAGCTGAACCTTGGGGTCGGAGGGGAAGTCCTGGCCCAACTGCTTCTTATACTCGGCCTTGAACTCGCCGGCCAGCTCCTTCAGGTCGGCGGCGGTAAGCTCCACGTCGAACTCAACGCCCTTGCGCGCCTTCATCTCGTCGATGAGCTTCTCAAAGTACTTCTTGCCCACCTCCATGACCACGTCGGAGAACATCTGGATAAACCGGCGGTAGGAGTCGTAGACAAACCGCTCAAACTTGGGATCGGGGTTTCCGGCGATCATGGCGGCGACCACGTCGTCGTTCAGACCCAGGTTCAGGATGGTGTCCATCATGCCGGGCATGGAGGCCCGGGCGCCGGAGCGGACGGAGACCAGCAGGGGATTCTGAAGGTCGCCAAATTTCTTGCCGTTGATCTCCTCCATCTTGGCCACATACTCCCAAATCTGGCCCATGATCTCGTCGTTGATCTTTTGGCCGTCCTCGTAATACTGGGTGCAGGCCTCTGTGGTGATGGTAAAGCCTTGGGGCACCGGCATACCGATGTTAGTCATCTCGGCCAGGTTGGCGCCCTTGCCGCCCAGGAGCTCACGCATGGTAGCGTTGCCTTCCGAGAACAAATAGACGTACTTGGTTGACATGGATGTTCCTCCTTCATTCCGCTCTGGTGTAATTTTTTGGCGTTCTATTTCGGGCTTAGTAGATATACTTGATTATAAGCACTTTGACCAAGAAAAGCAAGGAATGTTTTCCTTATTTTCACGTTTTTTCCTTCACAAAGGGGTTTAACCATTTTTTGGCGGAGCGGGTCATCTCCAAAGAAAAACCGGACTCATATTTCCGCTCGCAAAAGGCCTTGACCCAGTCCTCAAATGTCTGCCGGCCCGTGCGCCCCCGGAACATGGCCCGCAGCTCTCGGCCGGAAAGGGCCTGGTAGCGGTTTTCCGAAACCACATATTGCTTCTCAAACCGTTCCGGCTTGGGCCGATTTAGCTGCTGCTCCGTAGGACGCCCAATGACCAGAAGGGCGGCGGGAAATACAAACTCCGACAGCTCCAGCAGCTCCCTTACCCGCTCCTCATTTTCTAAAATATCCCCAATATAACAGCTCCCCAAACCCAGTGCCTGGGCCGCTGCCGTCACATTCTGAGCGGCAATAAGGGCGTCGGACATGGCCAGCAGAGCGTCCCCCAGGCCGGGTCTGCGGGGTTTTATCCCCGCCTCCCGGTATATCTCCAGCCATTTTTGGCAGTCGGCGCAAAAGATAAGAACCACCGGAGCCGAGGCGATAAAGGGCTGGTGGTCGCACAGCTCCGCCAGCTCCTTCTTCTCCCCCGGGTCGGTCACGTCAATTATGGTGTAAAGCTGCTGGCATCCCGCTGTGGGAGCCTGAAAGGCGCACTCCAGCAAAAGGGCTTTTTCCTCTCCGGTCACCGGCTCATCTGTAAAGACCCGGACCGATTTTCTCTCAAACAGGCTTTGTATGACTTGATTCATATTCCTCACCTCATTCCTATCCTACCGAATTTTTGGTTTCTTGTCCATATGAATCCGTAAAAAAGCGGCCTGCTCTGAGAGCAGGCCGCTTTTTGCTTCTATAGTTCCCAATCCTCCTGCTGGGTGTGAAGCAGTTCATGCGCTCTGTGGGACAAGGGTGCGCCCAAGTAATTCTTATACAGCTCTCCCACCGCCGGGTTCTCGTGGGAGAAGCGCAGGGCGTAGGAGCGGTCCAGGGCGTAAAGCCGCTCTCCCCGCTCTCCCGCCAGCTCCTGTCCGTCGCAGATGGGCTGCCCGCCGCCGCCGGCGCAGCCGCCGGGGCAGGCCATGACCTCTACGAAGTCATAGGCGGCCTCTCCCCTCTCCAACGCATCCAACAGCTTCCGGGCATTGCCCAATCCGCTGACCACCGCCACCTTCAACTTCTTGTCCCGAATCTGGAAGGAGGCCTCCTTCCACCCCTCCAGTCCCCGGACCTCCGAGAAGGCATCGGCCTCCGGATTCCGCCCGGTGAGCAGATAGTAGGCGCTGCGCAGGGCAGCCTCCATCACTCCGCCGGTGGCGCCGAAAATCACTCCCGCCCCGGTGGCGGTCCCCAGGGGCTGGTCAAATTCCTCCTCCTCCAGCGCCGCCACATCCACGTGCCGCAGCAGCCGCCCCAGCTCCCGGGTGGTCAGGACCACGTCCACATCCTTCCGGGCCGCATCGTTCACCGCCGCCACGTCGCACTCGTACTTCTTGGCGGTGCAGGGCATGATGGACACGCAGAAGATTTTCTCCGGGTCCACTCCCAGTAGCTGGGCATAGTAGCTTTTCGCCACCGCTCCAAACATCTGCTGGGGGCTTTTGGCTGTGGAGAGCTTTTTCACCAGATGGGGGTATTCCAGCTTCAGAAACCGCACCCAGCCGGGGCAGCAGGAGGTGAACATGGGCCCTTCTTTCCCCTCCTTGATGTGTTCGATCAGCTCGCTTCCCTCCTCCATGATGGTGAGGTCGGCGGAGAAATCGGTATCAAACACATAGTCCACGCCCAAAGACCGGATGGCGGCCACCATCCGCTTCTCGGTGGCGGCCTCCGCAGGCAGGCCCACCACGTCCCCCCAGGCGGCCCGGACCGCAGGCGCCACCTGGACCACCACGATCTTCTCCGGGTCGGCCACAGCCTCCCGGACCTTCTGGGTGTCGTCCCGAACGGTGAGAGCCCCCACCGGGCAGTGGGTAATACACTGTCCACACAGGGCACAGTTCACGTCCCGGATGCTCTTGCCTCCGGTAACCTCCACCCTGGCCCGTTTTCCCGTGCCTGTCAGGGACCAGACCCCAAGGGACTGAACCTTTTCGCACACGTTAACGCACCGCAGGCACTGGATGCACCGGGACCCATCCCGAACGAGGGGGAAGGTCTTATCCCACTTGCTGGAAAAGGGCTTCTTCTCAAAGGGCTCCTCCTGAAGATTCAGGTCCAGAGCCACCTTCTGCAATTTACAGTTGCCGTTCCTCATACAGGTGGTGCAGGACACGTTGTGCTGGCTTAAAATGAGCTGCACGTTGATGCGCCGGGCATCCATCACCCGTGGGGTGGCGGTGTGGACCACCATTCCCTCCTCGGCCACTGTGGCGCAGGCGGCGCTGAGCCGCTCCTGTCCCTCAATTTCCACCACGCACACCCGGCAGGCCCCGATCTCGTTCAGCTCCTTCAGGTAGCACAGGGTGGGAATGTCGATACCCGCCTTTCTGGCGGCATCTAAAATGGTAGTGCCCTGCTCCACCGCCACCGGGCGGCCGTCAATGGTCAGCTTTACCATTTCTTATCCCTCCCTCCCCGGAACGAACCCATTCCGTGGTGATCACAGCGCAGGCACCGGGAGCACTCCTGGGCCGCCTCCTGCTCGGTCATACAAATCTCCATCAGGGCAAAATCGCCCTTTCTCTCTCCGGCGGACCGCTCCGACATATTGATCCTCCCGCAAGGGCCCACCGCCGTCCGGGGCGCGTCGGGAATCGCCACCGGGCGCTCCAGCACATGGTGAAAGCCTAAGTACGCGTCAATGTTGGCCGCGGCGGTCTTGCCCGCCTCCACTGCCCGGATGACGGTGGAGGGGCCGCTCACCGCGTCGCCTCCGGCAAAGACGGCCTCACTGCCAAACACAGCGCAGCCCGCGTCGCTTTTCAGGTTGTTCCGGCTCACGGGCAGTCCCCGTTCAGCAAAGGTGGCGCTGTCCACCACCTGTCCAATGGCGGCAACGATCACATCGCACTCCAGCCGCACCTCCTCCCGGTCCGCCTTCACAGGCCGGGGCCGTCCCCGGTCGTAGGCTCCGGGAAGCTGAGGCTGGACGATCAGAGCGGCTACATTTCCTTCCCCGTCCTTCTCCACCCGGACAGGGGCCATCATAGTCACCATCTCACAGTTTTCCGCAATGGCTCCCTCCACCTCCTCGGGCAGAGCGGTCATATCCTTCTGCCTCCGGCGGTAGACGCACTTGACCTCCTTGGCTCCCAGACGCATAGCGGTCCGGGTGCAGTCCATGGCCACGTTTCCGCCGCCGACCACGACTACCCGCTTGCCGGCAAGGTCCAACTTCTCCTCATCGCCCATGGCCCGCAGCAGCTCCACGGCGGAGAGCACATTCCCCGCCTCCTCCCCGGGCACTCCCAGGCTGTTGGCGGCGTGGGCGCCAATGGCAATATACACCGCGTCAAATTCCTTTCGCAGCTCCTCATACCGCTCTCCGGTAATGCTCACTCCAGTCTCGGCTTTCACTCCGGTACCCAAAATGGCGTCAATGTCCGCGCTCAGGTAGGATTCCGGCAGCCGGTACCGGGGGATGCCGTAACGCATCATGCCGCCCAGCTTCTTCCGCTGCTCAAACACCGTGACCTGGTGCCCCATGAGCTGGAGAAAGTAGGCCGCCGTCAGCCCGGAGGGCCCGCCTCCCACCACCGCCACCTTCTTCCCGGTGGCGGGCAAAGGCTCGGGAGTGGGCACCACTCCAGCGTTGTCGATGGCCATACGCTTGATGCCCCGGATGTTCACCGCATCATCCACCATGTTCCTCCGGCACGCGTTCTCGCAGGGATGCTCGCAAACCAGGGCGCAGGCCGCGGGGAAAGGGTTATCATACCGGATGACCCGCACCGCGTCGGCATACCGTTTCTCTTTCACCAGAGCGATGTACTCCGGAATGTCCACATGGGCGGGGCATCCCAGCTTGCAGGGTACCGGAACAAAGGTGGCCGTGCAGTGGTCGGACAGGATATGGGCCATAAAGTCCTCATGGAAGGACTGCAGGCTTTCCAGCAGGCATCCTGCCGCCTCATAGCCAATGGGACAGTCCGCGCTGTCCCGAATGGCCCGTGCCAGCCGCTCCAGGGTGTCCAGATCCTCCATCTCTCCCCCGCCCTCCAAAATGCGGTTCAGAATAAGAGACATCTGGTTCAGCCCCACCCGGCAGGGGACACACTTGCCGCAGCTCTGGGAGGCGCACAGGGTCAAAAACGCCGCGCTCTGCTCCACCGGGCAGTTCCCCGCCGGAGCCACCGCGCCCCGCCGCGCCAAGTCGGCGTATAGGCTGCTGACCTTTCGCTCCGCCCCGGAGGGATGGATAATCTCGATCCGGTTCATTCCTGCTCACTCCTTCATCTAATATTGTTAAAAAACTAACGTTTCCCCTATAATATCATATTTTTCGCCTGCTGCATAGTCCCAATTTTTTCTTTACAGCAACACCCCTTCCGCTGCCAATACCGTCAGGCAGCAACATACCGCTACGGGAAACAACCCCGCCCCCGCAAAAGCCAGAACGGCTCCCACGCAGAGTGCCAGTATTCCCGCCACAGGGGACTGGGTTGCCTCTACTATGGCGGGGAAGGTCATCACCGCCAAGGTCACATAGGGCACATAGTAGAGAAAGGAGCGGATAAAGACGCTTTTGATCTGTCCCCGAATAAGGGTCAGGGGCAGGGCACGAACCGCAAAGGACACCAGCGACATCACTGCGATATAAATATATACGTTACCCCCCATGGTTTTCTTCCTCCTTTATGGGAAACAGCACGGCAGCTCCACCCGCCAGCAGCAGGGTCAGCAGAATGACCTGGGTCCCCCCGGTGAGCCACTCCAGCCGAAACGCCCCCGCCGCCTTTCCCAGCGCAAAGCTGCAAAGGAAGCTGAGAATCACCAAGACCCCTACTACCCTGTTCTTCCGGGCCGGGGGAATGATAATGGCCAAGAACATTCCATAAAGGGCCACGCTCAAGGCCGAGACCACCCGCAGAGGTAAAATGTTCCCGGCGGTAATACCCAGGGCGGTTCCCATTGCCCAGCTTGGGATGGACACCAGCATAGCCCCATAGGTATACAGGGGCTCCAGCGTTCCGGGCCGGGCCATGGTTACGCCAAATATCTCGTCCGTAATGCCAAAGCCCACCCCGATACGGTGCCAAAGGGAGGTTCCGGGAGCAAACTTCTGGCTCAGGGCGCAGCTCATCAGCAGATAGCGGGCGTTGGTAATCAGGATGGTCAGGGCCAGCTCCCAGTAAGGAGCCATAGCGGCAATGGCCGTAATTCCCGCGTACTCCCCTGCCGAGGCATGGTTTAGAATGCTGATGATAAAGCCTTGAAGCGGGGTAAGGCCCGCATTTCTTCCCGCAATTCCCAGAGAAAAGGCCACGGCAAAATAGCCCATGGCAATGGGCACTCCGTCCCGGACTCCCTGGCAGAGGGCGGTCTTTTTTTCAATGGTCATGGGCAAGCTGCCCCTTTCTGGTCAGGTTTTCGCAAGTATCGCAGGCTTCCGGCCCTATGTGGCCTGCCCTGTCACGTCCACCACGGTGAGGGTTTCTCCCGCCACGGTGAATTTGATCTCCAGCCCGGCAAAGGCCATGCCGTAGACCCGGGCCGGGTCATCCTGATAGTGGGGCCGGGGGTCCCATGAGAGGACCCCTTTCAGGGCCTCCAGCCGCCCGGCAGGCACCCGGGCCGCCATGGCCGGGGAAATATTCACGGTCAATTTTTGCTCCGGTGGCAGAGCAAAGCCTTCCTTGGCCTCGGGGTGGCAATCGGCGTAGGGGATATAGGGCTTGATGTCGTAGATAGGGGTGCCGTCCATCAAATCGGCTCCGGAAACGCGGAGCACCGGCCCCCGGGCTGTTTTCAGTTCCACCTTTTCCAGCTTCACGCAGGAAAGGCCCAGGGGATTTGGCCGAAAGGGGGATCGGGTGGCAAAGACCCCCATCCGCTCGTTGCCTCCCAGCCGGGGGGGCCGTACCGTGGGGGCCCAGGTATCCCGTTGAGCCTTGTGGAACCCCCACACCAGCCACAGGTGGGAAAATCCCTCTATCCCCCGGAGGGCAGCAGGGTCCCGGTATTCCGGTTCAAAAACCACCGTGCTCCGCAGCTCCTCCACCATACCGCTCTGCCGGGGCACGCCGAATTTGGAAGGAAACTCGCTCTCCATTCGGGCAATGACCTTCCATTCCGTCCGCTCCTCCATTCGGCCCACCTTCCTTTCACTCTGAAAATCATACCACAACCCAATACCAAACACAAGCCGACCCTTTCCATTCCAAAACTTTGGTTTTCTCTTTTTCTTTTCCACTTATGCTGGTATAATGGAATTCCCTAAATCGCCCAAAAGGAGGATTTTTGATGAGTACTCACATCAGCGCCAAACCGGGGGAAATTGCACCGCGGGTCCTGATGCCCGGCGACCCCCTCCGGGCAAAGTACATCGCAGACAAATTTTTGGAGCGCCCCGCCTGCATTAACGAGATTCGGGGGATGTACGGCTTCACCGGCCTTTATAAAGGAGAGCAGGTCACTGTCATCGCCTCGGGTATGGGAACTCCCTCCCTGATGATTTACATGACTGAGCTATGCCGGGAATACGGAGCCAAGCAATTCGTCCGTATCGGCACCTGTGGAGCAGTGCGGGAGAGTCTGAAAGTAGGCGACCTCATTTTATCCACCGCCACCAGCACCACCTCCGGTATCAATCTCTACGACTTGCCGGGCACCTTTGCCCCCGCCGCCGATTTTGACCTTTCCCGCCGGGCCTGGGAACAGGCTCAAAGGGCCGGCTTGAAACTTTACGCCGGGACCACTCTCTGCAATGACCATTTCTATGTAGAGGACAAGCCCATATACAGCCGCAAATGGGAAAAATGGGGCATACTGGCCTCTGAGCAGGAGGGCGTCGGTCTCTATTCTGTGGCGGCCCGGGAGGGAGTCCAGGCCCTTATGCTGCTGACAGTGGCGGCAAACCTTTACCATCCGGAGGATGCCATGCCTGCCGAGGAGCGGGAGCGCGGGCTGGACCGGATGATCCTCCTGGGGCTGGATACCCTGGTCGGTAAGTAAGTCCAAAAACAAAAAAAACGCCTGATTCCATACGGAATCAGGCGTTTCTGGAGCTGCTACCCAGATTTGAACTGGGGACCTCATCCTTACCAAGGATGCGCTCTACCGACTGAGCTATAGCAGCATGTCAGGCGCGATTGCGCCCAACAGATGGCGACGCGGATGGGACTTGAACCCACGACCTCCGGCGTGACAGGCCGGCGTTCTAACCAACTGAACTACCGCGCCATCTTAAACTATATGGTATGCGGAAGACCCGCTTATACCCTTTGGCAGGGGCAGAAGGACTCGAACCCTCGGCACGCGGTTTTGGAGACCGCTGCTCTACCAACTGAGCTATACCCCTATGTGGTGGGCCTTCGGGGACTCGAACCCAGGACCGACCGGTTATGAGCCGGCTGCTC
>CANDEE010000014.1 GCA_947383685.1 uncultured Pseudoflavonifractor sp.
GCTGGTCTTGCAGGCGGACTGGCAAGAGGTCTGGCACTCGCCGCAGCCGCCGGTCTTGGCGCTGTCGCAGAGGTTCCGGGTCTCCAAAGTCTGAATGTGCTTCATGGGGCTTCCCCCTCCTTATGGTGAAAAGTTGGTTGTATTGTACCCTAATTTCCCGTTTTTGTCAATATGAAACAACGCCTTACAGCACGCTGTCCTGGAACTCCGTCCCGGCGCAGAGCAGGGTCACCAGAAGAGCCTGCTGGCAACCCTTGTAGGCCCCCTCCTCCCGGAACCGCTCCTCCGTAGAGTGGATGTGGGGGTCATAATCTCCATCCCCCAGACACACGGCGGGCAGCCCTGCCTCGATGGCCCGGTTGCAGTTGGTACAGCCATCGGGGTACAGGTTGGGCTCGGCGCATCCCAGGAACCGGGAGGCCGCCACCGCCGCCTCCACAATGGGGGCATGGTCGTCCTGACCTCCGGCGGGCACATCGCAGAGGTATTTACATTCGTAGGTAATCTCGTCCTTACCCCAGAAGGCAGTCTCCTCCCGGCATGCCTCCCCGATGGCGTTAAAAATCTTCTCCCGCAGCTTTTCCAGCTCCTCCGGCGTATTGGAGCGGAAGTTCACCACCATTTTGGCTTCCGAGGGAACCACATGGACCGAGGAATCGGCTCCCGCATGGAGGCACGTCACGGCAAAGGTGGTCTTGGGGTCCCTGGGAACCTCCAGATTGGAAATTTTGGCTATGGCGCGGCCTGCGGCGTGGGCAGGGTTGGCGACCTCCCCAAAGGCAATGTAGGCGTGGCCCCCCTTGCCCCGGAAGGTGATCTCCGCCGTCTGGATGCCTGTGGCCCGGTAGATGACTCCCCGGAACCCGTCCCCGTCAACGGAGACGCTGGCCTCCAGCTCCGGGTGATGGTTTACATAATATTTCATCCCCTTGAGGGCACCCATGCCCTCCTCCTGAACGGTGCCCACCACTTGAATGTCGCCCCTGGTCCTTATGCCCGCGGCGTTTAAGGCCCGGACGGTGGACAGTACAGTAACGCAGCCCCGGGTGTCGTCCACGATGCCGGGGCAACGAATCCAACCGTCCTCTCTGGTGATTTTCAGCTCTGTGTCCAGGGGAAACACCGTGTCCATATGGCCCTCCAGCAGGACAGTCTTTCCTCCCCCGGTCCCCCGGCGAAGGCCCACACAGTTTCCGTATTCGTCGATGTGGCAATTTTCCAGTCCCTCGGCCCGGAACATCTCCAGCAGCCGCAGGGCCTTCTTCTCCTCGTGGTACGTGGGGGCGGGGATGAGGGCCAGCTCCATCTGGCGCGCGATGATCTCCTCCTGGTCCTTCTCCATAAAGGAGAGGGCCTCCTGAATCTGCGGGACGGCGGTGAGCGTGTCCAAAGCGGCCTGAACGCGCTGGGAAACCTGATAGGCCATCGTGGTTACCTCCTGATTTGAAATTGTCATCATTTTATCAGTTTCCTCCGTTTTTTTCAACGCCTCAGCCCAAATTTTCCTTTCTGGTAAATTCCCAGTGCCGATTGACAATAGTGGGGAAAACTGTTATAATTTTGGTGCTTCAAACTCCCTATATGGTCGCAGGGACCATCCATCCTGTCACAAGAATAGGACAAGGCTATGAGAGTTGATACCATAACCAGGGACCCATCCCGGCGCTATGTTCTGGGCATCGGCGCCGCCAACATCGACATGATGGGCCGCAGCGGCCTGCCTCTGGTCATGGAAGACTCCAATCCGGGAGTCATCGGCACCAGCGTAGGCGGCGTGACCCACAATGTCTGCGCCAACGCCGCCCGGTTGGGTTTGGATGTAAAATTGATTACCGCCCTGGGCAGCGACGTCCACGCCGGGGAAATCCGGCGGGACTGCCTGGAAATGGGCATTGACCCCTCCCACTCCATGGTGGTGCCCGGTCACGGCTCGTCGGTGTACCTCTCCCTCCACAACGACATGGGAGAGATGGCCCTGGCGGTGTCTGATATGCGGGTGCTCCAATACCTGACGGTAGACTTCCTGAAGGAAAAGGAAGACGTCATCGCGGGAGCGGGAGCCATTATGATGGATACGGGTCTTCCCGAGTCCATCCTGACCTACATAACAGAAACTTACGGGGAACATATCCCCGTTTTTGTCGATCCCGTGAGCTGCACCTACGCCCGGAAGCTGTCCGGGTCCCTCAGGGGCTACCACACCATTAAGCCCAACCGCTTTGAGCTGGAGGAGCTCAGCGGCATGAGCCTTTCCTCCGGCCTGGAAAACGCCTGCGGAGCCCTGATCAGCCGGGGCGTGGACCGGGTGGTGGTAAGCCTGGGCCGGGAGGGCAGCTTTTCTTTGGACAAAGCCGGCTCCGCCGTGCGGGTCCGGGGGGAGCCTCTGGACATGATCGCCAACGCCACCGGGGCAGGAGACTCCTTTATGGGTGGGCTCCTTTACGCCGCGGTTCACAGGCTGGATCCCGAGCAGTCGCTGCTCTTTGCCTCCGGGGTGGCCCGGCTGGCCCTTCAGCATCCCCACACCATCAACCCCAACGTCAGCGTTCAGGCTGCCTGGGACGAGGCCGAAAAGGGCCGCCTGCGGGCGGAGACCGTCTGCCTCCACACATAACGGAATAGGAAGGAGAAGGCCATGGGAGTGGATTGCGTCGCCGCCATCAATGGAAAAAAGCCCTTTGACCTGGTCATCGAGCACGTAAACGTGGTCAACGTGTTCACCGAGCAGGTGGCGGAGGGCTCTGTTGCCATCTGCGGCGATACCATCGCCTATGTGGGCGAAATGGACTTCCCCTACACCACAAAGCAGGTTATTGACGGCAAGGGCCGTTACGCCATTCCGGGGCTCATCGACGCCCATATGCACTTTGAGAGCAGTATGATGACTCCCGCCCACTTCATTGAGACGATCTTAGCCTGCGGCACCACCACGGTGGCCGCCGATCCCCATGAGATCGGCAACGTTTTCGGCCTGGAGGGCATTGAGGCCCTTACCCGGGCCGCTTTGGGCTCTCCCCTCCACGTATTGATGATGGCTCCCTCTACCATTCCCTCCGCCCCCGGGCTGGAGCGGGCTGGCTTCTCTATGGAGGCCCCCCAGATGGAAAAGGCCCTGGACATCCCCGGCGTAAAGGGCTTGGGAGAGGTCATGGACTTCAACGGCGTGGCCGACGGGGACGAGCGTATTCTGGCCGTGGTAGAGACCGCCCGCAAGCGGGGCGTTCTCATGGACTGCCATGTGCCCGCCCTCACCGGACGGCGGCTCCAGGCCTTCCGCTCCACCGGGCTGGACACCGACCATACCGATATGTCCCTCCCCCGGCTGAAGGAGAAGCTCTCCGCCGGGTTCTCCGTACAGGTCCAGCGCAGCTTTTTCTCCGCTGAGACCATGGAATATCTCAATCACTTTCCCCTCCAGGACCGGATCATGCTCATCACCGACGATGTGCCCTTTATCGATCTGGTGAAGGAGGGGCATTTAAATGCCAATCTTCGCCGGGCCATCGCCCTGGGGCTGGAGCCCGTCCGGGCGGTGCGCTTTGCCACCATTAACGCCGCCAACCGCCTGCGGCTCTATGACCGGGGTGCTGTCTCCCCCGGCTACAAGGCCGATGTGCTGCTGGTGGATTCTCTGGAGGAGTGCGCTCCCAGCCTGGTCTTAGTAGACGGCAAAACCGTGGCGGAGAACGGGAAATGCCTTGTCTCTGTGGAGCCAAAACCCTTCCCGGAGCATTTTTACCATTCTATCCACGTCCTCCCCTTGGAGGAGGCCGATTTTGCCCTTCCCGGGGCAGAGGGGACAAAAGCCCTGTGCAATGTACTGGGCGGCAATACCAAGGTCACCCGCACCACCAAGACCCAGCAGTGGATCCCCATTCGGGACGGGCGGCTGGACACCTCGGGCTTTATCAAGCTGGCGGTCATTTACCGTCACGGCTACGGGCCCGAAAAGACCCCCGGCAAGGAGGTCTCCCTGGCCCTTCTGAGCGGCTTCCCCGCGTTCCGGGGAGCCTTGGCAACCACCTACGCCCATGACAGCCACAACCTCATGGTCTTTGGCGGGAACGATTCCGACATGGCGGTAGCCGCCAACCGGCTCATCGAGCTGGGCGGCGGACTGTGTGCCGTATTGGACGGCAAGGTCGTCAGCGAGGTATCCCTCCCCGTGGCGGGACTTCTCACCGGGGAAAGCGTAGACGTCCTCACCAGGTCCTTTGAAGATTTCTTCCAGGCGGTAAGGACTCTCCGCCTGGATCATGCCAACCCTATGATGTTCCTCACCCTCATGTCCCTGGCTGTGTCTCCCGAGATCAAGTGTACTGATTTGGGACTGGTGGACGTGCTGGAAAAGAAGTTTATCCCCCTGATCGTCAGCACTGAGTGAAAGCCCCTAAAACTGAAAGGAGACATGATTCCCATGAACCAGTATCTTTCCGTCACCAAAGAGGTCCAGGACGCCATTGACAAGGGCCTGCCCGTTGTGGCCCTGGAATCCACCATCCTCTCTCACGGCATGCCCTACCCTGAGAACGTGGAGTTCTCCCACAAGGTAGAGGAGGTCATTCGGAACGAGGGAGCCATTCCCGCCACCACCGCCATCATCGGCGGCAAGCTGAAGGTGGGCCTCACTCCCGAGGAGCTGGAGATCATGTGCAAGGCCGACGGCGTAGGCAAGGTCAGCCGCCGTGACGTGGCCGCCTACCTGGCCACCGGCAAGACCGGCGCCACCACCGTGGCTACCACCATGATGCTTGCTGAGATGGCGGGCATCAAGGTCTTTGCCACCGGCGGCATCGGCGGCGTCCACCGGGGCGCCGAGCTGACCATGGACATCTCCGCCGACCTTCAGGAGCTGGCCAACACAGGAGTCGCCGTGGTCTGCGCCGGCGCCAAGTCTCTGCTGGACATCCCCAAGACCCTGGAATACCTGGAGACCCAGGGCGTTCCCGTACTGGGCATGGGCACCGAGGACTTCCCCGCCTTCTACTGCCGCAAGAGCGGCTGCAAGGTGGACTGCAAGGTGGACTCTCCCAAGGAGGCCGCCGCCATCCTCAAGACCAAGTGGGAGCTGGGCCTCAAGGGCGGCGTGGTCATCGGCAACCCCATCCCCGTGGAATACGAACTGGACTTCGACGATATGGAAAAGGTCATCGTGAAGGCTCTCGAGTCCGCCAAGAAGGATAATATTCACGGCAAGGACACCACTCCCTACCTGCTGGCCCACATTAAGGACTACACCAAGGGCGTGTCCTTCGCCTCCAACCTGCAGCTTGCCTATAACAACGCCAAGGTAGCCGCCCAGATCGCCATTGAGTACAGCAAAATGTAAAGTAAACTTTACATGAAAGGGGCCCCTATATGAAGATTCTCAACATCGGTTCCCTGAATATTGACAAGGTCTACTCTGTACCCCATTTTGCCGCCGCCGGAGAGACCCTTACCGCCCTGCACATGGATACCTTCCCCGGTGGAAAGGGGCTCAATCAGTCGGTGGCCCTGGCCCGGGCGGGGGCGGAGGTCTACGCCGCCGGAGCCATCGGCTCCGACGGGCAGTTTCTGGCGGACCTGCTATGCCGGAGCGGCGCCCATGTGGAACACCTGCAAACCTGCCGGGATGTGCCCACCGGACACGCTATCATTCAACTGGACCCTGCGGGCCAGAACTCCATTATTATTTCCGCCGGGGCCAACGGCGTCCTCAGTGAGGAATACATCGACGGCGTTTTGGCCTGCTTCGGCCCCGGAGACCTGCTTTTGACCCAGAACGAGACCTCGGGCGGTCCCTACGCCATGAAAAAGGCCAAGGAGCGGGGCATGAAGATCGCCTTCAACGCCTCCCCCATCAACGGCGACCTGCCCAAGTACCCTCTGGAGCTGGTGGACTGGTTCCTCATCAATGAGCTGGAGGGCCAGACCCTTGCCGGCATTCAGGAGACCGACCCGGAGAAAGTGCTGGAGGCCCTGCTGGAGAAATTTCCCCAGGCCGCCATCGTACTGACCCTGGGCGGGGACGGCGTTCTCTACGGAAAGGGAACGGACCGTTTCTCCCACGGCGTTTTCAAGGTCCCCGTGGTAGATACCACCGGAGCGGGAGACACCTTCTGCGGCTATTTCCTGGCCTCCCTCGCCAAAGGCCTCTCCCCCCAGGAGGCCCTCCACACCGCCAGTATGGCAAGCGCCCTGGCCATCGGAGTAAAAGGCGCCGCCGTCTCCATCCCCACCTGGGCGGAAGTCCAGAAATTTGGGGAAACCCATTGACGATCTGGAAGTTTATTTATCTTTGAAAGGAGCATTCCCATGGCTAAACTTGTTGCCCCCACCCCCCACATTGCCGCCCAGGTGGGCGAGATCGCGGAAACCATCCTGCTCCCCGGCGATCCCCTCCGGGCCAAGTTCATTGCGGATACCTATCTGGAAAACGTGAAGCAGTTCAACGGCACCCGCGGTATGCTGGGCTTTACCGGCACTTACAAGGGCCGCCCCGTCTCCGTGATGGGCACCGGCATGGGCTGCCCCTCTATGGGCATCTACAGCTATGAGCTGATCCACATTTACGGCTGCAAGAACCTGATCCGCATCGGCACCGCCGGGACCCTCCAGCCCTACGTCCATGTGAAGGAAATGGTCTTTGGGCAGGGAGCCTGCACCACCAGCAACTATGTGGCCATGCAGGGCCTCCCCGGTACCTTTGCCCCCATTTGCAGCTTTGAGCTGCTGGAAAAGGCCGTAGCCGCCGCCAAGGCCCTGGGCTTCCAGTACCATGTGGGCAATATTCTCTCCTCCGACGTGTTCTACGGCGTGGATCTGCCTCACGGCAAGACCTGGCCCGAAATGGGTGTGCTGGCGGTGGAGATGGAGTCCGCTGCCCTCTACACCAACGCCGCCGCCGCGGGAGTCAACGCCCTGTGTATCCTGACCATCTCCGACGGCCCCGATGAGATCACCACCGCCGAGGAGCGGCAGACCGCCTTCACCCAGATGATGGAGGTCGCCCTCTCCCTGGCGTAAAAAGAAAAGCGGAGAAGTGGGCTGCGAGGGAGCTTGGAACGAAGCGAGGCCGAGCGCAGGGCTGCAAAGCAGCCCGGAGACCAGGCCGAGACGGAGCGAAAGCGACCGAGCGTCCAGCCCGCTTCGTAACTTGACAGAGCCACCCAAAAAACAAGAATTTGAGGATTCATTCTATGGATAAGCGGCCCTTTCTCATTGACTGCGACACCGGTACCGACGACGCCATCGCCATCATGGCGGCCCTATACAGCCCCCAGGTGGACGTGAAGGCCGTCACTTCGGTAAACGGCAACGTGCTGGAAATCTACACCAGCCAGAACAACCTGGACCTGATGGAATACCTGGACCGGGACATCCCCGTGGCCCACGGCGCAACCCGGCCCCTGCTGTGCGGGGATCCGGTCTCCAAGACCGCCTCCGGCACCCACGGCAAGAAGGGCTTGGGCTCCATCGAGCTGCCCGCCGCCCAGAAGTCCCACTTTGACCTCCGGGTGGCTTCGGAACTCATTTATGATACCGCCGTAGCCTGCAAGGGTGAGCTGGAGCTGCTGGTCATTGGTCCCATGACCAATATCGCCATCGCCCTTTGCAACCACCGGGACCTTCCCGGCCTTATCAAACACATCTGGTTCATGGGCGGGGCTGTTCGCGGCGGAAACGTGCTGCCCACGGCGGAATTCAATATCTGGGTGGACCCGGAGGCAGCCCACATCGTAACCCAGAGCGGCATCCCCATGACCATGGTGGGTCTGGACGTGACATTGAAGGCCGTCATGGTGGAATCTGACGCCGCCGCCCTTCGCAAAGCGGACACCAAAGCGGCCAATCTGACCGCCGACCTTTTGGAATTTATGTTTCTCCGCCGGGACCAGGGCGGCGAGGACGCGGTGATGCACGACGCGCTGGCCCTGGCCGCCGCCCTCTGCCCCCAGTGTCTGACCTGTAAGGACTGCTTCGTGGACGTGGAGCACACCGGGACCTATACCTCCGGCCATACCTTTGTGGACTTGAGGGGAAAAACGGGCAAGGCTCCCAATGTGTCCGTGGCTCTGGACATTGACGTGCCCATGTTCCGCAACTGGCTGGTGGAGACCATTTCCCGCAGCGCGCTGGAAAAATGAACGAGGGTTTTTTGATTCGGGACAGGCAGTTATACGCCAATATTTTCTCCCTGGCCCTGCCCATCATGCTCCAACAGCTTCTCCGCATCAGCGTGGATACGGTCAACAGTATCCTGCTGGGCAGCATCGACCAGCTTCAAATGACCGCCGTCACCCAAGCCGACCAGGTCTTTTTCGTCTACTACACCGTCTGCAACGGATTTGCCGTAGGCTGCTGCGTTCTCATTGCCCAGTATTGGGGCCAGCGGAATATGGAGGCCATCCGCACCGTGCTGGCTACCGCCCTGCGGACCATTGCCCTGTTCGGACTGTGCTTCACCCTGGTGGTCATGTCCTTCCCCCAGGCAGTGATGCGGATTTACTTAAAGGACCCCCAGGTCCTGGCCCTCAGCGCCTCTTACCTTCGCAAGGTAGCCTGGATGTATCTGCCCTGCGCCCTCAGCGTCATGATCTTTGCCGGGTGCCGGGGCGTGGAGAAGGTCCAGGTGGTTCTGGTCACCAATCTTATTTCCTACTCCGTCAACATCGGTTTGGATTACTGTCTGCTCTACGGCAAGTTCGGCTTTCCCCGGCTGGGGGTCACGGGCATCGCCGTGGGCACCGTCACCGCAAGGCTTCTGGAGCTTTGTATCTGCGGCGTCTACCTTTTCAAGCTGGAAAAGCGGCTCTGCTTCCGCCTTTTTGACCTGAAACGGCGGGACAAGCAGTTGGGCCGGGACCTTTTTCAAGTGGGCGCCCCCATTGTGGCCCACGAGATGATCTGGTCCCTGGGCACCAGCACCGGAAGCATGATTACCGGCCAGCTGGGCACCAGCGTGGTGGCGGGATACAACGTGTCCATGGTCCTTTATAACCTCTGTGCCAGCGTGGGCAACGGTTACCTCAACGCCTGCAGCGTGGTCATGAGCAAGACCATCGGCATGGGCCACCGGGACGCGGTGAAGCGGCAGGCCCGGTCCATGCTTTTGGTGGGCGCGGGCATCGGCGCAGGTCTGGGCTGCATCACCCTGCTGGCCCGGACGCCCTTCCTTTCCCTTTACAATTTAGAACCCGATGCGGTGGCCTACGCGCGGCAGTTCATGGTGGTCATCGCCTGTATCTGGCCCTTCTCCCTGTTGGAAATGACCGGCATGATCGGCATTCTCCGGGCGGGCGGGGACGGCAAAACGGGTTTTTATTCCGACATCGTCATCATGTGGATGCTCTGTATCCCTCTGGCGGCGGCTGCAGCCTTCCTTTGGAACGCCCCGCCTGTGTCGGTGGTGGCTATTCTCAAAGCCATCATCGCTCTGGAGGCCATCGTAGGCATCCTCCGGGTCCGGTCCATGAAATGGGTCCGGGATTTGACCCATCATGAGGGGTAACGCCCTCCAAAAAACTGGGACTTCCTTTTCTCCCTCGAGAAAAGTTTGTTCAAAATAACAAAAGGAGTGGAACTCAAACATGAACAAGAAACTGCTCAGCACTATCCTCGCTTCCACCATGGTCCTGTCCCTGGCGCTGACCGCCTGCGGCGGCGGCAAGACCGAGGAAAGCAAGGCACCCGAGGGCGGCGACGCCGCCGGCAGCAAGGGCAAGATCGCCTACATCGTGAGCAACCTGGGCGACAAGTCCTTCAACGACTCCGGCAAGCGGGGCATGGACACCCTGGAGTCCGAGGGCTGGGAGGTCAAGACCATCGAGACCGGTGACTCCTCCAACGCCGACAAGTACGACGACTTCATCCGCGATGCTCTGGACCAGGGCTATGAGTATCTGGTGGCTTCCTCCACCTATACCGGCAACTTCCTGGCCATTGCTCCCGAGTATCCCGACGCCAAGTTCCTGGTGTTCGACGACTCTCCCGATCTGACCGGCCATGAGAACGTCTCCTACATCTCCTACGCCCAGAACGAGGGCTCCTACCTGGTGGGCATGATGGCCGCCGGCATGAGCAAGACCGGCACCGTTGCTGTCAACGTGGGCATGGAGAACCCCGTCATCAACGACTTCGTCACCGGCTTCATTGAGGGCGTCAAGGCCAAGGATCCCAACTGCAAGGTGGTCACCGCCGCCTGCGGCTCCTGGAGCGATCCCGTCATCATGAAGAACCTGTGCCTGGACCAGCAGCGCAACAACAACGCCGACGTGTTCTATCAGGTGGCCGGCGGCTCCGGCGACGGCCTGTTCGAGGCCGCCATGGAGACCGGCACCTGGGCCATCGGCGTGGACTCCGACCAGTATCAGACCTACAAGGACAGCGCCAACCCCGAGAAGGCCGACGTGATCCTCACCTCCATGCTGAAAGAGGTCGGCAACTCCTTCATCGCCTTCTTCCATCAGGTTGAGGCCGGCGAGGACGTCTGGGGCAAGGGCATGACCCTGGGTCTGGCTGACGCCGCCGTGGGCTATGTGGACAATGAGTTCTTCCAGAAGAACGTCCCCGCCGATCTCCGCGACGAGATGGCCGGCGTGGCCGAGAAGGTCAAGAGCGGCGACCTGAAGATCAAGAGCTATTTTGACTTCGCTTCCGAGGCCGAGTACATGGACTACGTCAACGCCGCAAAGTAAGTTAATCCCCATTCTTTTACCCCAGCTATTGAAATAAGAGGAGAAGGGCCGGCAGCGCCCGCTGCTGCCGGCCCTTTCCGAATAGAGGGAGGGTACCAAATGGCAGATGAAGTGCTGCGAATGCAGAACATTACGAAAATCTACTCCAACGGCTTTATTGCCAATAAAGACGTGACCCTTGCCGTTCAGAAAAACGAGATCCACGGTCTGGTGGGCGAAAACGGCGCGGGCAAGACGACTTTGATGAAAATTCTCTTTGGCATGGAGCTTCCCAACGAGGGGAAAATTTTTATCAGCGGAAAAGAGGAAAAGATCGCCAATCCTCTGGACGCCATCCACAAAGGCGTAGGCATGGTCCATCAGCACTTTATGCTGCTGCCTTCCCTGACTGTGGCGGAAAATGTTACCTTGGGCGTAGAGCCCGTCAAGAACGGCCTGTACGACTTTGAAAAGGCTGTGGCCGACACCCAGGCCATTGCCGACAAGTACAACTTTAAGATCGACGCCCGGGCAAAGGTCTCGGACCTGAGCGTGGGACAAATGCAAAAAGTGGAAATCCTCAAGGCCCTCATTAAGGGCGCCAAGATTCTGATTATGGACGAGCCTACCGCCGTCCTTACCCCCCAGGAGACCGAGGAGCTGTTCGAGCAACTCTTTATCCTCCGGGATGACGGAGTTTCCGTCATTTTTATCTCTCATAAGCTGGAAGAGGTCATGCACATCTGCAGCCGGGTCACCGTTTTGCGCCACGGCACCTGCATGGGCTCACATGATACCAGCGACCTGACCCAGGCCTCCCTTTCCAAACTGATGGTAGGCCGGGACGTGGTACTTAAAATCGAAAAAGAGGACCCCAAGTTGGGCGCCCCTGTGGTGTCCATCCGGGATCTGGTCAAAATTAACTCCATCGGCAAAAATGTCATTGACGGCATTTCCTTTGACATTCACGCCGGAGAGGTGGTCGGCATCGCCGGCGTGGAGGGCAATGGTCAGACCGAGCTGAGCCAGGTGCTCAGCGGCCTTGGCTCCTTTGCCTCCGGCGAGGTCCTGCTGAACGGCACCCCCATCAAGGGCAAGTCCGTCCGGGAAATCCGGGACCTGGGCATGGCCTACATTGCCGAGGACCGGATGGTGGAGGGCGTAGCCGGCAATATGTCCATCAAGATGAACATTGTGGCCGACCGCTTTGCCAAAAAGGAGTTCAAAAAAGGTCCTTTCATGGACGCCAAGAAAATTGACGCCCTGGTGGACCAGTACATCAAGGATTTTGAAATTGCCTGCGACAGCCCCGACGAGCCGGTGCGTATGCTCTCGGGCGGCAACATCCAGAAGGTGGTGGTAGCCCGTGAGTTTACCTCCGGCGCCAATTTCCTGCTGGCCTGCCAGCCCACCCGGGGCATCGACGTAGGCACCGCTGAAATGATCCGCAAGACCATCGTTCGCAAAGCCCGGGAGGAAAATGTGGCCTGTCTGCTGATCTCCGCCGACCTCAATGAGGTTTTGGAGTGCTCCGACCGGCTTCTGGTCATGCGCAAGGGCAAGATCGCCGCCGCCTTCCCCAAGGCCAACCAGGTCTCGGAGGACACCCTGGGCGAGTACATGCTGGGCGTGCGGGAAATGACACAGGAAGAAATGGAGGGGTTACTGTGAGCAAGACGCAACGCATCGAAACCACGATGGAAGTGGTCCGAACTCTGGTAGGCCTTCTCATCGCCTACGCGGTAGCTCTTATCATCCTTTTCGCCATCAGCGACGACCCTGTCTATATCGTCCGCCAGTTTATTCTGGGACCCTTCTCCTCCCCCCGCCGGATCGGCAGCGTCATCAACCTGGCCATCCCCTTTACCATCTGCGGCCTGTCCATGTGCTTTATGTACGCGGTCAACCGCTTCAACCTGGTTCCCGAGGGCATTTTTATGCTGTCGGCCTGTATGGTCACCTTTGTGGCCGTTAAGGTAGGCAACGCCCTCCCCGCTCCGGTAATGCTGCCCCTGCTGTTCCTCATCGCCATTCTCACCGGCGTGGCCATGGCCTTTATTCCCGCCATTATGGAGCGGAAATTCAACGCCAACGTGGTAGTGGTCTCCCTGATGCTCAACAGCATCATCGGCTTCTTCGCCACCTGGGTCATGCGGTATCATATGAAGGACAACACCATCGCCTATATTGCCTCTCTGGAGACCCCTGAAAGCGCCCAGATGCCCCGTATCTTCGGCGCCTTCCGGATTCAATCCGGCGTTATCATCGCAGTGGTCTGCATCATTGCGGTGGCGGTGCTGTTCTACAAGACCAGCTTTGGCTGGAAAATGCGCCTGGTAGGCGAAAATCCCCAGTTTGCCGAGGCCGTGGGCCTGTCCGCGGTGGGCATTTCCTTTGCCGCCCAGCTCATGGGCGGCGGCGTAGCGGGCATCGCCGGCGCCACCGAAATGCTGGGCAACTACACCCGCTTCCAGTGGACAGCCACCACCCAGCATGGTTTTGACGGCCTGCTGGTGGCGGTGCTGGCTAAGAAGAACCCGGCTCTGGTCCCCATCGGCGCCCTGTTCCTTGCCTATATCCGCATCGGCGCCGACGTGGTGAACACCTCCGGCGACATCCCCAAGGAGTTCATCACCGTCATCCAGGGCATCATCATCCTGCTGATCGCCGCCGAGTCCTTCATGTCCGGCACCAAGAACAAGCTCATCTTCAAGGCTGCCGAGAAGGAAGAAGCCGAGAAGAAGCAGAAGCAGCAAGCCAATACGGCAGCTTAAGAAAGGAGAGAGTTACGGTATGAGTATAGATTGGGTAGCATTTATCGCTGACGCCATTCGGCTTTCCACCCCCCTCATTTTCGCCGCTCTCGCCGCTCTGATCTGCCGGCAGGCGGGTATGTTCAACATGGGCCTTGAGGGCATGATCCTCTGGTCCGCCCTGGGAGCCGTGATCTGCGCCCACTATAGCGGCAATATGTGGGTCGGCCTGCTGGGCGGCATTGCCGTAGGCCTGGTTTCCGGACTTATCATTGCCTTTGCCAGCATCTCTGGCAAGGCAGACCTGTACCTGACCTGTATCGCCTTTAACCTGGCGGCTACGGGCGGTACCATATTCCTGATGTACGTGCTGACGGGCGAGAAGTCCACCACCGCCGGCGCTTTCCGTTCCTATCAGATCCCCAACATTGACATTCCCGGCGTGGAGAATATCCCCATTATTGGCCGGATCATTTCCGGTCAGAGCCTTCTCACCTGGCTCGCCATCCTCAGCGTGTTCCTGGTGTGGGTGCTGCTGAAAAAGACCCGGCTGGGCCTGCGCATCCGCGCAGTGGGCGAGAACCCCCACGCCGCCGAGTCCGTGGGTATTTCCGTGCCCAAGATCGGCTACATCTCCTTCTCCATCTGCGGCGTTATGACCGGCCTCAGCGGGGCGTTCCTGTCCATGAGCTTTGTCACCTTCTTCATGAAGGGCATGGCCAACGGCCGGGGCTATATCGGCCTGTCCGCCCAGAATATGGCCAACGGCGAGCCCATTGGCTCCGCTCTGGCCTCCCTTCTCTTCGGCTTCTGTCAGGAGCTGTCCACCACCATGAAGAACCAGACCAACTTCCCCACCGAGTTCCTGGAGATGATCCCCTACGCCGCTACCATCATTGCCCTGGGTATTACCGGCCTGGTAGCCATCCGCAGAGTGCGTAAGGTGGAGTCCGGCCAGGCCGCCGGCAAAGAGGAATAAGCCGTGGCAGACAAACGCAAGGTCGTCATTGACTGCGACACCGGCGTGGACGACGCCCTGGCCCTTCTCCTCTGCCTTAAGCGGCTGGATGTGGTGGGCATCACCACTGTGGGGGGCAACGTGGGCCTTCAGAACACCCAGCGGAATACTCGCTATGTGACCGAGGTAGCAGGCTACGCCGATGTGCCCGTCTTTGCGGGCTATGCCCGGCCCCTGTTGGTGCCCCTCCAGGACGCCTCCTATGTCCACGGCTCCGGGGGGCTGGGAAGCATCCAGGTCCCGGAGCCCAAGAAACCCCTGGAAAAGCAGCACGCGGTGGATTTTCTCATTGAGACCTTTATGACAAGGGACGACGTCTCCCTCATTACCCTGGGTCCCCTCACCAACATTGCCCACGCCCTTTTGAAGGAACCCCGGCTGGCCCAGCGCATTCCGGAAATTCTCACCATGGGGGGCAGCACCACCGCGGGCAACGCCACCCCGGCGGCAGAGTTCAATATCTTTGTGGACCCGGAGGCCGCCAAGCTGGTATTTGAATCGGGCATCCCCATCCGCATGGTGGGGCTTAACCTGACCCGGCAGCAGGTGGTCACCGCTGAAATGCGGGAGCGGGTCCGGGCCATCCCGAATCCGGCGGCCCAGTTCGCCGCCCTGCTCTTTGGCGACCGGGAGGGCAAGCCGGGACGGGACAGCTTTTGCGATGCCTGTGCGGTCATGTGGATGATAGACCCCGCCGTTATCACCAAAAGCGCCAAAATGCACGTGGTGGTAGAAACAAAGGGGGAATTTACCCGGGGCATGACCCTCTGCGACACCCGGGGCTTCCGTGCCGACCGCCCCCAGGCGGACATTGAGCACCAACGGCTCTTTGAGCCGCTCCCCAAGGGAGAAGCCCCCAATGTGGAGGTAGCCCTGGAGTTAGACGCCGCCCGGTTTGACCAGGTCATGCTGGAGACTCTGGAGCAGTATTCCTAACGCGGGGTTTCCCCCCTTGATTTTCAATCAAAGGCCGGGCGGGACGAGGCTGAGCCTTGTCCCGCCCGGTTTTTGCAGAAAGAAGGTTATTCCATGAAGGAGCATCGGCGCAGACAGCTTTTGACCGCCACCATTTTCACCTTTGTCTTTATGGGCGGCTTCGCCCTGTCCACCTGTATGCTGGGCACTCTGCTGCCCGGCATCATCACCCACTACAGCCTGAATCTGACCCAGGCCTCGGCGCTGAATGTGGTCTATGAATCGGCCAACGCCTTTGCCATGGTGGTGGCCCTTTTTGTGGTGGACCGGCTGGACAAGGGGAAGCTGCTGACCCTTTTGGCGGCAACTTTTGGCCTGATCCTCATTTTTCACGGCTGCGCCCCCACCTACGCCGTCCTGCTGGGAATCCGCCTGGTGTTGGGTATCGTGGGAAGCCTTCTGGATAACCTCTGTGCCAGCTATATCTCCGACCTCTACGGCAGCCACCGGGCCAGGTATATCTCTATCCTTCACACCCTCTACGCTATCGGCAGCATGGCGGCCCCCAAGTTCGCCGCCGCCTGCTATTCCGCCGGGGGCTGGTCCCTGGCCTACTTCGCGGCGGGCGGAGCTATGGCTCTGGCGGGGGTCCTGGCCATAACCGTCCTGCGCATCATGGGCTATCCTCCCACGGCGGTGGAGGAACAAGGCGGCACCCTCCGTACCGTCCACATCCCCTACCGGGATATGTTCCGCAGCCGGAACCTCATCTGGCTCAGCGTCACCAGCATCCTGATCGCGGGACAATACTATGTGACCATCTGGCTGTCCACCTACCTGGACTGGCTGGACAGCACGGTCTACACCGTAGAATTTTGCTCCACCATTATGACCGCCCTTTATCTGGGCATGATCCTGAGCCGTATCGTCCTTGCCGCCATCTCGGAGAAGATTGGGGCGGCTGTTTACCTGAAATGGGCATCCCTCCTGTCCTCTCTGCTGCTCATTGTCCTGCTGCTGGTCCAGCGGCCCATGGTCTGGCTGGCGGGGACCTTCCTGTACGGCCTTATCAGCGGGGCTATGTTCACCTCCCGCATTGTTCTGTCCTGTCAGGAGTTCCCCCAATACAGCGCCAGCGCCTCTGCTTTCACCGGAGTCTTTGCCGCTCTGGGCAGCGTGGGATTTAATTCCCTCATGGGCATGACGGCGGACGCGGGGCTCTATACCCAGGCTATGATTGTCAATTCCATTCTGGTGGCCCTCACCTTCCTGGTATTCCAGTTTGGGTACCGGAGCAAAACATCTTAACTCCCGTTTTTATCATAAAGTCGGGGACAAAACCACAGCTCCTCCCCCGTCCAAGGAATAAAAAATGACCCCGACCTTTGGTCGGGGTCATTTTTGGTGCAGTACCCGCACCTAAATCCGAACCAGACACTTGCTCTACTATGGACTACTATCGACCAATCCAAACAAATGACGGCCTGACCCTCTCCATAGATGGCCTTGTCATAGACTACTACATGAGCAATCCCAAAGACCGTGACGAATTTGCCAAAATGCTCTCCGCCCTCGACCTGCGCTATGCCGTAAACACTCGCCACTGGCCCAGCCTTCGTATTGGAACTTTCCGGGAAAACCTGACCTTGGCATTTGCAGACGGCAGCTCGTTCTACATCGGCCTTGGTCTGAACGAGGTCAAGCCGAACTTTGGGCGAATCCGCCTTGACGTAAATCCAAATCATTGTGTACGCCATCAAGTGTTTCAAATCATCCTTGGTTATCTGAATATGACGTGCAAGAAATTCCGCACAACAGTTCGACGGTTCGACCTCGCCATTGACCTCGAAGCAGACCGGGCCGATGTGGAGCTGCTGAAAGATCACCGGGCCTATACGGAGATCCGCAAGAGCCAGACAGACCGCACCCAATATCTTGGAAGGCGGTCAACTGAAACTCGCGTGAAATTATATAATAAGTCTCTCGAAAGCAGACTTAACACACCTCTCACACGGTTGGAACTTACGATAGACCCCGCCACGCCCTATAAAGAAATTCGCTGGCCAAAGGCATATGTAATCAAAGCCCGGCAAGCCCAGCTTGACGAGCTGGCCCACCTGACCGACACAGAGCGGGCTTTGCTGGATGGTATTCTCGCCGGGAACATAGACTTAACCCGGCTGGGCCGCAAGACCCGCCAAAAGTTGGAGCAATACATGGGGAACTATGTCCAGTGGCTCACCGTTTCCCCCTCGGATTATCGGCAAATCCTAAACCGTCTACGCACCCTGACCGATTATCCAAATTCAGACCTTGGCGTTGACACGGTACTTGACAAGCTGCCTCGCCCTCGTCCCTCGCTCCCTGCGTGGGTGGAAGAAGCAGAGCAAAGTCCTGTTGACCCACTTGCCGTATAAGAAACAAACGGTAAGGATTAAGCACCACCGGGGGATTAGCGGGGTGCTCCCCGCTAACCGCTGAAAACGATTTTTATAAATTTCAAACCTATACTAAATATAGGGATTGATTAAAATGCGTAAAACCTACCTGAACATTCCCCAGCACGAAATGGACGCTCTTGCCCGGTGCCTGTTCCCTCACATTCAGGCGTTCTATGAAAGCGAGGAGGGGAAGCTGGCATTTGAGGCTTGGAAACGTGAACAGGAGGCACGGGCTGAACGCTAAAGCGAAAGGGCGGCAGTATCAATGATACCGCCGCCCTCTTTTCATCCCGCCATTAGCTTTTTCTTACGTGGCCCTCTCGGTTTTGAAGTGGGCCGCTTGACAACACCGTTTCTAAAATGGGTGCTTTCGTAAGTCTCGAAATAGAGAACAAATCCGAACCCGTCCCCGATGGGGGTTAGGTTCGGATTTGTCTTGCTTGGTGCACGAGGTGGGACTCGAACCCACACGCCCTCGCGAGCACCGGCACCTGAAGCCGGCGAGTCTACCAATTCCACCACTCGTGCATTTACGCCCTTTAGCGCAAGCAATATGTTACCACACCTGCGGTAACTTTGTCAACTATATTTTTTCGCTCCCACCGAAATGCTCCTTCAGCCTTTGGAATGTTTCCGCGCTGATGTCGTGCTCCACCCGGCAGGCGTCCTGGGCAGCCTGGGCCTCGCTGACCCCCAGCTCGGTAAACCACAGGGTGAGCAGGCGGTGCCGCTCATAGATGCGCTCCGCGATTTCCCGGCCCGTGGCGGTGAGCTCCAACGCGCCGTCGGCAGACATGGTTACGTGGCCCTCCTCCCGCAGCAGCTTCACCGCCCGGCTGACGCTTGGCTTAGAGAACTCCAGCCGGCGGGCCACATCGATGGAGTGGACCAGCCCCTTTTCGTTTTTCAAAATCAGGATAGCCTCCAGATAATCCTCCGCCGATTCCTGAATTTTTACCGCCACCTTCGCCGCCCCCCATTTGTTCCGGTTAGCTCTATCTTACCACAGGCCTCCAAAAAAGGCAAGGGCGGAGACCCTTGGCAGAAAATCCCCCTCTCCTCTTGCGGTTCTCTGTCAAAACCAGTATAATAAAGCCACCAAATGAAGTAAGGGGGTTCCTTTTATGGTACAGCCTCATATCCAGCTGGATGAAACTCTCAATATCAAATACGCCATTCTCCCCGGTGATCCGGCCCGTGTAGGCCGCATCGCCCAGCAACTGGAAAATGTGGAGGAGCTGCAATTCAACCGGGAATACCGCTCCCTCCGGGGCACCTACAAAGGGGTGCCTGTGCTGGCCATGTCCACCGGCATGGGCGGGCCCTCCACCGCCATCGGGGTAGAGGAGCTGAACCATATCGGTATCCGGTGCGCCATCCGCATCGGCTCCTGCGGCGCCCTGCAGGAAGGCATTGGCCTGGGCGACCTGGTCATTGCCAGCGGCGCAGTCCGGGACGACGGCACCTCCGCCGCCTATGTGCCCCCCCAGTATCCCGCCGTAGCCGACCCCGACCTGCTGGCGGCCTGCGTCCGCAGCGCCAGGGAGATGGGCTTCCGCCACCACGTGGGCATCGCCCGGAGCCACGACGCCCTCTATCTGGAGCCAGAATACGATGTGAGCGGGGAGATGTCCAAGCGGGGCGTTTTGGGAGCGGACATGGAGACCGCCACCCTGCTGACCATTGCCGCCATCCGGGGCATGAAGGCCGCCAGCATCCTCAACAACGTGGTCATCTGGGGCAATGATACCGCCGAGAGCATCGGCTCCTATGCCGACGGGGCCAGCCTCACGGCCCAGGGAGAGAAGAACGAGATCACCGTGGCCCTGGAGGCCTTCGTACGAATGGAGAAGGGAGAAACGCTGTGAAAGAGCTTTTACTGGTAGACTGCTGCGTCCGGGGAAAGGAATCCCGGACCCGGAAGCTAATTGACGCCTTTTTGGAGGGTTTGAATCAAAAGCAGTTCCATGTCACCACCATAAGTCCGGAGGCGGAGGGCATGGTCCCTCTCACCGGGGCCAACTTTGCCCGGCGGGAGAAGCTGGTGGAGGAAGGGCAGTTGAACCACCCCCGGTTCTGTTACGCCCAGCAGTTCGCCCAGGCTGACGCGGTGGTCTTTGCCGCCCCTCTTTGGGAATTGAGCTTTCCCGCCATACTGAAGGTCTATATTGAGAATATATCCGTCAAGGGAATCACCTTCGGCTGCGACGCCGACGGGATTTTTGGCTCCTGCCGGGGCTCCCGGCTCATTTTTCTCACCACCCGGGGGGAACGGTATGAGAACAGCGGGCTGGAGCAGGGCAGCCGCTACCTGGAGGCCATGTCTAAGTTTTTTGGATTTGACAGCTACGCCTGCGTTGCCGCCGACGGCCTGGACGCCAAAGGCGGCGACAGCCGGATCATCATGGCCGACGCCTGCGGGCGGGCCAGAGGGCTTGCAGCCTCCCTTTCCTGAAAACATGCAAAAAAGCGGCCCCATGGACGTCCATGGGGCCGCTTTTTTGCGTATTTACCCTCCCAGCAGCCGGGCCAGAGCAGTAAACAGGATACAGGCTCCCGCCCCCACCGCCGTGGGTAAGGCCGCCGCCAGGGCAGTCCACCTCCAGCTTCCCGTCTCCTTGCGGATGGTGAGCAGCGTGGTGGAGCAAGGCCAGTGCATCAGGGAAAACAGCATCACGTTGACGGCGGTGACCCACGTCCAACCGTTCGCCAGAAAAAGGGCCTTCATTTCGGCAAGACTCCCCATTTCCAAAAGGCTTCCCTGGGCCAGATAGGCCATGAGGATGATGGGTACCACGATCTCGTTGGCGGGAAAACCCAGGATAAAAGCCATGAGGATCACTCCGTCCATTCCCATGACCCGCCCCAGGGGGTCCAGCAGGGCGGCGCAATGACTGAGCAGGGTGGCACCGCCCACCGTCACATTTGCCATGAGCCAGATCAGCAGCCCGGCCGGAGCCGCCACCGCCGCCGCCCGGCCCAGGACGAAAAGGGTCCTGTCAAAGATGGAGCGGACGATGACTTTTCCCACCTGGGGCTTTCGGTAGGGGGGAAGCTCCAGAGTAAAGGAGGACGGCTCCCCCTTCAGCACCGTGACGGACAGCAGCCAGGTGGCGGCAAAGGTGAGCCCTACCCCCAACAGGATAACGCCCGTCAGCAGCAGGGCAGACAGGGCCGAAGTCCCCCAGCCTCCAGCCGAGCCCACAAAAAACATGGTGAGAATGGCGATCAGGGTGGGGAACCGCCCGTTGCAGGGCACAAAATTGTTGGTGAGGATGGCCAGCAAACGCTCCCGGGGCGAGTCGATGATGCGGCAGCCCACAATGCCTGCCGCATTGCAGCCAAAGCCCATGCACATGGATGGTCAAAAAGGGAACGCGTTTTATGCTGTGTATTGATACTCCCGCTCCTGGGTCATAAACCGGAACCATATCTTGACCGTCTGTACCTTGACCCGCCCCGTTTCTGTTTTTTGATAGAAGCCCTGTCCGATCTCAATTTTTTCAATCAGCTTGAACAGGAGTTCAGGGTCAAGGGTCTCTACATCCGTATACTCCTTTACCAGCCTGTAAAATTGTTCATAGGTCTGTCTGGGGTCCGGGGTAGATTGGGGCGGCTTTTCCAGGGCGGCAAGCTGTTTCTGTACCATCTCTGCCTCACCCTCGTATTTCTCCAGCAACTTACGCAGCCGGGAATCCGAAATAAGCCCGCTTAAATGGTCGTCATACAGTTTTTCAACGATTCCATCCAGTTCCTTTTCCCGGCGCTGCAAGGCAGTGATTTCCCTGTCCCGGTCATGCTCCGCCTCCCGGCTTTGCTTCGATTGATAAAGGTCCTCCACCAGCTTCCGGCGTTCCTCCGCACTCAATGCAATCTCTGCCTGTATGGCCTCTAAAACGATATGATACAGTGTTTTATAGTCGATAGCATGGTTGGAGCACTCCGAGCTCCCATAGAGCTTGTAGCCACCGCAAACAAGGTTTGCTATGGCCCCTTTTTTTCGAGTGCCTGTGGCTGACATATTCCGCCCGCAATCGGCACATTTGGCAAGGCCGGAAAAGATATTGCGAAAGCCTTTTGTCTTGCGGCAGGTGCGGCTTTGCATAATCCTCTGAACCACAGAGAAGGATTCCTCCCCCACAAGAGCCTCATGGGTATTCTCCACAATAACCCAATCCTCTTTGGGATTTCGCAGGGTAAGATCGCTCTTAAAAGATACCTTTGTGGTTTTCCCTTGAACGGTGTGCCCCAAGTAGGTCATATTTCGCAGGAGCTTTGAGACGCCCGCCGGGTTCCATTCCCTTCTTCTTGTGTAGTCCTCCATCTTCAGATAGGGGTGGGTCATACAGCGATATACCGCCGGGGTAGCTACTCCCTCTCCGTTGAGCAGGCGGGCGATCTCTGAAAGCCCTGTCCCCGCCTCCGCCAGCCGAAAGAGCCGCTGTACGATGGGAGCCGTCACCGGGTCCGGGACCAGATGGTTCTTGTCTCCCGGATCCTTCTGGTAGCCGTAGGGGGCAAAATTCCCAATGTAGCCGCCCTCCTGTATTTTAGCGGAAAAAGCGGAGCGGATCTTCCGGGAGGTATCACGGGCGTACATCTCGTTGATGACATTTTTGAAGGGGGCTATATCCGTATATGGGCTGTCAGAATCGTACCCATCATTGATGGCAATATAGCGAACTCCCTTTGAGGGAAAATAGATCTCGGTATACTGCCCCGCCGTGATATAGTCCCTCCCCAGCCGGGACAGGTCTTTGGTCAACACCAAATCGACCTGTCCCACTTCAATGTCCGAGATCATGCGCTTAAACTCCGGGCGTTCAAAATTGGTCCCGCTCCACCCATCGTCTATGTATTCGTCATAGATGGAAAATCCATGTTCCTCGGCGTAGGCCCGGAGGATCTTCCGCTGTGTGGTAATGCTGGAGCTCTCTCCCACGCCGTCATCCTTGGAAAGGCGCATATAGAGACCTGCTTGGTATTTTTTGCGATTGGACTGCATATTGCCTCCTTTCCAAGTCCAATCGACCCACAACGATTCTATTTATATTTTATCTGTCTTTCCGTTACAGGTCAAATTTTCGGCCTTTTTGAGTAAAAGTTCCGTTAGCAATTCCTTCACGGTTTTTTCTCTGGTACACTGCACCTGCACGGTGCAAAGTATCTTTTGGGCCGCCCCCTTTGAACCTTCCATTCCTCCATCGCCTCCCGCGAAAATCTATGCTTGTCGGACCAGACAATATGCGATAGAGAAACGTGCCTCAAATTGAGGTAGATTTTTGTCGAATCATGCATTTCAAATTGACCCTTTCTTGTGACTACACTACTATCACACTAAAGCAGAAGAAAAATGGAAAAAAACGACAAAATAGAATATCAGTTTCAAAAAGGGTTCCATATTCAGCAGTTTTCGCCGAAACAACAGAGGGTATCAACCATTTCATAATAAACAATAATGAAGGCAGGGAATGCTCCCTGCCTTCATTATTCCGTATCCAAAAGATGCAAGCAGATCTTTCATCTTAAGCCGAAGTAAGCAAATTAGGAAGGTCCCCGATCTGCTCCAGAAAATAGTCCGCTTGGGACTGATCCATAGGATACCGGTTTTCCCGCCTTGCGGCCACCGCTATCCCTGCAGCCTTGGCGGCAGCGATACCGATGGAGGAGTCTTCCACCACCAGACATTGCTCTGGAGAGAGGTCCAGCTTTTGCAGAGCTTTCAAATAGATCTCCGGATCCGGCTTGCAGTTTTCCACGTCATCCCGGGTAAGCATAGCGGCAAAATAATCGGTCAGTCCGCACTCCCCGATACTCTGTTCCACCTTATCCCGGGGGGAGGAGGTAGCCAGCGCCATCCGATAGCCCTTCCCCTTCAGCCAGGCCAGGGTGGCGGGTACGTCGGGGAAGCATAATTCGGGATAGGAGATGGGGTTGCGGGCCAGATAGGCCCGGTACCCCACCAGATATTCCTCCCGGCCCCAATCCGGGGGCAAATAGTCCTTCACCGCCAGGAAATGTGCCATGCCGGAGGCCCCCACGATGGGCAGCAACGCCTCCTTGGGAACGCTTTTTCCGAACTCCTCTTTGACAAAATGCCACAGTTTGCTGATGTAGCAGACCTCGGAGTCAATGAGTACTCCGTCCAGGTCAAAGATGACCGCTTTGATGTTGTCCATACCGTTCTACTTCTCCTCCGAAGGGGTGCATTGATAAAGGCCCTGCTGATCCTGAAGGGCGATGAGCCCCTGGGCCCACAATTCCTCAAAAACAGCCTTATCATTGAGGACCTGGCGGCAAACCAGGATAAGAATGCTTTGCTGCCAGGCCCAGCTTCCGAAATAGGACAGCAGGGCAGGCGCCAGAAGTGATACGCCCCAGGCGGGCCAATGCCAGATAAGGCCGAAAAGTCCCAAGGTAGTCATGACTCCCGACAGGAGCTGCCCCAGAGGGAAGGTAAAGGGCAGCAACAGATAGATGGGCAGGGCAAAGAGAGCCAGAGCGTCCCGGCAGTAGAAAAACCACCCCACCACAAAGGCCGCCGGCAGGACAAACTGGAGCAGGAAGGCCAAGACCACGGAGGGCCGTCCCTGCCCAAACCGCTGAAGCAGGACGGTATATTTCCCCCTGGCGATCCGCAGAACGGCAACCTTTTTCCGCAGAGCTTCCTGAATCTGGGCATAATTTTTATATGGGGTATCCCGATACATAGCGTCCTCCTTTGCTCCGTTTGCCAAAACTGCCGGCACGGGGAGAGGCCCACTGCCGGCAGCTTTCGCGTTTCTTTTCCGTTTCTGGATCCAGCTTAGCGCTGCAGAGGCTTGGCCTTGGTGGGCAGAGCCCCGTTGGTCCGGGGATAGTTGCGCACGTTCAGGTCGATCCCCTTGGCGGTATAGAGCAGATAAGCGAACAACTGGAGCGGCACACAGTACTCCAGGGTGGAGAAGTCTTCATCATTGATGAAGGGGGCCTCCAGAATATGGGAGGAGCTGAATCCCTTCTGGGCTCCGATGGAGTAGACATGAGGGTGCTGCTCGAACATGACCTTGAACAGGCCATTGGCCCGCTCATAGCCATAGGAGGGCGGCGCCACGATGATGGTGTACACATCAGGCTTGATGGAGGCCAGAGGGCCGTGAAGGAACTCCTCCATCTCAAAGGAGAAGAAGGCGTAGCGCACGGTCTCCAAGCTCTTGAGAGCGCCCTCCACGGCGGTGCCCCAGTTGGGGCCATAGCCGATGACATAACACTTCTCACAGGGCAGCAGGTCGGCCTTGTTCTCCTCGAACCACTTCTCAGAAGCGGCGATGACGTTGTCCAGGTTGTCCACCGTCTTGTGCATACGGGCCTTAATGGAGGAATACTCCTCTTCGCTGAGTTTTCCTGCAGCTTTGGCGGCCTCCAGGGCCATGATGTACAGGGTCAGGACGGTGCAGGTATAGCCCTTGGTCTTGGGACCCATAAACTCCCGGTCACAGTCGATGGTGACCTTTCCCTTGGCGATCTGGGTGCAGGTATTGTCCAGATACTCAGTGACCACGAAGTTGTCCATACCCATGCTGTTGGCGCGCTCAATGGCGTCGATGGTGTTGGTGCTCTCCCCCTCCTGGGTCACAGCCACCATCAGGTCAGTCTCGGGATAGAAAACCGACTCATAGTGGGCAAAGTTGTAGGAATTGACCAGCACACAGGGAATCCCCAGCGTTTTCTCCATAAAGTACTTGGCAGTAATGCAGGCATTATTGGAGGTGCCGGAGGCCACCAGCCAGATACGGGAATACTTCTTGGAAGCATACTGCCGGGCAAAGCCGGCGCAGAGCTCTTGGCTCTTTTCCACGATCCCCAGCGCGGCTTTGCGGGTCTCGTGGACGTACTCGTACATGGTATGATCCGACATAACAATCTCCTTTTCTTATTACAGAATACCGAAGAACTTACCGACAATGCCCAGGACGATGATGCCCACCATGATCCAGGTAGCCTTCACACCCTTCTTCAGGAAGCGATAGATAAGGAAGGTCAGGCCCAAGGGCAGGATCTTGGGGCAGATATCGTCGAAAATGGACTGGACATTCAGGGTCACGTCCTGGCCGAAGTTAGCTACCAGCGCGATGTTCACCGAAACCATGGAGGCGATCATGCCGCCGATGACCGTAAGGCCCATAACGGCAGCCGCCGTAGTGGCCCGGTTCATCAGGCCGCCGGAGACCAGGGTCTCGATGGAGTTGGTGCCCAGCTTATAGCCGTACTGTACGCCGTAATAACGGACCAGGAAGTTGGGAATGTTGTAGATGATGAGGAACAGGATGGGGCCCAGCAGGTTTCCCTGCATAGCCAGGGACACGCCGATACCGGAGCCGATGATCCGGAAGGTACCCCAGAAGAAGGTGTCGCCGATACCGGAGAGGGGACCCATAAGGGCCACCTTGATGGCGTTGATGGAGTTCACATCAAAGTCGGGGTTGGCGCAGGCCTCTTCCTCCATGGCGGCTACGATACCAAGCACGAAGGGAGAGCAAGCGAAGGTGTTGTTATACACCTCGGAATGGCGGGAGCAGGCCTCGGCCAGCTTTTCCTTGTTGTCGCCATAGAGCTTCTTCAGAACGGGAAGGATGGAGTAGGCAAAGCCGGGGGCCTGCATACGGTCCATGGAGTAGCAGGCGGGCAGCAGGAAGGCTCTCCAGAAGAGGGAGATGAGGTCCTTCTTCGTGATCTTCTTGGATTCAGATTTCGTTGACATCGACGCTTACCTCCTTGCTTTGAGTCTCGGAATTGTTGAATACCAGAACGGCCAAGATGCCGCCCACAATGGCGACGCCCACATTGGAAAGACCCACCAGGGCCACGGCCACAAAGCCGATGAACAGATAGGGCGCCAGCTTCCGGGTGTAAATAAGCTGCATGAGCAGGGCGAAGCCCAGAGCGGGCAGCATGCTGGAGGCGACGCTGATACCGCTGGTGATGAACTCGGGGATGACCTCGATAAGCATTTCAAACAGGGGCGCGCCGGCGATCATACCCACCAGGACCACCAGGAAGGGGAAGAAGAAGTAGTTGAACAGGCCCAGCCACTGGCAGATCTCCATGGTCCGGGTATCCGCTACCTCGGCGGCCTTCTTGGAGCGCTCGCTGAGGATGTGGTTGAGGGGGACCCAAGTGAGGTAACCGATGGTGGTTCCGAAGGCGGAGATAGGCAGAGCCAGGGTGAGAGCCACCTCCATGCCGGTACCGCTGCCCAGGGTGAAGGCGGTACACAGGGCGCTGCCCAGGGTGATTTCGGGCATGCCGGAGTGGGCGCCGATCCCCACCAGACCCATGCTCAACAGCTCAAACTGGGCGCCGAACATCATGCCGGCCACCGGGTCCCCGTAGATAAAGCCTACCAGGGTGCCCACGATCAGAGGCCGCTGGATCATGGTCATGCCAAAGATACGGTTATCGATCTTACAAAGACCGGCAACCAAAGCGACCAGGAATGCTTTTAGCAACATAATGTAATTCCTCCTTTTAACCTGATTGGGAGGCTTTTCGCAGAGAAGCCTCCAGATTGACGAACTTGTCGGAAGGCGTGGGCAGCATACCCACGGGGATTCCGGAGTCCACCACCTTCAACAGAGCCTGAACGTCCTCTCCCGTCAGGTTCAGATTGTCGGCAATACAAGGGGCCTTTTTCCGTACCCCGCCCACGGTCAACCGCTGGATTCCGGGAACGCTCAGGGCCACCCGGGCCGCATCCTGGGGGTCGGAGACCAGGGCCATGATGTGGTACTTCTGACTGTCGGGACCGTTGAGGAAGTTAATGCCCTCCTCCACACTGCGGAAGCCGTACTTCACCGCAGGGGGGACCGCCATTTTCAGGGCCATCTTTCTGGTGTTGTCGTTTACGATGGCGTCATTGATCACCAACAGCACGTTGGCGTCCAGAAACCGAGTCCAGGAGATGGCCACCTGGCCGTGGATCAGTCTGTCGTCCAAATGAAGCGCTTTGATCATATTTCATCCTCCGTGTTCTCTTGCCGAGCCATATCGTTGACGTACAGGATCTGCTCATGGCCCACCTGTTGAAGGTTCTTTACCAGCTCCTCCACCGGAACGCTCTCATCGGAGAAGCCGGCCTCCAGCACCAGGCCCAGGTTCATCCCGGCGATGATGTGGAGCTTTCTTGTGGTGATGTATTCCGTCAGGGCATTGGTGATACTCCCGCCGAATACATCGGTGATGGCGATGATCTCATCCTCCGGGTCATACTGAGAAAATATCTCGTCGATCATCCCCATTACCGTTTCCCGGGAATCGCTCATGGTCACGCTGATGGAGCGGAACCCATGGAAGGTCTCCTCACCCGCAATTAGTCCGGCGCTTTTCAGGATCGCCTCTGATAACGGGCCGTGAGACGCTGTCAGAAAACGTCTCATACACACATCCCCCTCTCTGGATCGGCTTTTGCGTTCGTTGTCATGCTGTCCCCAATTCCCCCTTTCAAACCAAGTCGCTTCCCTATTGTTCCCTATAATGTATAGCATAAGGAACAAATTATCATGACAATACTATCATATGTATATACAAAATGCAAGACCTTTTCTTTCATTTCTCCCTTTGATTTTTCAAAAAATGACAATCAACCCGGGAAAAGCCCTGTGGTCCAATTTCCTCAGTCCTCTGAAAAGCATAGAATTTTCAACCTCTCTTTAAATGTATATACATTTTGAAGAAAATGATATTTCTGGCTTGACCTTTCGTTCCCGAATCTGTATAATGAATATACAATTAGGAAGGGGAACTTTATTGAATATGTCTCATAAAATTCCGAAATATAAAGAAATAGCCGATGAGATCTGGCACCAGATCCAGACCGGTAAGCTCAAAGCCGGGGATCAGGTCATGACGGAGAATGAGCTCTGCGAGCACTACGGAGTCAGCCGTATGACCGTCCGAAAGGCCTTGGAGTCTCTGGCGGCAGAGGGTATTGTCCGCCGGACAGCGGGAAAGGGCACCTTTGTCAACTCCATCCGGGTGGAAAAAAGCCGGGCGGTAGTCACCAGCTTTAGTGAGGACATCCGCTCGGCGGGGATGGAGCCGGGTTCCATTCTGGTGGAATACCGGACCCTGCGTGGCTCCGAACTGCCAGGGGCCATCGCGGAAGAGCTGGACGTCAAGCCCGATGAGCTTGTCCATAGCGTCTGCCGGATCCGCACCGCCGATGGATTAAAGGTGGCCCTGAACTACACCTACATTCCCTGCAGTATCCTGCCCGCCCTGGACACCCGAATGCTGGAGGGTTCCATCTATGAATACATCACCAAGCAGTATGGCCTGGACATCTGCGGCGGCCCTCTGACTAACGAGGCGGTACTGCCCACTCCGGAACAGAAAGAGCTTTTGGGCATTGGGGACTGCGCGCTGCTCCAGACCAGCCACCCCAGTTACTTAGCCGACGGCAGGCCCTTTGAGTACACCATCACTTATTATGTGAATAGCCGTATCGTCTATACCCACAACTACCCCAGGCGGGAAAACCGCCACCATAGCTGGCAGTATACCGGGAGTCGATGAGTAAGGACGTATCTTCCCGAACTCCGGTTTCTGTCCAAAAAACATTTCAAAAGCTCCGTGGGACATAATGTCTCTACGGAGCTTTTATTACTATCTACCTGCCATCTGTGTAACATCGAGATATGTTTCTCAGCAAAAACATACCTCAATTTGAGGCATGTTTCCGGGACCGCTATTCCCGCTTCCGTTCCCAAGATAGCCAAAGCCGCCTCCTGGCGGCTTTTCGGGTGTTTTCCCCTTAACCGCCGATCACTCCGCCGCCCGGTTCCGGTCAAGGCCCGGCCCGCCCTCCCACGGGGGCGGGCCGGTTTACTTCAGCCTTGACGGGAAGCGGAGCGGTGGAGTACCCTCCCCTAAGGGGAAAACACTCTCTTTCAAAGGCTCCTTTTCACCAGCCGCGCCACTTGGCGCACAAGCCGGGCTGCCTCTTGGATCTCCTCCCTGACAGCCTCCCCTCTGGCGTTGGCCTGGTGCGTGAGCTGATTGATATTGTTCCCTATGGCGGATAATTCCCGAAGAAGGGCCGCATAGGTTTCAGGCGGCTTGGGGCGGAGGCTGATACCCTGAACCAGATTTCGTATAAAGGGGTCTATCCCCAGTCCGGCAAGGGCCACCTGTTTCTTCAGGTGTTTATATTCTTCATCGGTCATCCAAACGCTGACATGGCGGCTGCGGGTTCTCATGGTCTGCTCCTCTCTTAAGCACGGGGTTTCAGGGGCTTCGCCCCTGACAAGCGGAATTTGTGCTACCAAATTCCATGCTTGCGCGGACTTTGACGGCAGAATTCCCTTGTCAGGGGCCAGAGGGTACACTATCCCCTGTATTTTCTCTTTTGCGGTAATCATATCTATCCATTCGCCCAACTGCGGAAGTAGGCAGATAGATAGATGGATCAGTCTGGATGAAATCAGTCTGATTATATTCAATATAACTTGCGTTCGATTTTCGGAAGTCTTGACTTCCCATTTTGGGAAGTCTGGATTTCCTCTTTTCGGAACTCTTGACTTCCGGTTTTTCGCAGTCTTGATTTCCGGGCTGGGTAACTTCAGGGACTGGCTCGCTCTCTGTGGAGGGCGCAGAAACACTATGAGAGGTAAATCTCTTGACATAAATTTTTGTGGGGCGGCCCTGCCCCTGCTTGACCCGTTCGATCAGGCCGCACCCTTTCCCCGTATCCAGTTCCGCCAACAGCTTCACCGCCTTTGCATGCCCACAGCCCAAATCCTCTTGGATCTCTGCCAAGGTGTAGTAGATAAACACCCGTCCTTGACCGTCATACCAGCCATTCCGGGCTGATAGCCCCATGCGGTCAAAGAGCAGGCCATAGAGCAGCTTGGCGTCTGTGGTCAGACGCCTGAACTCCATACCCGTGATAAGCTGCCTTGGGATCCTGTAAAAGGAAAACTGGCTGCTTTCCTTGCCGTAATAATAGTCAAAGTCCATTTTTTCATCTCCAAGTAAGGCTTGAATTGTCGGGGCCGACCAGGCTTGTCCATTCCAAAATTGATTTCTCTTTTTTCCCATACACATGGTCAGCGCCTGCTTCCCGCAGGCATTGCACCTTTTGAATGGCTTGTCGAGATTATAGGCAATGCGGGGCAGATAGCCCGCGTCCTCCAGTAAGGTAAACAGAGGGAAGAAAATCGCCATAGGGGGCAGCATGACGCTGACCACCCAGGCCAGCACCCGGTAGACCCCCAGCACCAAGGCTCCGTGGAGCCAGTCCGGGGCATGGAAATAGGCAAAAAGCTCGGTGAGCCTGTCCTGAACCCAAAACAGGGCGCCGGACAGAAGCTGGGAGGGGTAATTGGCTCCCACAATGGTAAGCCAGAACACCACCGCCACCATTGCCACCATGATGGGGTATCCTGTCCGCTTGCTGGTCAGGATACGGTCCAGCCTCCGGTCGGTGGGGCTGTATCCGCTGCCCTCCTGGCTGACTACACCGCGGCAAATCTTCTCCGCCGCGGACATCAGGGCGGAAACCAGCAGGTCCTTGAACCGTTCTCCCCCCATGCCCCAGCGGGACAGCTCCTCCCTCTGGACCTGGGCAGCCGACATCAGCGGTCCATTTTCCGCCAGCTTCTCCCCCAAATAGGCTCCCGCCTCCCGGAGCAGGGCCTCGTCCCCCTCCAGCAGCTTGAGAGCCAGCCAGCGGGGATTCAGCCTCTCCCCCCACTCCGCCGGGAACAGGGGGACGAGGGCGGCAATGGCTTCCTCGATTCGTTGGGGATACCGGATGACAAAAGGAGCCGGGGCCTCCCCCACTCCCACGGAGTCCAGAGCGTCAAAAAATCCGTCCAGAGTCCGCTTTTTTTGGGCTACCGTCCCTACCACCGGGACGCGCAACCGCTCCGAGAGCAGCTTCAGGTCGACACGGATGCCCTTCCGCCGCGCCTCATCCATCAGGTTGACGCAGACCACCACCCGGGGACACAGCTCCATGGTCTGGAGCACCAGATTCAGATTCCGCTCCAGGCAGGTGGCGTCGCAGACCACCGCCACCGCGTCCGGGGCGCCAAAGCAGATAAAGTTTCGGGCCACCTCCTCCTCAGCGGAGTGGGCCATCAGCGAATAAGTACCGGGCAGGTCCACCAGAACATAACCCTTCCCATTTTTCCGGCAGTATCCCTGGGCGTTGGTCACCGTCTTTCCGGGCCAGTTCCCGGTGTGCTGGTTCAGGCCGGTCAGTCCGTTGAACAGAGTGGACTTGCCCACATTGGGATTCCCCGCCAAAGCGATGACCCTGTCAGAAGGATCCTCTCTGTGAATCACCAGCCCACCGTCCACCGCCCCCAGTCCGGTGGAGTTGTGTGTAAGCCCCATGGCTTTACACCGGTCCCAACAGTACGTCCCGCCCATCCTGATCCCGGATGGCGATGACAGCTCCCCGGATAAGGAAGGCGGCAGGGTCTCCGCCGGGGCTGCGGCCCAGGCACTCGACCCCGGTATTCTCGATCAGTCCGATGTCCAAAAGCCGCCGGCGCATTGCCCCGGTGGAATGTAATGCCCGGACCACGCCCCGCTGCCCAGGACGGAGGTCACAAAGGCTGACAGTCTGTTCCATATAAAACACCCTTCACGGTCAAGATAAGTTTGACTGGGCGGAAACCCGGTCATTCCATCCTATGGCAAAGAGGCTGCCAAGGTGATTGACGGCAAAGGGAAACACGTGGTATAATCAAATTGTATTTGCGGGCATGATGAAATTGGTAGACATGCGAGATTTAGGTTCTCGTGGAGCGATC
>CANDEE010000015.1 GCA_947383685.1 uncultured Pseudoflavonifractor sp.
TGATGGCCACCAGCTGGTCCTCCTGCATGGAGGAGTACAGCATGACCTTGCCGGAATAGGTCTGCTCAGGGGCAGCAGGGGCCTGACTCTCCACGGAGGGAGCCTGGCTCTCGGGGGCGGGAGCGGGGGTCTCCTCGGTCTTGCCGCCGCCGCAGCCGGCCAGCAGGGACAGGGTCATGGCCAGAGACAGGCCAAGACAAATCTTCTTTTTCATTGCATTCAATTCCTTTCCACTCTTAAATTTATGTAGAGGGGAAACCTCCCCCCCTTGACCAGTATATTTTATAGCATTTCGCCCAAAAAAGGAAGTTTAATTTTGCAAAAAATGTGCAATATCGCATTTTCAAACTTCCCTGGCTTCCCAACTGTTGACAAATCCCTTATAATTAGAAACATACCATTATGACCGATACCCGCGCTTAATTTTTTGGGAAAGGAGACTGCCCCATGGATTTTGCAGATAAAAACGCCAGTACCTCCCGGCTTCACCGGCGCTTGACCCAGGTTGGGGGCTGCATCCTTCTCCTGTTGGCCTTCCTGGCCATTTTTCTGCTGCTCTTTTTCCAGTTCCGTACCGCCGCGCTCCAGAGTATTACCTCCGCCAGCGAGAGCTTTGGCAACTATGTGGACTCGGTGCTGAACCTGTCCCACGCCAATATCCGAACCTCGGCCATGCAGGTGTTTTATACCTCCTCCATCCGCACCCTCCGCACCGCCAAGGACCCCAGCCGCTCGGAGCTGATCATCGGCCACCGGGACCTAGGCAATTTCGTCAGCAGCAGCAACTTTATTGACAACATTATGGTTTACAACGAAGACCTGAATATGGTCTTTACCTCGGAGAGCGGCTATGGCTCCGCCCCCTCGGGGCAGTTTCACGACCAGGAAGCCGCCTATCTGCTCCTTCACCCGGAAGAACACTCCTACCTGGCTCCCTTCAAGCGGCAGGCCAACGGCTATACCCACTACTCCTTCCTCTTTTCGGCAGGAGACTCCTCCGGCTCCATGCTGCTGGACATCAACGCCCGCTGGTACGAGTCCCAACTTTTGGGGACCTTGTCCCGGGAGCGGCACCGAATTGTAGACGGACAGGGTCAACCCATCATTCCCCCGTCGGAGGGAGCCATGGCGCCGCCTGACTGGTCCCTTTTTGAAGCGGCCTTCCGCTCCAACCCCAACAGCGGCTATGTTCTCTCTGACACTTCCCCCTTTCTCTCCTCCTGCTGGGTCTATCACAAGCTGGGACAAACCGGGTGGTACTTTTTGGAGGCGTTCCAGCTTGAGGCAGACGCGCCGGGGCTGGTCCGGATTCAGCGGGTGGTCTTTGCCGTGTTCTCCCTGGTCTGCGTAGCTATCCTGGCCCTATTTGCCTACCTGCTGTTCGTAATTCTGCCCACCTTCCTCCACATCTCCCGCGCCCTTACCACCGTAAGCCCCGAGGGAAAAGACTTTACCGAAAAATTTGATGAGCTTCTCTCCTCCCACCAGGCCTATGAATCCAGCCGAAGGCTCCAGGAGCTGCAAGCCGGCGTCTTTCCCTCAGACACCGCCCTTCCCGTGGTCATTATTTCCGCCAACAGCGACAGCGGGGAGAGCCTTTACAACCTGCTGCTCCTTTCCTGCGGCGTGGGCAACGCTATGGTGGCCCGCTCGGAACTGGGAGACGTTCTGGTCCTGCCCGCCTGCACCAACAAAAACCGGAACCATCTGCTTGGCTCCTTGCAGGGGCTGAAGCTGCCCTCCCCCATCTTTGTCAGCCTGCCCTGCTACTCGGAGGAACAGCTTTTGGATGCCTTTAACGCTCTGGACGAGCTGCGGCGGCTGGCCTTTCTCTATCCCAGCCAGGCCATTCTCTGCCAGGAGCTTCTGGCGGACTGCAACGAGACCAGCAGCCTCCAGCTGGAGATGGTTTCCTCTCTGGAAAACGCCCTGAAAAAAGGGCAGTTGGAGGTGGCCCAGGCCCAATGGCTGCTCCTGTTCAATCATATTCGCCGGGACCGGTATAAAGACTTTCATTTTGCTCTCCACTACGTAGACCGGACCCTCTCCTCCCTGGCCGCCGAGTACGGCCTGGAATCCCCGGAGCCCATTGACAGCTGCCTCACCAGCCTTACCGCCCTTCAGGAACACATAACGGTTCGGCTCCATGCCATTACCGAGGCAGCCGCAGCCCAACAGCAGCAAATGGCAGAATCCCTCTCCGGATCGGTATGGGACAAGGTGTACGAGCTTTACCACGACGAAAACTGCTGCAGCCAGATGATTGCGGAACAGTTGGGCATGAGCCCCGGTTATCTGAACCGCCAATTCCGTGCGGCGGCCGGTATGTCTATTAACGACGCCATCCAGCACGTCCGCATTGACAAGGTGTGCAAGCTGCTGCGCCAGTCCGATTTGCCTGTGGAACAGATTGCCCGCCAGGCCGGATACAGCAACACCAAGTATTTCTTTGTCCTGTTTAAAAAATATACCGGCAAGACCCCTTCCCAATTTAGAAGCGAGCTCCCGCCTGAATAAAGGAGGGACCCGGCATACAGCGGGGTCCCTCCTTTTGATTGCCCGTCTTAATCCTTTCCGCCATAGGGCGGCAGAAACTGTGTGAAAATCTGTTTTGTACATAAAATACCTTACATTCTCTATGGTATCGGAGTGACGCAATCTTTATAATGTTATCGGAGAACACTCCACACTTTTGCAGGAAAAATCAACCGGTTTTCCCTAAAAATTTTGGTTTTTGCGGTTTTTACGGTAGACTAGATGCTTTTCCAGGTAAGGCGGACAGCGCCGTTCCTTTTTCCATCCCCCGCAATGCCGCATATCTCCTTGGTAAAAAGCAGAAACTCTAATCCAAAAAGCCCTATCAAAAGCAAAGGAGCTGTATGATTCATGGATATTCGTTATTCTGCCAGTCCCAAAGATGTAAAGCGCTACACCACCCAGGAGCTTCGGAACGAATTTTTGATCCGGGACCTCTATGTACCTGATACGGTAAAGGCTACCTATTCCCATGTAGACCGTATGGTGGTCATGGGCATTATGCCGGTGAAGGAGAAGGTGTCCATTGATAAGGGCATCGACGTGTGGGCCAACTTTGGCACCAGCTACTTCCTGGAGCGCCGGGAGGCCGGCGTATTCAACCTGGGCGGCAAGGGTTATATTGAGGTGGACGGCACCCGGTACGACTTGGGCTACGAGGACTGCCTCTATATCTCCAAGGGCGCCAAAGAGATTTTCTTTGGCAGTGCGGATGAAAAGGCCCCGTCCCGGTTCTACCTGGTCTCCGCCCCCGCCCATAAGGAGTGCAAAACTACCCTGCTTACCATGGAAAAGGCAAATCACCGACCCTGCGGCGATCCCACCTGCTCCAACCAGCGGGTCATCAACCAGTTCATTCACCCCGATGTACTGGAAACCTGTCAACTCTCCATGGGTCTGACCCAGCTTTCCCCCGGCAGCGTGTGGAACACCATGCCCAGCCACACCCACGAGCGCCGGATGGAGGTCTATACCTACTTTGAGATTCCTGAGGACCAGGTGGTGTTCCACATGATGGGCCAGCCGGAGGAGACCCGGCATCTGGTAATGGAGAACTTTGACGCTGTCATTTCTCCCTCCTGGTCCATCCACAGCGGCTGCGGCACCGCCAGCTACACCTTTATCTGGGCTATGGGCGGCGAAAACCAGGCCTTTGACGACATGGACGGCCTAAAGCCTACCGATTTGAAATAAGATGCAGTGTATTACCTTTGATGCCCTGGACGCCCAGGTAAAAGGCTATTTGCAGGACGACTATGACACCCTGAAGGCCCACAAGACCCGTCCCGCCCTCCTCATCTGTCCCGGCGGGGCTTACCGCCGGTGTTCCCCCCGGGAAAAGGACCCCCCAGCCTTTGAATTTTTGTCCATGGGGTATCAGGTGTTTATTCTGGAGTACTCCTGCGGCCTCCAGGCAGGAGAATACCGCCCACTTCGGGAGCTGGCGGAGGCGGTGCGTCTGCTGCGGGAGCATCACGGGGAATGGCATATAGACCCGTCCCGCATCGCCCTTTTGGGCTTTTCCGCCGGGGGACACCTGGCGGCGAGCCTGGGGGCGTTGTGGAATGATAAGGACCTGGACCTTTCCGCCCAATCCCGGCCTGACGCTTTGGTCCTGTGTTACCCGGTTACCAGTACCAGGGAATTTGCCCACGAGGAGTCGGCCCAGCGGGTCTCCGGCGGGGAGGAAGCCCTGCGGGACAAGCTCCACCTTCTGGACCGGGTGACGGCGGACTTTCCTCCCACCTTCCTATGGCACGGCGGAGAAGACACCAGCGTTCCTCCGGAAAACAGCCTTCTGCTGGCGGTGGAGCTGCGGCGGCAGGGCGTTCCCTTTGAGCTCCACCTGTTCGGAAGCGGCATTCACGGCATTTCCACCTGTACGCAGGAAGTAGAGACCCCCGACCCAGTGTGCCGGCAGTGGGTCCCCCTGTGCAAAACCTGGCTCAACCGGCAGTTCCACTATACACCGTAGCATACCGAAATGGAGCGTAGCTTCTGTGTCCCATCTTTCGTAAGGAGAAATACGGTGGAGCCTGAACCGCAGGCGGCGCAAATCCCTATCCAAAAAAGAGGGCCAGGTCCCACAGGACCCGGCTCTCTTTCTGTTTTTTCGCGCTTATACCTCTCCAAACAGGGGCGTAGACAGATAACGGTCCCCAGTGTCGGGAAGCAAAGCCACGATAGTCTTTCCCTTGTTCTCCGGGCGTTTGGCAAGCTCAATGGCGGCATAGACCGCCGCTCCGGAGGAAATGCCTGCCAGCACCCCCTCCGCCTTGCCGATCCGCCTGCCTGTAGCAAAGGCGTTTTCATCGCTCACAGTGATAATCTCATCATAGACCCCCGTGTCCAGCACATCGGGAACAAATCCAGCGCCGATGCCCTGAATCTTGTGGGCTCCGGCACATCCCTTGGAAAGCACGGGGGAGTCTTCAGGCTCCACCGCAACCACCTTTACGGCGGGGTTTTGCTCCTTGAGGTAGCTGCCAACACCTGTAATGGTGCCGCCCGTACCCACGCCGGCGACAAAAATATCCACCTTCCCCTCCGTGTCCGACCAAATCTCTGGGCCCGTGGTGGCCTTATGGACAGCCGGATTTGCGGGGTTCACAAACTGGCCGGGGATAAAGCTGCCGGGAATTTCCTTTGCCAGCTCCTCGGCCTTGGCAATGGCTCCCTTCATGCCCTTGGACCCCTCGGTCAACACCAGCTCGGCCCCATAGGCCTTCATCAGCTGGCGGCGCTCCACACTCATGGTCTCCGGCATGACGATGATGATGTGGTAACCCCGGGCAGCGGCTACCGAGGCCAGTCCGATGCCCGTATTACCTGAGGTGGGCTCAATGATGACCGAGCCGGGCTTCAGCCTCCCGGTCTTTTCTCCATCGTCAATCATGGCCCTGGCAATCCGGTCCTTCACAGACCCGGCAGGGTTAAAATATTCCAGCTTCGCCAGTACAGTGGCCTCCAGCCCCTCCTCCTTCTCAATGTGTATCAGCTCCAAAAGGGGCGTCTTTCCAATTAGTTGGTCGGCGGAAGTATAAATTTTACCCATAATTTGTTCCCCCTCCATCATATATTAGCGCCGTCGCACAAAAATATCCCTCAGAGAATCCAAATCGTCAGGAACATCGAAATGGTAAATATCTTCCCTTCATGCCGCAGTCATCCTTTCAAGGTCCTGGCCTTCTGAGGTATGCGCTTTAGGACCAGAATTATTCCTATTAAATTAGTAGGTTAATAAAATTATACGGCGCCCGGGCCGGTTTGTCAATGGGTATTGGAAAATCTCACATTAGCACCCGGTCCCTTTACCTCCCCCTTTCTCACATTTACGACTCCTTTGTAAAAATTAGAAAACGCCTGGAAGCATTGCTTCCGGGCGTTTTCCTGCCTGTGCCACAGGCTCTTATCCGATGTGAAACAGTTTTTTGAAATCCTCCCACAGACCCCTGAAAAGAGCCGCTACCCGGCCCCAGAAGGTGGTAGCCGGAGCCTCTGCCTGCTCTACGGCCTCCTCCTCCGCTTTTTCGGCTTTGATTTCCTGGGTCCGCATCACATACTGGATGCTGCCGGGGGTGGGGTTCCGGGGATCGGTCATGGAGACGGGGTCCGCTGTGGCGTCTATGTTCAAAAGACCGTCTACCTCCCCGGTATGGCTGTCCCACTCATCGTCCACCAGGTCCTTAATAGTATCCTTTGCGCTGCGGATGGTATCCATTTCATTCAGGCCCGCCGTAGCTTTCCGCAGGGAGGCGGACACGCCGCTCAAGGTGTTTCGGGTTCCCTCGTCCAACTGCGGCCCTGTGTTCCGCAGCAGGCTCTCCGCCGCGCCGAGGGCGGCGGAAAGGTCATGAAGGGTAGACTGGGCGGAACCGGACAGGGTTTGAATGTCGGTAACGGCATTTTGCAGCTCCGGTTCATAGGCGTTGAGAGTACCCTTCAGCTCCTCTACTCTGCCCAGCAGGCTGTCGGCCGTGCTGGTTATCCGGACCGCCAGGTCGCCCAACTCGTCGGTGTGCTCCAAAAGGGAGGCTCCCTCCCCCTCGTGCTCCTTCATGGTCTCAAGCAGGTCCCGGCAAAGCCGGGCCAGAGCCGCCAAATCATCGGTAACCCCCACGTCGCCCACACTTTCCAGCAGCTCCACCAGCTCCTCCACCACATCGGCGGTGGGCTTGGTAAGGCCGGTGATCTGGTCATTGATCTCCCGAATCTTTCCGTTTGCCATGTTCAGAATGGTCTGTTTGCCGGAAAACTCCGTATAGGCGTTGCTGGCAGCTTGGGCCTGGGCCGCGGCGGCCTGTCCGTCAGGAGTGGCAAGAAATTGCTCCAGGGTAGGTAAGCCGGCCTGTACCCCCTGCTGGATTTGCGCCTTGATTACCTGGCCCTGCTCGCTGGCAAAGAAATCCTCTGCGGTGGGCAGGGAGTCCGGGTCCACCCCGGCTGCTGCCTGCTGCTGGCAGAAGGCTGTGTATGCCTCCTCCATCTTGGCCTTTACCGCCGCCTCTGCCTTCTTTTCACATCCTTCCTTAAAAGCCGCGGCGATGATAAAGTCCTGAAAGGTCAGCTTGCTCTCTGTCAGCTTGTTGGCTGCCAGATAGTCCTCGTAGTTCTCATGCAGCTCTATCACCGTCCGCATCTGGGCCGCTTCCTCTTTGGAGAGAAGGGCCAGCATATCCGAGGTTTTCAGCTGGGATATTCCCACCGTATTGTCCAGGGCATTGCGGAGCACCCACATAGAAAACTCCAGCCCCTCCATCTCCGCTTCCAGGTCGTCCAGGCTGTTAGCCAGGCTGGAGGCTGCGGCAGCGGCCCTCTCGTTGTAGCCCTCCACGTCTCCCAGCAGCTTTGCCAGGGCCTTGGTGTCCTTCTGGATGGCTTTGATGGCCTCCCGGGTGTTCTCCAGCTCCGGCTTTAGTTCCTGCACACTTTCGTTGAGGCTGTTCATGTCCCCATTTAAGTCAGTAATCGCCTGGGAAGTCACGGCGGCATACCGGTCCAGATTCCCCAGCGTGGTGGCAAGTGCGTCCAAATCCCCCAACGCCAAGTCGGTCTTACCATAGACCTCCTCCTTTCCACCGGACACCGTGCTTCGGGCACTGTTGAGCTGGTCCAGACCTCCCGCGGCAGCATGGAGACTGCCGCTCATTCCCTCCATGGCGTCCAGAATGGCGTCCATGCTCTCCCCGATAGCGTCCAGGGAATCCTCCCCCTTTTCCTTGGCCTCCCTCAAATCTGCCACCTGCTCCAACTGCCGCAGGGTGGCGGGTACCGCCAGAAGGATAAGCCCGGTAAAGGAAAAGTCCTCGCTGCCTACCCGGATGACAAAGTGCTGCTCCTCCCCAGGCAGAACCATAAACAGCACCGCCCGCAGGTTGCCCACCATCTGGACCTCAGCCCCTGGAGCCTCCAGAGAGGTAACGTTGTCATCGTTAAAGGCTGCGGCGGCAGTGAGGACCAGGTTGGTGCGGCTGTACTCCGAGGCGGCTGGGTTTCCCGCCACATCTAGGGCAATTTCCACCAGCCCCGTTTTTCCCGCCAGGTCCTCCGCCAAAACGGGAGCACCGTTGAGCTTATAGGAGACGGAAATCTTCCAGGGCAGCTCCTCAAATGGCTTTTGGGTCTTGCCCTCAAAATAAAACTTCTCCGGCGCCTCCTCCCCCAGTTCAAAGGTAACGGTATCTCCATCCACCGTGGGAGCAAGGCCGTCGGTCAGGTTTACCACCTGGTCATAGGTCCCGTAGTCCGTGACGGCGGTGGCCCTGTTCAGGCGGTAGCTTTTTACCACACTGGCCTCCTGTACCCCACCGTAGTAGTCCAGAGTAGCGTAATAGGTTTCGTCGCAGGAAGCGGGGATCGTCACAGCGGAGGCTCCGGGTATCAAAACACCGGTGGTCATGGTAATGGCCAAGGTCAAGGCCAAGGCACGTTTATACATGGATTTCATTGAGGATCGGACTCCTTTCCTTCAGCAGCTTGCAATGCGGGGATTTTGGGGGCTTCACTGGTCTCAGGACTTTCTGCGGCCCCGGCGGCTTCGGGAACCGCTGCCGGAATTCCTTTGGACGCCTTGGGCGGCTTTGGCGTCCGCCAGTGGAGGGTAGTCTTGGCAATAACCGGCTCAAACACCACCAGTACCGAGGGCAAAATCAGCATACACACCAGAGCGGAGATGACCGCGCCGCGGGAGAGCATCAGGCAGATGCCGCTGATCAGGTCCATGGTGGAAATGAGGGCCACTCCCAGAGTGGAGCAGAAGAATACCAGGGCGCTTGTGAGGATGGATACGTCGGCGGCTCTGGCGGCCCTTTGAATAGCCTCCTTCCGGTCCAGGCCCTTCTGCAATTCCTCCTGGAACCGGGTGGTCATCAGAATGGCGTAGTCCACTGTGGCGCCCAGCTGGATACAGCTAATGACCGTGGGGGTAATAAAAGCCACCTCAGAGCCTGTAAAATAGGGAATACCCTGATTGATGAAAATAGCCAGCTCAATGGTGGCTACCAGCAGCACCGGAATGGAGAGGGATTTGAACGCGATCGCCACCAGAATGAAAATGGCCAGGATAGACAGGTAGCTGGTAACCCGGAAATCCTCGTTGGCCACCTGGATCAGGTCGTTTGTCATGGCGGCCTCTCCGGTAATGTAGGCATTTGGGTCATATTGCTTCAAAAGGGCCTCCAGCTCCTCCAGCTGCCGGCCCACCTGGCCGGAGGCGGTGACGTACTTGGAGTTGACCATCATCATCTGATAGCCCTCCTGCTTGCAGATTTTTTTCAGGTCCTCCGGGATGAAGAAATCCGGAATGCCGTCGGGCAGCAGCTTGTCGTAGGCCACCGAGCTGGTGATTCCCGGCAGGGCGTCGATCTCCTCCGTTAGCTTCTTCATAGAGGCATGGTCCAATGCGTCGCTCATCACAATGAAGTGGGTGGAGGCCATGTTGAACTCGTCCTTCAGCTTGTTGTTGGAAACAATAGAGGGCATATCCTGAGGTACCGCCTCGTCCAGCTTGTAGTACATCTGGGTGTGGTTATTGGCGTACACCGCCGGGAGAAAGAGAAGCAGAAACAGGATGACAAACCCCTTACTGTGCCGGACCACAAACGCGTTCAGGCCCGTGGTATTCAGCTTGATACAGCGGTGACGGTGCTTCTGGATGGCGTTGTCCATCAGCAGAAGGATGGCGGGCAGTACCAGCACCACCGTGGCAATGCCCAGCACCACTCCTTTTGCCATCACAAGGCCGATGTCCCGGCCCAGGGTGAGGCGCATAAAGCACAGTGCCAAAAATCCGGCGATGGTAGTCAGAGAGCTTCCCGACAAAGACTTGAAGGCGGCGGTAATGGACACCGCCATAGCGTCCCGCTTATCCTCGTAATGAGGGGCCTCCTCCCGATAGCGGTCGTAGAGAAAGATGGAGTAGTCCATCGTCACGCCCAACTGCAAAACGGCGGCGATGGCCTGGGTAATAAAGGAAATCTCCCCCAGCAGAATGTTGCTGCCAAAATTATAGAGGATGGCAAGGCCAATGCTCAGCATCAGAGCCACCGGCAGCAGGGAGGACTCCATGGTCACACACATAGCCACAATGGACAAGGCTGCCGCCAACAGAACGTACAGGGGCATTTCCCTGGAAATCAGGTTTTTGGTATCCCGGATGAACACAGAAAACCCAGCCAGGAAGCAATTCTGATTGCACAGGCCCCGCACCGCGTCAATGGCGTTCATGGTATCCTCAGAAGCGCCGGGACTGTCGTACTGGACGATCATCATGGTGGCGTCTCCGGAGAAAAAGATGTCCCGCAAATCCTCCGGAAGCATCTCTGTGGGAAACTGAATTCCCACCAGATTGGAAAGCCAAATCACATTGCTGACCCCCGGCACCTCCCGGACCTGCTCCAACAGCCGGTTGGAGTATTCCGGCGGCATATCCTCCACAATGAGCATAGTAGTGGCGGCCATCTGGAAGGGGTCCTCCAGCAAAGCCTCCCCCTGCACAGAATCCAATTCCTCCGGCAGGTAGGAAAGAATGTCGTAATTGATGCGGGTAGCGGCGGCCCCCAGGATACTGGGGATCAGCAGCAGCACAGCGACCATAGCCACCAGCTTGGGTTTTCGGGTCAGGGCATGGGCAATTTTTTCCAGCAATTTGATCACCTTCCGGGAAAACAAATGTGGCGCCCTCCGGCTCCGGAGGACGCCCTTATCTTAGTTTTTTCTCTCTCCAAAAGTCAATGGTTTGGGCCCCTTTCTCATAATTCTTCATGATTGGGTCAAGCCCCGGCATATTCATACTTTTTCATAGATTTTTGCCCTTTATTGTGGTATGCTCTCCCATAGAAAGAAGGTGCGGAACATGAGCGGCCATATCCTTGTTGTGGACGATGACGCCTCCATTCGCCTGCTGGTTTCCGATGTGCTTACCGACCAGGGGCTTACCGTTTCTGCCGCCTCCTCCGGGGAGGAGGCCCTGAAGCGGCTGGAAAGCGAGAGCTTTGACCTCATTCTGTTGGATATTATGATGAAGGGCATGGACGGGCTGGAGGTCTGCCGCCGTATCCGGGACCGGGTAGACTGCCCCATTCTCTTTCTCAGCGCCAAGGATTCCGCCCGCGACATTGTGAACGGACTGGGGTTGGGGGCCGACGACTACCTGACCAAGCCCTTTGAGCTGGAGGTCCTGGCCGCCCGGGTCCAGGCCCACCTCCGCCGCCAGTCCCGGAGCTCCCTGCCCGGCCACAGTCCCCGGGGGCCTATCCGTATCGGGGAAATCTGCCTGGACCCGGAAAGCATGACCGTCACCCGTGCCGGGGAAGCCGTCCCCCTCTCCACCCGGGAGCTGGAGCTTCTAAGCTATCTTATGTCCCACGCAGGCCAGACCCTGCCCCGGGAACGTATCTACCGGGACGTGTGGAAAACCGAATACGGGGACGTCAGCGCCGTAGCCATCAACATCAAGAACCTGCGGCTCAAGCTGGACCCGGAGTGGCGGTATATCAAGACTGTCTGGGGCCAGGGCTACCGCTTTGTCACCCAAAGCGGCTTCGCGGAGGAGGACGGACATGGAGACTAAACGCAGCTTCCCCGGCGTAGGCTGGCTGTCCAGCCGCTTAAGCGTTAAATTTATTATTATCGTGGTGCTGCTGTGCCTGGTCAGTTGGCTTGCCCTGTCCGCCTTTTTTATCCGGGCCGTAGCCTCCTACATTGTAACCGCCTACGGGGTCTCCACCGACCCCACCTTATGGGATGCGGTCTCCCGCTCGGCCTTTTGGGGGCTGTTTCTTCTCAATCTGCTGGTGTTTTCCGTGGGTGCCCTTCTCTTTTTCTTCCTTGTCATCGCCCCTGTCATCCGCCTTCGGAAAGCCATGCGGGATTATTATGAATCGGGAAAGGCTCCCGAGCGGACCGTGCGCTCCGATGAGATCGGGCGGCTCCAAAACACCTTTGCGGATATGACGGCGGTGGCAGAGCAGAAGGAACAGGCCGAGCGGCGGCTTATCGCCTCCATTTCCCACGACATCAAGACCCCTCTCACCTCGGTGCTGGGCTATTCCGAGCGGCTGCGCTCGGCGGATTTGACCCAGGAGCGCCGGGAGCAGTACACCGGCCTCATTCATGAAAAGGCCCTGCGGCTCAAGGCGGTAGTGGACGAATTTGACGACTATCTGGACGCGGGCCTCCGGGACGCCGACCCCATGCGCCTGATGACGGCGGGAGAGCTGTGCCGCCGGCTCCGGGAGGAGTACGGAGAGGAGCTTGCCGACGCGGGAGTTGCCTTCCGGGTCCAGTGTTATACTCCCAAGGCTCAGATCATCTGCAATTGGGAGCAGATACGCCGCCTGTTCGGCAACCTGATCTCCAACAGTATTAACCACGCCCAGTCCCCAAAATTGGAATTGGTGGTCCGGTGCCGCCAGGAGGGAAACCGGCTGAGGCTCTCCTTTCAGGATAATGGCGTAGGGGTCCCCCCGGAGCTTTTGGGCCGGATTTTTGAGCCGCTCTATACCTCGGATAAGGGCCGGAAGGTCTCCGGCCTGGGCCTGTCCATTTGTCAGAGCATCACAAAGGCCCATGGCGGAAACCTCCACGCCCAGAATCTGCCGGAGGGAGGCCTCCTCATTGAAACAAGCCTGCCCTGTGTGGAGCTGTGACCACTTTCCCCGTAAAAAAAGACCGCTTCCTTCCGGAAGCGGTCTTTTTTTATTTCTCTTTTTTGCTTTTCAGGCTGGCCTCCGCCTGTAACGTCGCCAGGGTCTTGGTGTGATACCGCTGAAAAGCCCCCGGCAGGATCTTCCAGTTTACACAGGTGATGATCCCCATGGCAAAGGGCAATATCCCCCGGAAAAGGAACACCCCCGCCACCAGCACGGTAGCGGTGATAAACAGCATTTCCAGCGACTCCCGAAAGCAGCGAAAGGCAAAATCAAAGGCCCGGGAAAAGACCTTTTTCACGCTGTCCAACCGGTACTGCACGATACAGGCAAACACCACCGACATCTCAAAGGCCAGCATAGTGAGCAACACGCACACCGCCGCTGTGGCGAGGGAATCTCCCGTGGTCTCCCCTACGCTGTAATAGAGAAAATCCACCGCCAGCACAACGATAATCAGCAAATGGAGCAGCCACACCAAAGTGGATACCTTGAAATGCTCCTTAAACGTCCGAAAATAGGTCTTTAGCGGCTGCTTATCCTTCTCCAGAAGGTAGGAGCGCATACTGGCGTTCAGGGCGGTGCAGGAGGCTCCCACTGTGACGATGCCCAGACTGGTCAACGTCCAGAAAAAGCCCAGCAGGATCACATTCATCACCAGCTCGGAAAACCGCTGGAGCCTGTCGCCCCATTTATCAGCCTCCACCTGCTCAGCCTCTCAGCTCCAGCTTACCCAGAGCGATCTGCTCGGTGGTCTCCTTGTCAAAGAGGACAAAATGATCTCCCTCAAAGGTAAAGCGGATGATGGAATCCATGGCATAGTCGATGCTGCCAAAGGCCACCGCGGAAAGGGTCACGCCCTTGGTGTCCAGGCTCAGCACCGTGTCCATACCGGTGGGCAGGGAGGAAATGACCTTGCCCTCAATGCCGCCCTCCGCCACGATCTTCACGAACTCAGGCCGGATGCCCAGCACATACTGCTTCCCCGCTCCGCCAAAATCCACGGGAGTATTGGGGTGAAACACCACGTCAAAGTGCTGGGTCTTCAGCTCGATACCACCATCCACCACCGTTCCGGTGCAGTCCAGGAAGTTCATGGAGGGGTTGCCCATAAAGTCGGCGCAGAACAGGTTATGAGGCTCGCCGTAAAGCTGGAGGGGCGGGCAGTACTGCTGCAAAACGCCCAGCTTCATCAGGCACACCTTGCTGGACAGGGTCATGGCCTCAGACTGGTCGTGGGTCACGTAGACAAAGGTGGCCCCGGTGGTCATGTGGAGGCGCTTCAGCTCCGCCCGCATGTCGTTGCGGAGCTTGGCGTCCAGGTTGGAAAGCGGCTCGTCCATCAGCAGCACCCGGGGATTGGGAGCCAGGGTACGGGCGATGGCCACCCGCTGCTGCTGACCGCCGGAAAGCTCGGCGGGGTAGCGGTCGATGTACTCCTCGATCCGCATGGTCTCACAAATTTCCTTGACCCGGGCCTCGATCTTGCTCTTTTCCCACTTCATGTTCTCCAGGCCGAAGGAGATATTCCGCCGGACGGTCATGTGGGGCCAAAGGGCGTAGTTCTGGAACAGGAAGCCCACGTTCCGCTTGTCAGGAGAAACGTTGATGCCCTTTTCGGCGGAGTAGACGCAGGTGTCGTCAAAATAGATGTCGCCCTCAGTGGGGGTCTCCAGACCTGCGATCATACGCAGGGTGGTGGTCTTACCACAGCCCGAAGGGCCCAGCAGGGAGACGAAATCGCCGTCCTCGATGACCAGGTTCAGCTGATCCACGGCGCGGGACCCTTTGGCAAACTGTTTTGTCACATTTTCAAGTCGAATTCTCGGCATATTATTTCCCTCCTACTCCCTTTTCAATGGATGCGCCTGTCAGTTTCTCCACCACAAAGTTCACCAAGAGCACGATGAAGATAATGAGCAGGTTGATGGCGTTGCCGTACTGGGCCCAGCCCTTCTCGTCATAGAAGAACAGCAGCGTAGTCAGCACCCGGTTGTTGGCGGTGACCAGAATGACGAACAGGCTCAGCTCCCGCATACAGGACACGAAGGGGAGCAGGTAACCGGAAACAATGGTGGATTTTTGGATGGGAATGATGATCTGGGTCATCCGCTTCCACCAGGGAACGCCCATAATAACGCCCGCCTCCTCAATTTCCGGGGAGAGCTGAAGCATGGAGTTGACGCCGCTCCGGGATGCCATGGGCAGATATTTCACCGTACCGATAAGGGCCAATATGGCAAAGGTTCCATAAAGGGGCGGGATAATGCCCCGCTGCTGGGAGAACATGGACAGGTAAATGGCGGAGAAGGCCATGGACGGGATCAGGTAGGGAATAAAGGTCAGATTCTCCACCACCCGGCTCAGGAGGCTGCCCCGGCGGCGGACAATGGAGTAGCCCGCCAGGAAGCCCACTGTGCCCGCGCCCACAGCGCAGGTGAAGGACAGCCTCAGGGAGTTGAGCAGGGTCTTCCAAACATCCGCGTTGCGGAGGATACCCGCCTTGTCCTGGTAGTCGTTGCCGCCCTTGGAAAGACCAATCCAGAAGTCCAGGGTCATATTAGACAATTGGTAATTACCGTCCGTCAAAATTACCGACTGTAATACAAAGGAGATCATAGGAATCACCGACATACAAAGCACCACAAAGCAGACGATGACCGAGGCAGGAACCCTGGCTCCCTTCAGCCGGAACAGGGAAATGTTGGCGCTCTTTCCTGTCACAGTGGCATAGGATTTCCGGGTCCCGATCATGTACTGATTCACCAGCATAATGACCACCGAAATGACCATCATCAGGATAGCGATGATATAGCCCACGCCGGGGTTGGTACCCTGAATGGTAGAGTACATCTCCGTGGTCAGCACATAGTACCGTACGGGCAGGCCCAGGAACTGGGGCACCGCGAAGGAGCTCATGCCGCTGGAGAAAACCAGAATAATGGTGCTCATCACCGCAGGCATGACCATGGGAATGGTGATCTTGGTAAACATCCGGGCCTTGGTGGTCTTGAGGATAATGGCCGCTTCCTCCAGGTTGGCGTCCATGTTCCGCAGAACGCCGCCGATCAGTATGTAAGCAAAGGGCGCGTAATGGAGGCCGGTGGTCACGATAATGGGGAAAGGCCCATAGGCAAACCAGTTGGGGATCACGATGCCCGTCAGGGCCGTAAAGATTCCCGGCGCGCCGCCTACTACCGCGTTCTTAAAAAAGTTCCGCCAGGCCAGGGCCAGGGTCCAGGAGGGCATGATGTAGGGAAAAATAAAGAGCTTTGTCAGCACATTTTTCCACATCATGTCGGTCCGGGTGACAAGCCATGCAAAACCGCCGCCGATGAGGATTGCCACCACACAGGAAAAGACCGAAGTATAGAGGCTGTGCCACAGAGGCTCCCAAACCAGGATTTTGCTGTAATTACTGCGGAAGGCCCGCTCCCAGTGGTAGCTGGTAAAGGAACCTACCGCCTGTCCGATCCGGGACTTTTCCGAAGCGTGAACAATAAAGGTATCCTTCACAATGGAAAACAGGGGCAGCACCACCAGATAGGTGAGAAAGACCAGCAGCAGAATCAGCAAAATATTATAGGGCTTGCTGAGAAAGGTTTTGACTTTGTTGAGTTTTTTGTTCATCTTTCATCCCCCTTTATGGGAAAATAGCGGCGCTTGACTTGGGGAAACGCAAACCCCACCATAAAAATGGCGGGAAGGAATGGCGAGCGCCATTCCTTCCCGCCGTTGCATCTACATTTGTAAAAGATGCAAATTACTTAATCATCTTAATGAAATCTTCCACGTCGGCCCGGTTGGCGGCGGCAAAGATAGCGTCCTCCTGAATGAGAATCTTCTTCCACTCGGTCACAGGCAGGTCGCCCTCAGCCACGGCAATGGACTGGTTGCCGGAGTAGTCGCCCATACGGCCCTGCATTCCCTTATAGACCGAACCGTCCCGCTGAGTGGTGGTGCCGTCGCCGGCCCAGCCCTCCTCGGTAAACAGCCACACCAGGAAGGCCTTGGCCAGCTCGGGGTTGTCGGCGTTCTCGGTGATCAGGCCGTAGATGGGGTAAATGAAGCCGGCCACAGGGTTCATTTCCTTGGCGTAGTCCAGGGTGAAGTTGCCGGGGTTCTTAGTGGAATCCTTGCGGTTCTTGATGTACTTGTTCAGGGTAATGAGAGCGGACCACTGGGTGTCGTTCTCCTGCTCGGGGTTGCCGATGGCCTTGGCAATGTCGCCGTCGGAACCGCCCATCACAGCGCCGTTGTTGTACATCATCTTGATCCACTGGTAACCGGCGTTGGGGCAGTCGGAATCCAACTGGATGTCGGTGCCGTAGTAATCCTTATAAGCGGCTTCCAGAGCAGCGGAATTCTCGTCAGAGGTCAGCATGACCAGGAAGTTCATGTTGACGCCTTCCTTCTCAGGATCCTTCATCTGGAGAGTTCCGGCGTACTTGGGATCGGTGGCGTACCAGATGTTGTTGATCTCGCCGTCAGCAACATAGTCAGTGTTATAAATAAACACCTTGTTGCAGTAATCCCAGACCAGCAGGGGCTCGCAATCGTCGCCCACCTTGTCCAGAATCTCCTGGTTATACCAGTTGTAGACATAGCCCTCGTCCACCAGCTCGCTGACGGTGCGGGCGCCATCCTGGATGAAGATAATGTCGGCGCCGGCCACACCGCTGGAGACCTCGGTGGCCACCTGGGTGATCTGGTTGTTGTCGCCGATCTGAGTTCCCTCTACCATCTCAATGTCAATGCCAAACTTGTTGGCAAAAGCCTCCACCGCGCTGACGGTGACGGAGTGGGTGGAGTAAATGGTCAGCTTATTGCCGTTAGCCTTGCCGGCCTCCAGCAGCTCCTCAAAGGTAGTCTGGTCAACCGTTGTCTCGGGAGCCTTGCTCTCCTCCACAGGGGCCTGGCTCTCAACAGTGGGCTTATCACTCTCGGGAGCAGGGGTCTCATTTGTCTTTCCGCCGCCGCAGGCGACGAGGCTCAGCAGCATAGCCGCGCAGCAGAGCCCGGATACCATTCTCTTCATAAAAGTACATCCTCCTCGCAATTTGTGCTCTGGTTTCCCAGGCTGTCCCATTCCAACAAAAAATTCCCCTAGCGGCGATCCGCCGGGGGAATCTTCTCGGTGGAACGGGGCCTTTTGTTAATTTAACCACATCTTGCATGGTTTTGCAAGGCTTTTTTCAAAAAATGACGAATTTACCCCCTCTTTTTTCTTTTTATTCTGTGAAAAAGTTGACAATGAAAATTTATGAACTTTTGGAAAATTGATTTACTGCGTCTGATTTTTGTGCTATGATAAGCAGGCAGAATTTTAAAGCTGACAAATTGAAATGTAAAGTAAGCTTTACATGAAGGATGTTGCCCATGAATATCCAACAAGCCACCAAGAAGGAGACATTGCATATCGCCGTGGGCGTGCTGTGCTTTTCGGTCATTCTGAACCTGGTCTTTGTCCTTCTAAAGCAGTGGGGCCTGCCTGTGCTGTGGGGCAATCTGCTGGGCGGCGGCTTTGCCGTTTTGAACTTTTTCGCCCTGGGCCTTACTGTTCAAAAGATGGCTTCCGATCTCAATGAGAAACGTGGGAAGCTGACCATGCAGCTTTCCTATACCCTGCGGATGCTCTTTACCCTATTTATTATTGTGCTGGCCATCAAGCTGCCCAATGTTTCCTGGCTCGCCGCCGTTATCTCTCTGCTGTTCCCCCGGCTGACCATTCTGGCCATGCAGCTTTTGGGAATGTATCAGCCCCCCAAGAAGGAAGAAAACGAAAAAGGAGGCGATGATCCGGTATGAATGTGGATATTACCGGCGCCCGCATCTATTTTACCATTCCCATACTGGGCGGTATCCCCATTACGGAGACCATTGTCAACGCCACTATCGTATCCCTGCTGGTGATCGCGGCCTGTATCTACCTCACCCGGGATCTGAAGGTTCGGGCGGTGAGCAAGCGGCAGGTGGTGGCGGAATTTCTGGTGGAAACGGCCCAGAAGTTCGTCAACGGCAATATGGGCGAGAAGTTCGCCTACTACGGCCCCTTTGTGGCGGCCCTCTTTGCCTCCTCCATCTTCGGAAGCCTTTTGAGCCTGGTCGGGATGTTCCCTCCCACCAGCGACCTTTCTACCACGGGAGCCTGGGCGGTGATGGTGTTCGTCCTCATCACCTATACCAAGATCAAGACCGGCGGTCTGGGCGGCTATCTCAAGGGCTTTACCCAGCCCATCCCCATCCTGACCCCCTTTAATATCCTGTCGGAGCTGGCGACCCCCATTTCCATGGCCTTCCGTCACTTTGGCAACGTGGTTTCGGGCAGCGTCATTTCCACTCTGGTCTACGCCGCCCTGGCCGCCGCCTCCCATGCCGTTCTCTCTTGGCTGCCGGGAGCGTTGGGAGACATTCTGGGGGCCATCCCCATCCTGCAGGTGGGTATTCCCGCCGTCCTCAGCGTGTACTTTGACCTCTTTTCCAGCGCCATGCAGGCCTTTATCTTCTGTATGCTGACCACCCTCTATATTGCCAACGCGGCAGAGGAGTAACGACCCCCGTTTTTCTGACGCCCGCGGGGCGCTGAAAATACACATGAGAAACATTTTATATTAGGAGGAACTTCACTATGGAAAGAGCTATCGTTTTGATGGGATGCGCCATTGGCGCCGGTCTCGCCTTGATCGCCGGTATCGGCCCCGGTATCGGTGAAGGCTACGCCGTCGGTAAGGCCCTGGAGTCCATTGGCCGTCAGCCTGAGTGCAAGGGCGACGTGACCTCCACCATGCTGCTGGGCTGCGCCATTGCGGAAACCACCGGTATTTACGGCTTCGTCACCGGCCTGCTGCTCATCTTTGTGGCTCCCGGTATCTTCATGGGCCTGCTGTAAGAAGTCCCGGGCAAGGCGGGCCAGGTTCCGGCTCGCTCCATAAGGAGGAGACAGTATGAATGAATTTCAAGACCTTGTCACCCTCGCCCCGTGGACGTTTATCTTCACCATCTGTAACCTGCTGATCCTGACGGCGGCAATCAAGCACTTCCTTTTTAAGCCCGTCCAGAACATACTGGAGCAGCGGAAAAACCAGATCGAGGATACCTACGAGAAAGCGGAGCAGGCGGAGGGTGAGGCCCTGGCCATGCGGGAGGACTGCGAGAAGCGGCTCTCCGGCGCCAGGGAGGAGGCTTCCGAGATCGTCAAGACCGCCACCGTACGGGCCACCGCCCGGACGGAGGAGATGATGACCGCCGCCCGTGCGGAGGTGGCCGCCCTCAAGACCAAGGCGGATCAGGAGATCGAAAGCGAGCGGCGGAAGGCCGCGGGCGAGCTGAAAAATGACATTTCCGAGCTGGTGCTGAACATCGCCGGGATCGTGGTGGAGAAGGAGATTGACCCCTCTGCCCACAAAGACCTCATTGACGATTTTATCAGCCACGTAGGTGACGAATGATGACCGCCCTGGAAAAGGAGTACGGCGACGCCCTCTACTCCCTTGCAATGGAGGAAAATTGCCCCGACGAGGTGCTGGAAGGGCTTTCCCTGGCGGTCGCCGCCTTTCAGGAAAACCCCGGCTACCTTACCCTGGTTCAGAACCCCGCCCTCCCCAAAGAGGAGCGGCTGGGCCTATTGGACAAAGCCTTCGAGGGTGTGCACACCTATGTGCTGCGCCTTTTGAAGCTGCTGTGTGAGCGCTCGGCCCTGTCCTTGGCCCCCGGCGCACTGGAGCAGTTCAAGAGCCTTCTTTACGCCGAAAGGGGTATCCTGCCCGTAGAGGCCATCACCGCCGTCCCTCTCACTGAGGAACAGCAGAAGGCCCTTATGGACAAGCTGGCCGCCAAGACGGGCAAGACCATTTTGCTGGAAACCAAGCTGGACCCGTCCGTGCTGGGCGGGGTAAAGCTGCGTTATGAGGGCAAGGAGCTGGACGGTACCGCTGCCGGGCGCCTTTCCGCCCTGCGCCGGGCTTTGACCCAGGCGTGACCGGAACCATTGGAAAGTTGGTGAGACAATGCAGTTAAGACCTGAGGATATCAGCAAGATCATTAAAAGCCAGATCAAAAACTATGAGACCAAGATCGAGTCCGCCGAGACAGGCACCGTCATCCTGGTGGGCGACGGCATTGCCCGGGCCTACGGCCTGGAAAAGTGTATGGCAAACGAACTGGTGGAGTTCTCCAACGGTGAGTACGGCATGGCCCTGAACCTGGAGGAAGACAGCGTCGCCATCGTGCTTCTCGGCTCTGACGAGGGCATTAAGGAAGGCGATACTGTCAAACGGACCGGACGGGTGGTTAGCGTTCCCGTAGGCGAGGGCCTGATCGGACGGGTGGTAAATCCCCTGGGCCAGCCCATTGACGGCAAGGGCCCCATTGAGTCCAAGGAAATTCGGCCCATTGAGCGCAACGCCCCCGGCATTATTCAGAGAAAGAGCGTCTCGGTACCCCTTCAAACGGGCATTAAGGCCATTGACTCCATGATCCCCATTGGCCGGGGCCAGCGGGAGCTGATCATTGGCGACCGGCAGACCGGTAAAACGGTCATCGCCACCGATACCATCATGAACCAGAAGGGTAAGGACGTTATCTGCATCTATGTGGCCATCGGGCAGAAGCGCTCCACCGTAGCCCAGCTGGTGGAGACCCTAACACTGGCGGGCGCTATGGACTACACCATCGTGGTATCCGCCTCCGCCTCGGAGTTGGCCCCTGTCCAGTACATTGCCCCCTACGCCGGCTGCGCCATGGGCGAGTACTTTATGGACCAGGGCAAGGATGTACTGTGCATCTACGACGACCTTTCCAAGCACGCCGTGGCCTACCGGGCCCTTTCCCTGCTGATCCGCCGTCCCCCCGGACGGGAGGCCTATCCCGGCGACGTATTTTACCTCCACTCCCGGCTGTTGGAGCGGGCCGCCCGGCTGGCTCCTGAGTACGGCGGAGGCAGTCTCACCGCCCTGCCCATTATCGAGACCCAGGCCGGCGACGTGTCGGCCTATATCCCCACCAACGTCATCTCCATCACCGACGGTCAGATCTTCCTGGAGACGGAGCTGTTCCACTCGGGCGTCATGCCCGCGGTGAATCCAGGTATTTCCGTCTCCCGTGTGGGCGGCAACGCCCAGATTAAGGCCATGAAGAAGGTGGCGGGCACCTTGAAGCTGGCCTACTCCCAGTACCGGGAGCTCCAGTCCTTTGCCCAGTTTGGCTCCGACCTGGACGCCGACACCAAGCGGCGGCTTGCCCAGGGCGAGCGGATCGTGGAGGTGCTGAAGCAGGGCCGGAACGCCCCTGTGCCTGTGGAGCTTCAGGTCTGCATTCTCTTTGCCGTCACCAACGACTTCCTGGTGAACGTACCTGTGGAGCAGATTTCTACCTATGAGCAGGAGCTTTACGAGGACCTGCAAAACCTCCATGATGCAGATGTTCTGGCTCCCATCCGGAATACGGGCGCCCTCTCCGACGAGACCACCGCGGCCTTGAAGAAGGCCCTTTCTGAGTTTACCGACCGTTTTCTGAAATCCCATGCCTAAAAGGAGGTGAGGCCCCGTGGCGGCTTCCTCTATGAAAGATATTAAGCTGCGCATCAAGAGCGTACAGAGCACCATGCAGATTACCAAAGCCATGGAGCTGGTAGCCTCCTCCAAGCTGAGAAAAGCCAAGGAGCGGGCAGAATCCACCCGCCCCTACTTCACCACCCTGCACCAGACTCTGAACGATATTGCTTACAGTAATACCGAATTTACTTCTCCCTTTGTTCAGAAGCGGGAGGTAAAAAAGGTCTGCTGCGTCATCATCGCCGGCGACCGGGGCCTGGCGGGGGGGTATAACAGCAATCTTTTTAAGGCAGTTGCGGCAGGGATGGAGGGCAAAAACCTCTGCGCGCTCCCCATCGGCAAGAAGGCGGTGGAGTACTGCACCCACCGGGGCATTGAGATGGTCAGCGACCAGTACGCCTTGGTGGAGGACCTGTCCCTCCGGGACTGCTTCACCATCGCCCGCCTCCTCTGCGCCCAGTTTCGGGCAGGAGAATTCGACGAACTGTATGTGGGCTACACCAACTTTGTCTCTATGCTGAGCCAGCAGCCCGCCGTACTGCAATTACTGCCCATCCACTACGAACGGCCTGAAGTCAAAACCAAGGCGGAGAGCCTTTTGGAGTACGAGCCCTCCAGCGGGGCGGTCTATAACGCGATTGTGCCTGAGTATGTGGGCGGCCTCTTATGGGGCGCGGTGGCGGAGAGCCTTGCCAGTGAGCTGGGAGCCCGGCGCACCGCCATGGACGCAGCCAGCAAGAACGCAGGAGAGATGATTGAGGACCTCTCCCTCAAATACAACCGGGCCCGGCAGGGGGCCATTACCCAGGAGATCACCGAGATCGTGGCGGGCGCAGAAGCGTAACCACGACTCTGTTTGGAAGGAGATACGCCAATGAACGAGCAGAATATCGGCATAGTGACCCAAATTATCGGGCCTGTGCTGGACATCAAGTTCCCTAATGGGCATTTGCCCGGGCTGCTGAACGCCATCACGGTGGAAAACGGCGATAAGACCATTACCCTGGAGGTGGCTCAACATATTGGTGACGACGTGGTGCGCTGTATTGCCATGTCCAGCACCGACGGCCTGGTCCGTGGCTCCAAAGCGGTGGATACCGGCTCCCCCATCACTGTCCCCGTGGGCGACGGCTGCCTGGGCCGTATCTTTAACCTGCTGGGTGAGCCCATTGACGAAATGCCCGCTCCTGAGACCCAGGAGCGTTGGCCCATCCACCGCCAGCCTCCCGCCTTTGACGAGCAGGAGAGCACCACCGAGATTCTGGAAACTGGTATTAAGGTGGTCGACCTCATCTGCCCCTATGCCAAGGGCGGCAAGATCGGCCTCTTTGGCGGCGCGGGCGTGGGCAAGACGGTCCTTATCATGGAGCTGATCAACAACGTGGCCAAGGAACACGGCGGCCTGTCCGTGTTTACCGGCGTCGGTGAGCGCACGAGAGAGGGCAATGACCTCTATAACGAGATGAAGGAGTCGGGGGTCCTCTCCAAGACCGCCCTGGTCTACGGCCAGATGAACGAGCCCCCCGGAGCCCGTATGCGGGTGGGCCTTTCCGGCCTTACCATGGCGGAGTACTTCCGGGACAAGGAAAACCAGGACGTGCTCCTCTTTATTGACAACATCTTCCGCTTCACCCAGGCCGGCTCCGAGGTCTCCGCCCTGCTGGGCCGGATGCCCTCCGCCGTGGGCTACCAGCCCACTCTGGCCACTGAGATGGGCGCCCTTCAGGAGCGTATTACCTCCACCAAGAAGGGGTCCATCACCTCCGTCCAGGCAGTTTACGTGCCTGCCGACGACCTCACCGACCCCGCTCCCGCCACCACCTTTGCCCACCTGGACGCCACTACGGTCTTGAGCCGTGCCATTGCCAGCCAGGGCATTTACCCCGCCGTGGACCCCCTGGATTCCACCTCCCGCATCCTGACCCCTGACGTGGTGGGCAACGAGCACTACGAGGTGGCCCGGGCTGTCCAGCAGGTGCTTCAGCGGTACAAGGAGCTTCAGGACATCATCGCCATCATGGGCATGGACGAATTGAGCGAGGATGATAAGCTCACTGTCTCCCGCGCCCGTAAAATTCAGCGGTTCCTGTCCCAGCCCTTCAGCGTGGCCGAGCAGTTTACTGGTATGCAGGGTAAGTACGTACCCCTCAAGGAAACCATCCGGGGCTTTAAGGAGATTATTGAGGGCAAGCATGACGACCTGCCCGAATCCGCCTTCCTCTTTGCCGGCACCATTGACGAGGTTGTGGAAAAGGCCAAGAGCCTGTAATCAGGAAAGGAATTTGCCATATGACCACCTTTCATTTACAGATCGTGACCCCCGACGGCGGCTTTTATGATGGGCCGGCAGAAAAGCTGATCGTCCGGGCCCTGGGAGGCGACGTGTGTATTTTGCCCCGCCACGCCCCCTATGTGACCGCCCTGGGCACTGGGGAAGCCGCCGTAGTCATTGACGGCCAGCGGCGAAAGGCCGCCTGTGCCGGCGGTATGCTCGCTGTGACCCAGGACGACGTCCGGCTGGTGGCTACCACCTTTGAGTGGGCCGAAGACATTGATAAAAACCGGGCCCAGCGGGCTAAGGAGGAGGCCGAGCGCCGCATCCAGAACGCTAAGGACGCCAATGAGCTGGAAATGGCAAAGGCCAAGCTCTCCCGTGCTTTGGTTCGGATCAAGGCCGCGGGATAAATGGCTTTACTGGAAAAGAGCGTTGGATTTCGTAAAACGAAATCCAACGCTCTTTTTATGAACACCGCAAGAATGATGCAATATGCTCTTGCCGGTTTTGGTATGATAGAGCGGAAGGGAGGGAAACCCTTGGACAATTCCAAATTTGAGAATATTGCGGCGGTGATTTCTTATATCGAAGCACACCTCCATGAAAAATTGAGCCTGGAAACTGTGGCAAATGCGGTTTGCTACTCCAAATACCACCTTCACCGTATGTTTACCGATACAGTAGGGGTCACGCTCCACGATTATATCCAGCGCAGACAGCTCACGGAGGCGGCTAAGCTTTTGGTGTTTTCCAAAAAGCCGGTCATTGAAATTGCGCTGACTGCAGGCTACGAAAGTCAGCAGGCCTTTACTTCTATTTTCAAATCTATGTATAAGCAGACGCCGGCGGAGTACCGAAAAAATGAGGTCTTTTATCCGTTGCAGCTGGAGTTTTCCTTAAATAAAAATCCATCTGCTCCCAACGCTGTATCACAAGAAATTTTTTATGCCGCTTTGACCGATATACCCGATTGGATGAATTTTGTTTCTCTTGTCATTGACGGCTTCCCCTGCCTTGACTGGGACTCCCATTTGGAACAGGTAAAGCTGCATATTCAGCAGCGGCAAGCCCTTATGATGCGGGATAGCTCCACTATCATTGGCGCCGCCGCATTTTCATACCAAAACGGAAGCATCGACTTTCTGGCTGTCCATCCTCAATACCGCCAATATGGAATTGGAAAGGCATTTCTTGATTTTATACTGCCCCTGCTTTCAGGCCGGGAAGTCAGCATTACGACCTTCCGGGAAGGCGATAAGGCCGATCCGGGACAGCGGGCGGAGTATCAGCGTCTGGGCTTTGCCGAGGCGGAGCTTCTCACGGAATTCGGCTATCCTACCCAGCGGATGATCCTAAGGCCGGAAAAGGAACATGACCGCTATGAATGACAATCTTCTGAATCAGGACTGGACTCCGGCTTCCCTGCTGCGATTTGCCTTCCCCACCATTGCCATGATGATCTTCATGGGCCTGTATACCGTTGTGGATACCATTTTTGTGGCCCAGTTTGTCAATACCGACGCTCTTTCCTCCATTAACATTGTCTGCCCGGTCATCAATTTTACGGTAGGCCTGGGAACCATGCTGGCCACCGGCGGAAATGCCATCATTTCCCGCAAAATGGGTGCGGGAGATACGCAGGAGGCAAAAGAAATTTTTACTCTGCTGGTTATCGTAGGAGCTGCGCTGGGAGTTATCCTCCTTTTGGGAGGGACCATTTGGAGTAATGACATCATTTACGCCCTGGGAGCCAGCGGCCGGCTTTTTCCCTACTGCAAAGACTATCTTATGCTTCTGTTCCTGTTTCTCCCGGCAAATATGCTGCAAACGCTGTTTTCCAACCTGTTTGTGACCGCAGGAAAGCCGGAGCTTGGTTTTGGGCTGTCTATTTTGTCCGGTGCGGCAAATATTGTGCTGGATTATCTTTTTATTGTCCCCTGCGGCCTGGGCATCCGGGGCGCCGCACTGGGGACAGGCTTTGGCTACCTGATCCCCACCGCCGTTGGACTTGCCTGCTTTACACGAAGCAAAGGAGCGCTGTGTTTTACAAAGCCAAGGTGGAATTGGACGGTGATAGCGGAAAGCTGTTGGAACGGCTCCTCTGAAATGGTAGGACAACTGGCCTCCGCCATTACCACCTTTCTGTTTAACCGCGAAATGATGAAGCTTTTGGGCGAAGACGGTGTAGGGGCTATTACCATCCTCATATACTCTCAATTCCTTCTGAATACGCTGTATATTGGTTTTTCTATGGGGGTAGCTCCTATCGTTGGCTTTTGCTATGGAAACAAAAATCATGCTCAGCAGAAAAACGTCTTTTCTATCTGTATCCAGTTTATCGCCGTAGCCTCTGGAATAACATTTCTCCTCTCTCTGTTCGGCAGCCCTCATATTGTGGAGCTGTTTGCCGGAAAAAACACAAAGGTCTATGAGATCGCAGCAGAGGGCTTCTCCGTTTTTTCATACAGCTTCTTATTTTGCGGCCTGAATATCTTTACCTCCGCTATGTTTACGGCTCTCTCCAACGGAAAGGTGTCCGCCCTCCTTTCCTTTTTCCGAACCTTTGTCCTGCTAGGTGGAGGTATTTTGCTTCTTCCCCGGTTCTGGGGGCTTGCAGGCCTATGGCTGGCTGCTCCTCTCGCGGAGGGGATCATATTTCTTGCGTCCATAGCCTGCTTGCTCTGCTATCAAAAAGAGTACTTATAAAAAAGCAAGGGACATTTCCTGGGAAATGTCCCTTGCTTTTTATGCTTCAAACCCGTGGGGATGGGTCCTGTGCCAGTTCCAGGCGGTGGAGATAATGGTTTCCAGACTGTCATACTGGGGCTTCCAGCCCAAAACCGTCTTGGCCTTCTCCGAGGAGGCCACCAGCTGGGCCGGGTCTCCTGCCCGGCGGGGAACGGTTTGGGCTGGGATGGGATGGCCGGTAACAGTCCGGGTCACGTCAATGACCTCCTTCACCGAAAAGCCCACGCCGTTACCCAGGTTAAAGACGTTGTTTTCCCCGCCTGCCATCAGGTAATCCAGCGCCAGAATATGGGCCTGGGCCAGATCGCAGACGTGGATATAGTCCCGGACGCAGGTGCCGTCTTGAGTGGGGTAGTCATCCCCGAAGATGGAGATTTTCTCCCGCTGGCCGTTGGGAACTTGGAGGATCAAAGGAATCAGGTGAGTCTCGGGGTCATGGGCCTCTCCGATGGCCCCGGAGGGATGAGCGCCGCAGGCGTTAAAGTACCGCAGAGCCACATATTTAAGGCCCTGGGCACGGCTGACCCAGCTCATAAGCTTCTCCATAGCCAGCTTGGTCTCCCCATAGCAGTTGGTGGGTTCGGTACGGTCGGTTTCCAGAATGGGCACCCGCTCCGGCTCGCCATAGGTGGCGGCGGTGGAGGAGAATACGATCTTGTCCACTCCGTGCTCTGTCATGGATTCCAGCAGGGAGATGGTACCCCAGAGGTTATTATCGTAATACTTCAGTGGCAGGGACATGGATTCTCCCACCTGGGAAGATGCTGCAAAGTGGATGACCCCCTCGATGTTCTCCTTCTCAAAAAGGGCGTCCATAGCCTTTTTGTCTCGGATATCCACCTCATAGAACCGTGCCTTGGGATGGACAGCGGCACGGAAGCCCGTCACCAGATTGTCCGCCACCACTACATCCCGGCCCGCGTCAATCAGCTCATACACCGTATGGGAGCCAATGTATCCGGCGCCCCCCAATACCAAAATTGCCATTGCTGCTTCCTCCTGTATTTCAGATGATTTCCTGAGAATATCCTGTTCCCACGGTATCACGGACGGACTGGTTTGTCAAGATGAAAAAGTCCCTATCGTATCCCCGGTGCACCAGGGATACGATAGGGACTTTTTGTTGTTTTCCGGTCAGCCGGTGGTCAAATTACACCAGCTGCACAACCGCCATCTCGGCGGCATCGCCGCGGCGGGGGCCAATGCGGACTACCCGTGTATAGCCACCGTTGCGGGTAGCGTACTTGGGTCCGATCTGGTCAAAGAGCTTCTTGGCCACGTCTTCCTTGGTAATGAAGCTCAGCGCCTGCCGATAGGCGGCAAGGTCGTTCTTCTTGGCCAGGGTGATCATCTTCTCCGCCAGGGGGGCGACCTCCTTGGCCCGGGAAACGGTGGTCTTGATCTGGCCGTTTTCCAGCAGGTAGGTGGTCATGGCGCGAAGCATGGCCATCCGCTGGTCGGTGGGTCTTCCCAGTTTACGAACTGCGGGCATTTTCTCTCACTCCTCTCGGCAGGTGTTAATTGTTGTTCTCGTCATCCGCAAGGCTCAGGCCCATCATGGCCAGCTTGTTGATAACTTCTTCCAGGCTCTTGCGGCCCAGGTTGCGGACCTTCATCATCTCGTCCTGGGTCTTGGAGATCAAATCCTCCACCGTGTTGATGCTGGCCCGTTTCAGACAGTTGAAGCTGCGGACGGAGAGGTCCAGCTCCTCAATGGTCATTTCCAGCACCTTATCCCGCTGAGCCTCAGCCTTCTCCACCACAGTGGAGGCATTGCCCATAGTCTCAGAGAGATCGGTAAACAGGAGAAAATGGTCCACCAGGATTCGAGCGCCCAGACTTACGGCGTCCCGTGCGTCAATGGTACCGTTCGTCCAAACCTCCAGAGTCAGCTTATCAAAGTCGGTGCGGTCACCCACACGGGTGTTTTCCACTGTGTAGTTGACCTTCTTCACCGGGGTATAGACCGAATCTACCGGAATGACCCCGATAATGGTCTGGGAGGTTTTGTTCCTCTCAGCGGGATCATAGCCCCGCCCCTGGGACAAGGTCAGCTCCATATTGAGGCTGGCGCCGGGACCCAGGGTGGCGATGTGCAGCTCCGGATTCAGGACCTCCACTTCGCCATCGGCCTTGATGTCTCCGGCGGTAACTTCACACTCGCCGGTGGCCTCAATGTAGACCGTCTTAATACCTTCACAGTGAAGTTTAGCGATAATAGCCTTTACGTTGAGGACGATCTCCGTCACGTCCTCCTTCACACCGGGGATGGTGCAAAACTCATGCTGGACCCCGGCAATTTTAATGGAAGTTACCGCGGTGCCGGGCAGAGAGGAAAGCAGGATGCGCCGCAGGGCATTGCCCAGGGTGGTGCCGTAGCCCCGCTCCAGGGGCTCCACCACGTATTTTCCATAGCTGGCGTCGCTATTGTCGTCACATTCAATGCGGGGTCTTTCGATTTCAACCATAGATTACCCTCCTTCTGTGGGCGGTCTATTACGCCGCCTGATTGGTCGGTTCCGTGATCCGAGGGTATAGCCTTACTTGGAGTACAACTCGACGATGAGGTGCTCCTCGATGGGCAGGTCGATGTCCTCACGGGCGGGCAGCTTGGTGACGGTTCCGGTGAGGGAATTCTTCTCCTTGCTCAGCCACTGAGGAACATTGACAATGATGGCGTCCTCGCCCACAAAGCGCTTAAACTTCACGCTCTGGCGGCTGGACTCCTTGACCTCGATCACATCGCCCACCTTCACCAGATAGGAGGGGATGTTGACCTTCTTGCCGTTGACGGTAAAGTGACCGTGGTTCACCAGCTGACGGGCCTCGCGGCGGGTCATGGCAAAGCCCAGGCGGTACACCACGTTGTCCAGACGGCGCTCCACCAGGATGAGGAGGTTCTCGCCGGTCTCGCCGGGCATACGGATGGCCTTCTCATAGTAAGAGTGGAACTGCTTCTCCAGGATGCCGTAGACGAACTTGACCTTCTGCTTCTCCTGGAGCTGGGTGGCGTACTCGCTCTGCTTCCGGCGCACATTGGCCTTGGGCTTGCGGTTGGTGGTCTTCTTGTCATAACCCATAGCGGCGGGGGAGATCCCCAGCGCCTTACAGCGCTTGGCGATGGGCTGCATATTCTTAGCCATATTGGTTTCTCCTCCTTCTTACACTCTGCGGCGCTTGGGCGGACGGCAGCCATTGTGGGGCACAGGGGTCACGTCCTTGATGAGGGTGACCTCCAAACCTACGGCCTGGAGAGCCCGGATGGCGGCCTCACGGCCCTGGCCGGGACCCTTCACGTAGACTTCCACGGTCTTCAGTCCGGCGTTCTCGATGGCGGCCTTGGCGGCAGTCTCGGCGGCGGTCTGAGCGGCAAAGGGGGTAGACTTCCGGGAGCCCCGGAA
>CANDEE010000016.1 GCA_947383685.1 uncultured Pseudoflavonifractor sp.
CCCCGGGCAAACTTGACCTCATAGATGTTGCCGTTTTTGTGGACCCGGACCTCCATCCATTCGGACAGGGCGTTGACCACGCTGCCGCCCACGCCGTGAAGGCCGCCGGAGACCTTATACCCGCCGCCGCCGAACTTACCGCCGGCGTGGAGAACGGTATAGACTACCTCCAGGGCGGGCCGGCCGGTCTGGGGCTGGATGTCCACGGGAACGCCGCGGCCGTCGTCGGTGACCTTGATGACGTCGCCGGGGAGGATGTCCACGGTGATATGCTTACAGTAGCCCGCCAGGGCCTCATCAATGGCGTTGTCCACGATCTCGTAGACCAGGTGGTGAAGGCCCGAGGCGGAGGTGGAGCCGATATACATACCGGGCCGCTTCCGCACGGCCTCCAGCCCTTCCAGCACCTGAATCTCCGAGCCGCCGTACTCATGCCCGGTCTGGGTGACGCTGTCCTCCCATTCCTGTTCCCTCTGCAATTCTTCCTTTGTCAGTTCGTCGCTCATAGTAACCTCCTATGTCGTCGGAACAAGCTTCGTATCCTTCGTCCCGGCGCAGGCGCCGGGACTCTCGCACTTCACTGTTCCTCCTCTCCCCAACAGAGGGCAAGCCTTTGTTGGGGGCCTCTGTGGGAAGCACGGGAAAGCTCCCCTTGCCAGGGAGTTTTCCCCCGCTTCCCGCCGCTTCCCATTTTGTCTGACCGCTATTCTACTCTCTCCAGCTGACCTCCGCCCGGCCCTTCAGGGTGGCGGAGGAGAGCTGAGACAGGTATACCACGCTGCTCCCGTCTCCCCTCTGCCGCAGGACAAAGCTCTTTGGCAAATCGCTGGCGGCGTTCACGACCCGGCCTTCCTTTTCCGCTTTCTCCAGGAACCGCCGGGTCCGGGGCGACCAGGAGGCGTTGTCCAGGTCAAAAACCCCGATCACATCCTTTTTGGGGACCACCACTGCCTGCCCCAGGTGTAAGTACATCCTATCCCCTCCCCATCCAGCGGAGCACCAGACCCCGCAGCTTACTCACAATGCGCCAGGTCAGCCACAGGCACAGGTAAAATACTGCCCAGTAGAGAACCTGGAATAGAAGGGGAAGCACTCCCCGGAACCAAAGGAAATATCCCAAGGCACACACACCTCCCAAAACCGCCGGGAGGAGCAGAAGTTTTTTCTCCTCCGTCACCGCTGTCAAAACCGCTTGAAGGGCTAACCCCACCCAAAACGGCAGGCACAGCATAACCGCCGCCATGACCCCAAAAACCGCCAGCATAGGGGCTAAAATGGGCAGCACCAGCATCAGGTGAAACATTGCTATCTCTCCTTTTTCCGTTCCGTCACTACCCGCGGCGTCCACAGCCGTTTCCACAGCCTCCAGCCAAGCCACAGGCCCGCAAAGGCTCCCAGCGCGGGAAGTCCCGGGATAAAGAGCAGTGTCTCCCAGGGGGCTTTTTCTCCCGTGTCGCTCCAGCCATGGTAGCGGAAAAGAGTCACCGCCGCCGTCATCAGACCTGCCGCCACCGGGGGGAGCCAGCGCCAAAAACGGCGTTTTGGAAAACGGCAGAATGCATATTCTGCCACCAGGGCAATCACCAGGGGGAGCATAAAAATTAAAAGAAAAATCATGCTTTTCGGTTCCTCTTTTTCTCCCAGAGCAGCCCTGCCGCGGCTCCCACAATGGCGGCTATCGCCCAGGTCCCCGCCAGCATCACCTCAAAGGCCATGGCCTCCGGCTCCATTTCCGCCCAGCCGCCCTGCCGGTCCATCCAGAAAAAGAAGGCCGAGGCAGGGGGAATCACGGCAAAAAACCGCCATTTCCCGGAACGGGTCGCCAGGAAAAATTCCAGTGTGCCGATCATCAGAAATAAAAGGATAAATAGACCCATGGCTTGCCTCCTGATAGGAGGGGAAAAGGCGGCGTTCGCCCTTACCCCTTTACCGTTCCGTCCTTTACCAGAAACCGCTTACCACTGACGGGAACGCTCTTGTCCTCCTCGCAGCAGGTAATAAGCACCTGGCCTCCATCAATGCGTTCCAGCACAAAGCTCTGCCTTCGGGCATCCAGCTCGGAGAGCACGTCGTCCAGCAGCAGTACAGGCCACTCCCCGGTGTCCTCCCGGAAAAGCTCCCGGCAGGCCAGCTTTAAGGACAATGCCGCCGTCCTGGTCTGCCCCTGAGAGGCATACTGCCGGGCCAAAAGCCCGTCCACCTCCACCGCCAAATCGTCCTTGTGGGGTCCGGAGAGGCACAGCCGGGATTCCAGCTCCGCCCTCCGGTGGCTTTGCTGATGGGCCAAAAGCTGCTCCAAAATAACCTTGGGAGCCGCCTCCGGGTCGGTCACGGTGGAGACGGTCTCATATCGGAGGCCCAAGGCTTCCCGGCCCCCGGAGAAATCCGACTGGATGGGGGGAGCCAGGGAGGAAAGCCGCCGGACAAAATGGGCCCGGTAGTGGATGACCACCGCCCCCACCTGGGCCATACGCAAATTGAAGTCGTCCAGGGCGTCCAGCAGGGAGGGCTTCTCCTCCCAGTCCCGCAGGATCCGAATTTTTTGCTCGTAGAGCTTTTTATATTCCGTCAGGGCCACGGCGTACTTGGGCCGAAGCTGGCAGATGGCGTCATCCAAAAACCGTCTTCTTTCTGCCGCTCCATCCCGGATCAGGGCCAAATCCTCCGGGCAAAAGAGAATGGTATTCAAAACCTCTCCCAATTCTCCGCCGGATTTTAGCTTCACCCCGTTGGAAAAAAGCTGCCGCCGCTCTCCCCGGTGGATGCGGGCCTCCAGAGTAAAATCCCGCTGGTGGGAAAAAACCTCTCCCTTTACAAAGCCGTGGTCCACGCCGAACTGGATCAACTCCCTGTCGTACCTGGCCCGGTGGGAGCGGGCAGAGGACAGGTAGGCCGCCGCCTCCAGCAAATTGGTCTTGCCCTGGGCATTCTCTCCCCAAATGACATTGACTCCGGAAGAAAAATGTATATCGGCGTGCACATAATTGCGGAAAAAATCCAGTTCCAGTCCCTTTAAGGTCATGTGACCAGGACCCTCACGCCGGCAGAGGGCAGCTCCGCCGTGTCTCCGGGCCTCAGCTTCTTGCCCCGCATGTTACATGTCTCGCCGTTGACCAAGACCTCTCCATCCTGAATGGCCTGCTTGGCTTCGCCGCCCGTCTCTACTACCCCCGCAAATTTCAGCAGGGCGTCCAGTTTAATAAATTCAGTTGTGATTTTTACTGTTTCTTCTCTCAAAGCGCTTCTCTCCCTCAGCACTGCGGCTTTTTACTTGTCCCAGGACGCGCTCATCCGCACAGGCAGTACCATAAAGAGGAAGGATTCCTCTCCCTCCGGCTCGTCAGTGGGGACAATGATGCAGGGAGTAGAAGGAGTGCCCATCAGGAGCTTGGCCTGGTCGGTGGGGACCGCTTTCAGGGCGTCCATCATAAACCGGTGGTTGAACCCGATGTGAAGGTCGTTGCCGCTGCCCTCCACGGGACACACATCATAGCTGTTGCCGTCGGCGGCGGTAACAGAGGAAAGGTACAGCTCCCCATTGCCCACAATGCACCGCAGGGGGTTCTTGCTGTTCTCCCGCAAAATAACGCTGGCCCGGCTAATCGAGGCCACAAGCCGGCGAACGTCCGCTTTCAGGCAAATATCGCTTTTCCAGGTAATGGACTGGCGGTAGTTCAGGAACTCTCCCTCCAGCCGCCGGGTCACAAGCTGGGTGTTTGCCAGCCGAAACAGGATGTGCCGGGTCCCGATCATAATCTCCACATCCTCCTCCCCATCTCCGCAAATGGTCTTTACCTCTTTCAAGGCCGCGCCGGGGACCACAAAAGATAAATCTGCCGCCGGAGCTTTTTCCAACCTTTGCCGCCGGAGAGCCAGCCGCTGCCCATCCACCGATACTACGGTGAGGAGGCCCTCCACTACTTCAAAGAGGGACCCGGTGAGAATGGGCCGCCCGTCGTTGGTGGCAACGGCAAAGATGGTCCGGCCTATCATATCGGACAGCACCCCCCGGGGCAGGGTCAGTACGCTTTGGGATTCCACCTCAGGAAGCTCAGGAAAGTCCTCCGCGTCAATGGCGGGAATGTTATATTCCGTGGCTCCGCACTGAATATTGACGTTCAGTCCCTCTGCCGCCACATTTACCATGTCGTCGGGGAGCTGACCCACCACATCGGCAAACTTTCGGGCGGAGAGGACCAGGGAGCCACTTTCCCTTATATCGGCGGGGACCGTAGTCTGAATTCCTGTTTCCAAATTATAGCCGGTGAGACGCAGCTCGTCTCCCGCTTCCAACAAAATTCCCTCCAAAGCGGGAATGGTGTTTTTCGCAGAGGCGGCCCGGGAGGTGGTGGCAATTGCCGACTGAAGCAGGGCCTTTTCGCAGGAAAATTTCATAAGGGACCTCCATTCTTTTTCTTTCTCCAAAAAGAGAGGAGAATATATATAAATTTGTAATAGTATTAAGGGACGTGGATTTGTGGAAAACCGGGCAAAAGCGTTGGGAGAGTATAAAAACCTCCTCCACAGGCCCGGTGGAAAGAAAAAAGGGTTTTCCACAGAAAAAAAGAAAGACGAAATTATGTTCTTTTTCTTTTATTCACATTTCCCCATTTTTCGGTGGATTTGTGGAAATCCCGCCGGAGTTCTGGGTCCTTCCTATTCATACCGGGCGTTAATGTTGGCGTTAATGTCCTTGATGATCTCCGCCATTTCCGGGGATTCCTTTATCATGGCTTCCACCTGCTTGATGGAGTGCATGACCGTGGTGTGGTCCCTGCCCTCAAAGGCCTGCCCGATCTCCTTCAGGGAGAGGTTGGTCATCCGCCGAATCTCATACATGGCGATTTGCCGGGCCAGAGCCACATCCTTGGTCCGGGTCTGGCCCTGGATGTCTTTTGGGGAGAGATTATAGAATTTTCCAACCTCCTCAATAATAGCATCGGTGGAGGGGAGAAATTCCGTCTTATTCTTAAACATATCCCGGACTGCCCGGGTCACCGTGTCCACGTTGACCTCCTCACCCATCAGCTCCTGAAAGGCCAGGATTTTGTTTACCGTGCCCTCTATCTGCCGTACGTTGGAGGTAATGTTCTCCGCGATATACCGCAGTACCGGGTCTGGCAGGGTCATGCCCCGGCGGATGGCCTTGTTTTTAATGATAGCCACCCGGGTCTCGTAGTCAGGCGGGTGAATGTCCACAGGAAGGCCGGAGCTGAACCGGGTTTTCAGTCGGTCGTCCAGTTGGAGCATTTCCTTGGGAGGCCGGTCCGCTGTAAATACGATCTGATTCCCTTCCTCAAAGAGGGCGTTAAAGGTGTGAAACATCTCCTCCTGAGAGTACCGCTTTCCGGCCAGAAACTGGACGTCGTCCATTAAAAACATATCACAAAAGCGGTATTTCTGCCGAAATTCCTGATTTTTTCCCTGTTGAATGGCGGCAATCAGCTCGTTGGTAAAGGTTTCTCCTTTGATATAGATCACACGGCGGTCGGGAAATTTGGCGTGAAAGGCGTGGGCAATGGCATAAAGAAGATGGGTTTTCCCCAAGCCCGATTCTCCGTAGAAAAAGAGAGGGTTGTAGCCAATGGGAGGCTCAAGGGCTTCCGCCACGGCTTTAGCCGCCGAGTAAGCAAACTGGTTGGATTCGCCCACGACGAACTTGTCAAAGGTATACTCCTCCGTCCCGGGCAGGAAGGAGGGCTCCTCCCGTCCCAGGGACTCCTTTTCCTCCCCGGTGAGCACCGTTATCTCAAAATCGGAGGAAAACAGCTCCCGCATGGCACGTTGAATATGGGGAATATACCGGTCCACAATAAAGCCCCGGTTAAATTCGGAGGGAGTATAGAGGACCAACCGGTCCGTTTCCAGAGACAGGGCCTCGGTATCGCTGAACCAGGTGTTGATGGTGGTTTTTGCCAGCTTGTCTTCCTCGGTGCCCTCCATCAAGGCCAGGACCTTTTTCCAAACTTCGGGAGCAGGATTCATATGTCTTTTCCCTCATTTCCCCGTGGGTTTTCTCGGGCAGTGTAATCCAATCCATTATATCAAAAATTCCGTTTGTTAGCAACGAAAAGAGGCTTTTTTACAAAAAATTTTTCCACAGGAAAAGGAAATTTTGTGGAAGAACTTTTGTCAACCACAACATATAGGGAAAAGGTGCGGCAGGGGAGAAAAAACCAAAAAGAAGGTTGACGGAAAGGCCCTTTTCCTTTATAATGTTCTCTGCGTCTTATGGGACGCAGTAGAAATGACGACCGCGCCGAAGGTCTCTTTGGCGTTGTGGTGACGGGAACATTTCCCGCCGAAATGAGTACAGGAGGTGTACTATCATGGTTCGTACCTATCAGCCCAAAAAGCGCCAGCGCAGCAAGGTCCACGGCTTCCGCAAGCGGATGGCCACCGCCAACGGCCGCAAGGTTCTTTCCCGCCGCCGCCGGGCCGGCCGGGCCCGCCTGTCCCACTAAGGTGGAGGCTTCAATCAAATAGGGCAAGAAACGCGGGGCGGTGGAATTTTTCTGCCGCCCCTCAAGTGCATGGAGAGAAATCAGGAGAGGAGCGGAACAGATGAAGCACACGGTATCTCTGAAGGAGAACCACCTGTTCCGCAGGCTCTATTCCAAGGGGAAAAGCGCCGCGGCGCCTACCCTGGCCGTCTATGTCCGCCCCAACCACCACGCAGGGAGCCGGCTGGGGCTTACCGTGGGAACGAAGGTGGGCAAGGCGGTCCGGCGGAATCAGGTCCGCCGCCGCATTCGGGAGGCCTACCGCATCCATGAGGACAGGATGCTTCCCGGCTACGACATTGTGGTGGTAGCCAGAGTCCGGGCGGCCTATGCTTCCTATGCTGAGATAGAGCGGGACCTTCTGCGGCTGTTGGACAAGCTGGGGGTCTATCAAAGGGGGGAAAGGTCCCAATGAAGGGCGTTTTTCTCTGGTGCATCCGGTTTTACCGCAAAAATATCTCTCCCGCCCGTCCGCCCTGCTGCCGGTTTGTTCCCACCTGCTCCCAGTACGCGTTGGAGGCGGTGGAAAAATACGGGGCAGCCAAGGGCGGTTTTCTGGCCCTGAAAAGGATTTTGAAGTGCCACCCCTTCCACCGGAAAAAGACCATTGATTACGACCCCGTTCCCTGAGCGGGTATCTGAATACGGAGGCTGCATTCTATGGGAATCACCTACTACTTAATGATGCCCTTTACCTGGCTGCTCACCTTCCTCTACCAGTTCTTCAGCAGCTACGGCATCGCGCTCATTCTATTCGCCCTGGTGGTGAAGGTGCTCCTGTTCCCCCTGTCCCTCAAGGGGAAAAAGGGCATGATCCAGATGAATATGCTCAACGGCAAGATACAAAAGCTGCAAAAGCAGTATGCCAAGGACCAGCAAAAGTACCAGCAGGAGGTTCAGAAGCTCTATGATAAGGAAGGGGGCAATCCCATGAGCGGATGCCTGTGGTCCTTCCTGCCTCTGTTCATTCTGCTGCCCCTGTACGCCATTATCCGCCAGCCCCTCAAATACATGATGGGCCTTACCGGCGACCAGATCACCGCCGTGGCCCAGGCCCTTAACTGGGGGAGCGTAGCGGCCGGCAACGGCTGGATCAAGGAGGCTGCCGAGTTTGCCAACGTAGGCTATAACCAGCTCTACCTGGCCTCCCTTATCACCCCCGATAAGGTGGCCATGGTTCAGGCCGCTGTGGGGGAGACAGCCAAAGAGATCTTCTCCATTAACTTCTCCTTCTTTGGAGTAAACCTGGCCCTCCAGCCCCACCTGAAATTCTGGGTGGATGGGATGATGGGCTTTGGCCTGTTCCTGGTGCCGGTGGTGTCCGCCCTCACCAGTATCCTGTTCTCCTTTGTCACCACCAAGACCAACAACATGAACAATCAGAATCAGAACAACAGCACCAACCTGATGATGTACCTTATGACCCCCATCATGTCCCTGTGGATCGGCTTTGCCATGCCGGCCGCCTTGAGTATTTACTGGATCGCCAACAATGTGCTGGGACTTGTGCAGGAGATCATCAGCGGGCGGCTTTTGAAAAAGGACTATGAGCGGGCTGCCGAGGAATCCCGCCTCCGGGAGATCGAGGAGAAGGAGGAGGAGAAAAGGCAGCGCCGGGAGAAGGCCGAACAGCGGGCCAGGGAGGCTGAGGAGGCCCGGAAAAACAAGGGAAAGAAGAAGGAAAAGGATCCGGCGCAGGAGAAGATGACGCCGGAGCAGAAGGCCGCCAGCCGGGTGGGAATGCGCCAATACGCCCGGGGCCGGGCCTATGACCCGGACCGCTTTGGCGGCGTGACCCCCTATCACGAGGACTTGCTTAAGAAGGCCTCCTCTGCGGAGGAGCCTGTGGAGGAGGAAGTCCCGGCGGTGGAAATCTCCGCCCCTCCGGCAGAGGAAGCTCCCGGCCTGGACGCCGAGCTGAAGGAAATCAACGCCGAGCTGGACGCGGCCATTGAGGACGCCCCTGACGGCGGGGAAAAAGACGACTGATCCCACGGGAAGGAGAGAATGACCATGCAGAAATTCATTGAATGTACCGGAAAGACAGAGGACGCCGCCATTGCCGCGGCCCTGGAGCAGTTGGGCCTTGCCCGCGAGGAGGTCTCGGTGGAGGTTTTGGAGCTTGCCAAACCGGGATTCCTGGGGATTGGCGGCACTCCCGCCAAGGTCCGGGTGAACTACGAGGCCCCCGACGAGGAGCCGGCTGCGGAAGCCGCCCCTGTGGCGGAGGAGCCTCAGGAAAACGAGGTCCCTGCCGCTGAGGAGGAACCGGTGGAGAAGCTGATTGAAAGAACGGTGGACGCCGCCGTGCCCGCCAACGACGACGTAGCCCAGCGCATTACCGCCTTTCTTTCCGGCCTTCTGGCCCAGATGGAGGTGGAGGCCGCCCCCCAGGTCAGCGTGGACGAGGAGGGCAACTATCTGGTGGAGCTGGTGGGTCAGGACTTGGGCTGCGTGATTGGCCGCCGGGGGGAGACCCTGGACGCCATCCAGCAGCTGACAGGCTATGCGGTGAACAAGGGCCTTGCCCGCCGGGTCCGGGTCCGCATCGACGCCGAGGGTTACCGCTCCAAGCGGGAGGAATCCCTGGAGCGCATGGCCCGCCGCACGGCGGAGAAGGCGGTCCGCTTCCGCCGGAACGTGACCCTGGAGCCCATGAACGCTTATGAGCGCCATGTGATCCATACCGCCCTTCAGGATTACCCCGATGTGACCACCTACTCCATCGGTACCGAGCCTAACCGCCGCACAGTGGTGGCCTACACCCCCGGAGAAAACCGCTGAAAAAGGAACCGAAAAAAGCCCGGCAGGTTTATCCTGCCGGGCTTTTTCTTTTTTCAGGAGGAGGTGCGGCTTTCATATCCGCAAGGAGACGGGCGAAAACCGGTCAGAGGTTACCACCCAAACAGTCCGCCAAAGGGCCAGGAGTAGCCGTAGTTGCCGCCCTGGGGCTGCTGTTGCTGCTGGGCCTGCTGCTGGCTTTCCTGGTAGCTCTTTTGCAGCTCCTCCATATCCGCGGCCCGCTGGACGTTGCTCTCATCCAGGGTGACCGAGACGGTTTGCAGCTCTTTGTCCCGGTAGAGGGTAAAGGTCACCGTGTCCCCGGCCTTGTAGTTTTTTACCGCCGAGGAGAGCTGGCTGGCGGAGGTGACGGCGGTATTGTCCACGGCGGTAATAATATCGCCGGCCTGGAGCCCCGCCTTCTCGCCGCAGGAGCCTTCCAGCACCGCCTCCACGTAGGCTCCCGCCGGGATGCCGTAGCGCTGGGCGTCGGCAGACACGTCGTTCATCAGGATGCCCACATTGGGCTTGCCGGTGACGTAGCCCTTTTCAATGATGTCCCGGACCATATCCTTCACATCGTTGATGGGGATGGCAAAGCCGATACCCTCCACGCTGGCGCTGGAGGAGCTGGAGGAGGAATATTTGGCGGTGGTAATACCGATGACCTGGCCGTACATATTGAACAGGGGTCCGCCCGAGTTGCCCGAGTTAATGGCGGTGTCGGTCTGGAGCATATTCATGATCTCTCCGTTCTCCATGGTGATGGAGCGGTCCCGGGCGGAAACGTAGCCGGAGGTAAAGGTGAAGGTCAGCTCACCCAGGGGGTTGCCGATGGCGCAGACCTGCTCGCCTACCACCAGGTTGTCCGAATCGCCCAGCACCACGGGGGTCAAAGTCTCCGCCTCGATCTTCAAGACGGCGATGTCGTTGGCCTCCTCGCCTCCTACCAGCTCCGCGTCATAGGTAGTCCCATCCACAAAGGCCACCTTGATGGAGGAGGCCCCGTCGATGACGTGGTAGTTGGTGAGGATATAGCCGTCCCGGCTGACCACAAAGCCGGAGCCGGCGGCGGCGCCCCGCACGGTCTGTCCCCAGAAGTTGGTGGTGACGAGCTCAGTGGTGATACCCACAGAGGAGCCTACGTTGGCGGCATAGACCTGAGAGCCTGTCATCGGCTGGTCCACCGACACGTTGGACATACTCACCGCCACCGGGGGATGCTCTCCTTCATAAAGGACCGTGGAGCCGGCGGGGGAAAGGCCGGGAATGGTATGGACTGCCGCACCGCCCGCCACGCCGCCCAGCAGGGCGCAGACAAGGCACAGGGCGGGTATTTTCAGTCTCCTGCCGCCCTTTTTCTGGGGCATGGGGGGCGTGTGCCGCTGTCCATCCACCAAAAAATCGTCGGAGACAATGGGTTCATCGTTCATACGGTTGTAATCATTATAGTACATGGCGTTTTCGCTCCTTTGTTGCTGAAATCTCCTTGGAACAAAACTTAGGATACCCCGGAATTGTGTCTAAAGCATGAAGAAAAATCGGGACTTTTTTGAATATTCATCCAGAATCTTAAAAATCTTTGCCCAATTTTTCAGCTTTTTCAGATTCCTGGTCTCCACCCCGCAAAATGGCGGAAATATCGCCCCCTGCCAGCCGCAGGTCCGTCAGGGAGCGGTCCAGCACCCCGGAGCGGACCAGATTCAGCGCCACCAGACACAGCACCGGACCCAAAATCATTCCCGGCACCCCCGCCAGCTTCATACCCACATAGACGCTGGCCAGGGACAAAAGGGGAGAAAGCCCGGTCTGGTCGCCCAGGATTTTTGGCTCCGCTACCCGGCGAAAGAGGGCCACCAGCCCCCATACCGCCATAAGCCCCAGGGCATGGCGGTAATCGCCCAGCACCACATCCACCACAGCCCAGGGGACCATTACGGTCCCGGAGCCGATGATGGGGATAAAATCCAGTACGGCCAGCGTCAGGGCCAGCAGCAGGAAATAGGGCTGCCGCACCAGTAAAAGACCTCCCAGCAGGATGAAAAACACGCCTACGGACAGGATAAGCTGTGAACGGATATAGCCGCCAAAGCCCACCGAGGCCGCCCGCTTGACTTGCGAGCAAAAAATCCGGGGCCCTCTGGGCAGCTTGTCTGCCACAGCGGTGCGGAGCCGGGGAAAGTCGGCAGTGAGAAAGTAGGCCGCCATGACAAAAACGATGGAGGCCACGGCAAAGGAGGGCAGGCTCCGGGCCACGCCCGCGGCATAGTCCATTCCGGCGGAGAGAAACCGGGGAATGGCGGTCTCCAGCCATTCAAAGAGCCGTTGGGTCAGGGTATCCACCGCGGTCTGGAGAGAATCGGGCAGCAAGGCGATCCCTCTGGAAAAGCGGGCCCCCAGGTCATCCACCAAGGCCTGAAGGGAGGCCAGCATCCCCTGCCAGTCCAACGCCAACTCCGCAATTTCTCCCGCGGCGGCGCTGAGAAGCCCCCATACCAGAGCGCCCAAGGCGGCAAAAACCAAAACCAGCAGCCCCAGGGTGGAGGCCTGCCGGGGCAGGTGAAACCGCTCATAAAGCCACCGGACCAGGGGAGAAAGCCCCCAGGCCACAAAAAAGGCCAACAAAAAGGGGGCAAACAGGGAAATCAGGGGTGGGCCCAGCCGCAAAGCAGCCCAGAGGACCGCGCACCAAAGCAGCAGCCGCAGCCCGATCCGCAGCCAAAGACGGCCCCTTTGGGGCCAGGTGAGTTCCTTCATGGGCATGACCTCCTTTGTGCAAAGGGATAAATGATAGTATAGTATACCACAAAAAGGCAGGAGGAGAAGAAAGAAATCGCGGGATTTTCCACCAGAGAATAAAACGAATGCTTTAAAAGAGACATTAATAAATTATAAAACAGATGTTGTAAAATGCTCTGGACATAAAAGAGGGGGACTGCCCGGCGGCAGCCCCCTTTGATTATCCCTGCTTTTTGGTCTTTCCGCCGCTTCCTCCGCCCCGGTGACGGCGGCGGCTTCTGGCCTTGTCCTGACCCTCTCTGGTTTTGCCGGACTGGGGGGCGGCGGGCTGCCTGGATTCCTTGACCCGGGGCTCCTGCCGGGACCGGCGGGAGGCAGATTTCCGGTCCCCCTCCTCCGGGCGGAAAAGGCTGCCGGCAATGTCCCGTTGGTCAGGCTGGACCAGCCGGGGAGTTACCTTCCGCAGCTTTTCCAGTTCTGCCTGGGGAGGGGCCACATAGCCCTCAGGACGGGGGCCTTTTCCGCTGCGGACCACCCGGATTTCCTCCCCCGTATAGACTTGGGGGACGTCAGGGGCGTTGTCCAGCCGGACCTTCACCGTTTCCTTGAGCATATCTACATCGGTGATGGTACCCACTCCGTCGGGAGCTTCCACAAAGGATTCCTTCTTGGGAAGCCGCTTCACCGCATCCTCATAGGCCTCCTGCTCGTACTTCAGGCAGCACATAAGCCGCCCGCAGGCTCCGGAGATTTTGGCCGGGTTCAGAGAGAGGCCCTGGGTCTTGGCCATCTTGATGCTGACAGGGTGGAACTGGTCTAAAAATGCGTTGCAGCAGTATGGCCGCCCGCAAATGCCCAGGCCGCCCAACAGCTTGGATTCATCCCGGACGCCGATTTGCCGCAGCTCAATGCGGCAGTGGAGGGTGGTAGCCAAATCTTTTACCAGGGCGCGGAAGTCTACCCGGCCCTCACTGGTGAAGAAAAACAGCAGCTTGTTGCCGTCAAAGGAGCTTTCACAGCGCACCAGGCCCATGTCCAGCTTGTGCTCCTCAATTTTCTCCTGGCAGACCCGCATGGCCTCCTTTTCCCGCTCCCTGTTCCGCTGGAGGCTGGCCAAGTCCTTGTCGGTGGCCAGCCGCAGCAGGGGGCGGAGGGGTTGGACCACCTGGTCGTCCTCCACCAAGGTGTTGCCCTGGTAGCAGACGCCGAACTCAGGGCCTTTGGCGGTCTCAATGACTACCTGGTCCCCGGGCTTGACGGTCATGCCCCTGGGGTCAAAATAATATTCTTTTCCGCCCGTTTTAAAGCGGACCGCAATAATTTCTGTCATAATTGACCTCCGTGAACGCCTGCCGCCAGCGCTCCGCAGAGCTGGCCCCCATTTACGTTAAAGGCGGCGTCGTTTTTCAGCTTTTTTAGCAGCTCCACCGTGCGGAGGAGCTTTTGGGGAGGCAAAGCCGCCGCTTTTTGCAGGCTGGGCAGCTCCTCCGGACTGGCGGTCAAAAGGTCCCCGCCTTTTTGCAGCGCCAGAGCGTCTCCGAGAAGGGCCGTGGACCGCTCCAGCAGCAGAAGCAGGTTGGACCGCTCCCACTTCTCCAGTTCTACGCACCACGCGGCAAATTCCAGCTCGTTTTTCTGAGCCAGCAGCTCCAAAAACCGGGCGCATTCCGCCCGGAGCTGGTCTCCGGCCTCCTGGCTCTCCAGCTCGGCCACCGCCTGTCCCAAAAGGCCGCCGCACCGCCGGGCGGCGGCGTGGCGCAGGTCTCTGGAGACCTGGGGAAACCGGCGGGCCAGCTCATATTCCGCCTCCGCCGCCGTAACGGGGGTGAGGGCCGCTCCCTCGCACCGGGAGCGGATGGTGGTGAGCACAGAGCCGGGATTTTCAGCCAGCAGGAGAAAGGCGGCGTAAGCAGGACCCTCCTCCAGCAGTTTGAGAAGGGCGTTTTGGGCGGCCGTGGTCATATTGTGGGCGTTATGAAACACATAGACCTTCCGGGCCCCCTCGTTGGGGCGGATGTAGGCGTCGGAGCGGGCCTCCCGGGCCTGTCCCACGGAAATATCCTTGCCATCGGCGCCGACCTGGATGACGTCGGGGTGAATACCGCCAAAAACCTTTTTACAGGCGGCACAGCTCCCGCAGGGCTTTTCACCGCTTCCTGTACACACCATGGCGGCGGAGAGGAGTCGGGCCAGGGTCCGCTTCCCTGAACCGGCGGGACCGCTGATCAGATAGGCGTGGCTCAGTCCCCGGCCCTTTTCCTGGGCGGAGAGCTGTTCCTTCAGGGCGGCGTTGCCCGCCAGCGCATCCAGCTTCATATGTTCAGACCCGTTCAAACCGCTCGACGTCCACCACAAAGATGGTGGCGCCGCCCACGGTGACTTCCACCGGCATGGCGGGGTAGTAGCCGTAGCCAACCTCGGCAGTGGTGGGGATCATCTGCTTCCGGGCGTGGGAAAACTCTTTGATGACGCCGATGACGTCCTGGACCTTCTCCTCGTCCACGCCCACCATGACGGTGACGTTCCCCGCCATCAGGAAGCCTCCGGTGGTGGCGAGGCAGGTGGAGGAGAACCCCTTCTTGGTGAGGTTCGTGGTAACGGCGCGGGAATCATCCCGGTTGATGATGGCGAGGACAAGTTTCATAGAGATCCCTCCAAACATGGGTACACACTGCTATTATAGCGCAAAACGGGGGATTAGGCTACAACTTTTTTTAGGAAAGAAAAACAAAAAGAGACGGGAGAAATCCTCCCGTCTCTTTTCACCTTTTTAGGGCAGATAGTTCCAGGGGCTGACCGTGGTGCCGTTCTGCTTGACCTGGAAGTGACAATGGTTGCCGGTGGAGCGTCCGGTGGAGCCAACCCGGGCAATGACCTGGCCCTGGTAGACCCGCTCTCCCGCCTTTACGCACAGGCTGGAGCAGTGGGCGTAAATGGTTTGAAGTCCGTTCTCGTGATCGATGACCACGTAATTGCCGTAGCTCCAGTACCCGCCTGTGCCCGTTCCGGCAAAGGTGACCTTGCCGCCGTCGGAAGCCACGATAGAGGCGCCGTAGGAACCGGCAATGTCGATACCGGAATGGAAGCTGTAAGAGCCGAAGATATACCGGGAGCCGTAGCCCGAGGTGACCCTGCCATAAATAGGCCAGATGAACTTTCCGGTGGCCATGGTCTTGGGCCGGGGCTTGGTGCCCACCGCCACCACCTGGGTGACCGGCTCGGTGTGGACATCGGTGGAGTTGATGATCCGCTCCTGCTCCACGCCGTTAACGTAGGTTACGTCGGCGTTGTAGGTGGCCCAGCCTTCCACGCCGGGCACCCGGACCTTGGTGTAGCCCTGGTAAACGGTGTCATCCAGGACCTCCTCCACCGGGAAGGGGACCGCCCCGTCATAGGTCACCCGGTCGGTGGTTTCCACCGAAAGGAAGGGGACGGCTTGGCTGATAGTGAGCGTCTGATCCACCCACAGCTCGTTGATGTCAATGTCGGGGTTCAGCTCCCGGAGCTGGTCCACCGTCATGCCGTGGCGGTTGGCAATGCCCGAGAAGGTATCGCCGGCCTTGACGGAGTAGTCCACCTGCTCCAAGCTGTTGGAGGTAAGGATCGCCTCCATTTCCCCGATCTCCCGCAGGGCAGTGGTGGGGGTGTACTCCCGGGTCACGGTCAAATCCTGAACAAACCGGGAGGAAATGGTGTTTTCATTGATATAGGGGGCCTGAATGGACTCCAGCATGGCGTCCAGAGACTCTCCGTCGTCCACGGCGCCTATCATCTGACCGTTTACCGTCAGCACCGAGGTTTTCATTACCTCTCCGATTTGATCAAAGAGGTAGGTCTCCACCCGGGAGACGGGGATTTGGTCCTCTTTAAGGGCCAGAGTGTAGTCATAACCCATGTCGTGGACCAGCGTGTACTCATAGCCCAGAATCTCAGAGGCCCGTTCCTCTACCCGGAGTATGGCATCCTCTACAGCCTGGCGGCTGCTGACCAGTCCCAGCGCCACCCCATCCACCGATACCTGGTAGGCCGGAGCGTACAGGCTGCCCAGAGCCACGGCGGCCGAGACGGAAAGAGCCAGCGTAAGGAAAATGGCGGGGTCCGCCGGATTGCGCCGCTCCAAAAAGTGAGGGAAATGGGGCCGCACCCGGGGCAGGCCAGGGAGCCGGAACCGGGGGACTTCCTTGACAATATCAGGCGATGGAGCATAGCTCCTTCGGCCCGGAGACGGCAAAAGTTCGTCCATCAAGTTCCCCCCTTTTCACAGATAAAATAGGCGGCAGCAGGAAATGTTACCGCAATATTACGAGAAAGAAACAAAAGTTACAAATGGTTACAAAAGTGATAATACACGCTTTTTGCCCATTCGTCAAGTGTTTTCAGGTTTTTCTGCAATTTTTTCTTCCGGATGGAAGAAAAAGGCCCATATCTTGTGGAGAGAAAAAGTTACAAAACCAAATGGACTGGCAGAAGGATTGTAACAATTCAGGGAAAAGGGGGAAAATAAAAAAGGAGGCCCCGTCCGGGGCCTCCCACATATTTTTTAATATCGCCGGATGACCGCTACCACCCGGCCCAGCAGGGCTGCGCCCTCGCCGTCGATGGGTTGGTAGTCTGGATTTTCCGGCAAAAGCCAGATGTGGCCGTTTTCCCGGAGGAGGGTCTTGACGGTGGCCTCGTCATCAAAAAGGGCCACCACGATGTCGCCCTCCCGGAAATTTTCCTGGCGGTGGACCACTACCAGGTCGCCGGGAAGGATTCCGGCATAGAGCATGGATTCGCCCCGGACCTTCAAAGCAAAATGCTCCCCGGAAAGCCCGCCGGTGTCAAAGGTCAGGTATTCCTCAATATGCTCCTCCGCCAAAATGGGGGAGCCGGCGGCCACATCGCCCACCACAGGGACCAGGTTTTCCCGGCTGTCCAGTTCCTCGGCAACCGCCTCCCTGTGCAGAGAAATGGCCCGGGTCTTGCCGTCGGCCTTTTGGATATAGCCCTTGGCCTCCAGCTTCTTCATGTGGAAGTGGACGGTGGAGGGGGATTTCAAATTTACCGCGGCGCCAATTTCCCGCACCGCAGGGGGGTAGCCGTGGGCTTTGGTATACTGAAGGATAAACTCGTAAATTTCCGCCTGCTTGGGCGATAAAGACGCTTCCATAGCGGACCCTCCTTCCTTTTAGATAGTTGTATCATACCATACAACTGCCTGAATGTCAAACATTTGTTCTAAAATTGTTTACATTTTTTTCATTGACTTTTCAAAGCGGAGGGCGTATACTGCAAAACCGTAAATATACGAACGGTAAATATACGAACGTTTTGAAAGGAGGACAGGACAATGTATGAAAAGCATGAGCCCAGCGCCCTGTTTCACGGCCTTCATCACGCCCACAAGCGGCGGGTCATGGAGGAGCAGACGGCGCGGGGCGTGGGGGATTTAGGCGCGCCCATGCTGCTGCTGAGCCTCTTTTCGGCCGAAATGGCGGGAGAGCGGTGGTCTCAGCGGGATGTGGCCCGGATTATGCGCATCTCTCCCGCTACGGTGGCGGTGTCCCTTAAGACCCTGGAGCGGGACGGCTATGTGGAGCGCAGTGCCGATGAGCAGGACGCGCGGCGGAACCGGGTAGCTCTGACTGATAAGGGGAGAGCTGCGGTAAAGCTGTGCGGCGAAAGCTTCCGGGCGGTGGACGAGCGAATGCTCTCTGGCTTTTCCCCTGAGGAAAAGAAGCAGCTGGGGGGATTTTTGGTTCGAATGACGGAGAACTTGGGCGGGGCGGAGCCGCCGCCCTTCTGCCCGCCGGAAAAGGAGTGTGAGAACTGATGGTAAAAAAGCTGTCCGCCTACATTGGAGAATATAAAAAGTGGGTGGTGCTGGCCCCTATCCTGATGGTGTTAGAGGTGATCTGCGAAATTATCATGCCCCGGCTTATGGCCTCCATCGTGGATGTGGGCATTGCCAACAGCGATATGGGCCACATTATCAAAATGGGTCTTGCCATGCTGCTGCTGGCGGCGGGAGGAATGTTCTGCGGCGTGTGGGGAGCCAAAGCGGCCACCATCGCGGGACAGGGGTTTGGAGCCAACCTGAGAAACGCCATGTTCCAAAAGATACAGGATTTTTCCTTTGCGGACATTGACCGGTTTTCCTCGGCCTCCCTCATCACCCGCACCACCAACGATGTGAATGTGATGCAGATGACCCTTACCATGGCGGTTCGCATGGTCGTTCGGGCGCCCACCATGCTTATTGCCGCTCTTTTTATGGCCATTTCCATCAACGCCCAGCTTGCCATGGTGCTGCTGGTGACCATTCCCATCCTGCTGCTGGCGGTGGGCTTTATTATGAAGGTGTGCAACAAGCTCTTTGAGACCTTGCAGCAGAAGATCGACAACCTGAATAACGCCGTGCAGGAAAACCTGGTGGCCGTCCGGGTGGTAAAGGCCTTTGTCCGGGCGGGGTATGAGAAGACCAAATTCAAAAAAGCCAACGACGACCTGACCGAAGCGGGCATCACCGTTGCCATGCGGATCGTGGCCATTATGCCTGTTATGACCCTGTGCCTCAACGGAGCCACCCTGGCAGTCCTTTATCTGGGCGGCAGCCAGGTCATGAGCGGAGATATGCTTTACGGCGACCTGTCCTCCTTTATTAACTATATCGCCCAAATACTCATGAGCGTCATGATGGTGGGCATGAGTCTTTTGCAGGTCTCCCGCTCGGTGGCCTGCGCCCGGCGGCTGGTGGAGGTGCTGGACACCGACCCTGACATCCAGGATAAGCCCGACGCCCTCCCGGCGGCCCTGCCCCAAGGAGAAAAGGGGGACGTGCTTCCGCCTGCCCAGGGCCGGGTGGAGTTCCGGGACGTGTCCTTTAAGTACCGCTCCGGTACGGGGGACAACGTGCTGGAGGGATTGACATTTACTGTAAAGCCGGGACAATTTACCGCCATTGTGGGCGGTACGGGAGTGGGAAAATCCTCTCTGGTGAACCTGATTCCCCGGTTTTATGATGTGACGGGCGGAGCCGTACTGGTGGACGGCGTAGACGTGCGGGATTACCCCATAGAGGAGCTGCGCGCCCGTATCGGTATGGTGCTGCAAAATAACGTGCTCTTTTCAGGCACCATCCGGGAAAACCTCCTGTGGGGCCGGCCTGACGCCACCGAGGAGGAAATGCTCCAGGCCGCCAGGGACGCCCAGGCCTATGACTTTGTGATGGCTCTTCCCGACGGGTTTGACACCAGGCTGGATCAGGGAGGCACCAACGTGTCGGGAGGGCAAAAGCAGAGACTGTGTATTGCCCGGGCCATGCTGCGAAAGCCCGCTATCCTGATTCTGGACGACTCCACCTCGGCGGTGGATTCTGCCACCGAGGCCGCTATCCGGGAGTCCTTTGCCAGAAACCTGAAGGATACCACGGTCATCATTATTGCCCAGCGCATCTCCTCGGTGCGGTACGCCGACAAAATTCTGGTACTGGACGACGGCGCCATTGTGGGCGAGGGCACCCACGACGAGCTGATGGAGAGCAATAAAATTTACCAGGAGATTTATCATTCTCAACAGGAAGGGGTGGGTGAATAATGCCGGGGCCTCACGGAAATAAGAGCTTTGCCAAGCCCAAGGACACCAAAAAGACGGCCCTCCGGGTGCTGGGCTATCTGTCCAAAAGCAAGCTGCCCCTGGTGGCGGTGTTTGCCTTTCTCCTTTTGTCGGTGGGAGCCAATATCGGCGGCTCCTACTATATGCGTCCCCTGATTAACGATCTGGTGGGCGGGGTATTCCACGGGCCCGGCGATCTGCTGATGGCCCTTGTCCCCCTGCTGGGTATCTATCTGGTGGGCATTGTGGCCTCCTATGCCCAGTCCGCCATTATGGCGGTGCTGGCCCAGAAGGGGGCCAAGCGGCTCCGGGAGGACCTGTTCGACGCCCTCCAAAGGCTGCCCATTTCCTTCTATGACCGCCACACCCATGGAGAGCTGATGAGCCGCTTTACCAACGACGCGGACAATGTGCAGATGGCTCTGGAGCAGAGCGTGGTGTCCATGGTGTCCTCCGCCTTTATGTTCGTGGGAGTGGTGGCGGTGATGATCTTCATCAGCCCCGTCCTGTTTCTCATTACCCTGCTGGTTTTGGGGGCCACCTTTGCCGTCATCCGGTTTATGGGGGCCCGATCCCAAAAGTACCACCGGGAACAGCAGGCTGCCCTGGGCCGGGTCAACGGCAACATCCAGGAGATGATTGAGGGGCTGAAGGTGGTGAAGGCATTCACCCACGAGGAGGAGGCCAAGGCGGAATTTGCCAGGCTCAACGAGGAGCTGCGGGTATCTGCCTCCAACGCCCGGTTCTACGCCATGGCGGTGATGCCCATTGCCGGAAATCTGAACCATGTAGGCTATGCCGTCACCGCCATGGCGGGGGGCCTCCTTGCCATCTTCGGGGGCTTTGACCTGGGCGGGTTTACCACCTATCTCAACTACTCCCGGCAGGTGAGCCAGCCCCTGAACCAGATTTCCCAGCAGATCACCACCATCCTCTCCGCCCTGGCGGGAGCCGAGCGTATTTTTGAGGTCATGGACGCCCAGCCCGAGGCTGACGAGGGCAGAGTGACCCTGGCGGCGGTACGGAAGGAGAATGAGGCTTTGATCCCCGCCGGGGAGGGGGAGCGCACGGGCTGCTGGGCCTGGAAGGTCCCCAAGGGCGGGGCCTTGACCCTGGTTCCCATAGAGGACGGCCCGGAGGGCCTAAAAGAGCTTCCCGCCCCCACGGCGGACTCCCGCTGGGCCTGGAAATATGACCAGGGAGGGCAGACCACCCTCCACCGGGTCCGGGGAGCCGTCCGCAGCATAGAGGGGGAGGAGTACTACTACACCGAGCTGAAGGGTGCGGTCCGCTTTACCAATGTGGACTTTTCCTACGTTCCCGGAAAGCAGGTGCTGAAGGACGTGACCGTCTACGCAAACCCCGGACAGAAAATAGCCTTCGTGGGCTCTACAGGAGCGGGCAAGACCACCATTACAAACCTCATTAACCGCTTTTACGAAATTGAGGACGGGGTCATCACCTACGACGGAATTGACGTCAAGCAGATCAAAAAGGACGACCTTCGCCGGTCTTTGGGCGCTGTTTTGCAGGACACCCACCTCTTTACGGGCACGGTGATGGAGAACATCCGTTACGGGCGGCTGGAGGCCACCGACGAGGAGTGTATCGCCGCCGCCAAGACTGCGGGGGCCCACTCCTTTATCCGCCGCCTGCCCGACGGCTACCAGACCATGGTGGCGGGGGACGGGGCCAATCTCAGCCAGGGCCAGCGGCAGCTTTTGGCCATTGCCCGGGCTGCTGTGGCCGATCCCCCGGTGATGATTTTGGACGAGGCCACCTCCTCCATCGACACCCGGACCGAGGCCTTGATCCAGAAGGGGATGGACGCGCTGATGGAAAACCGCACTGTCTTTGTCATCGCCCACCGGCTTTCCACCGTCCGCAACGCCGATTGCATTGTGGTCATTGAGCACGGAGAAATTGAGGAAAAGGGCAGCCATGCCGAGCTGCTGAAGCAGAAGGGACGGTACTACCGGCTCTATACGGGCCAATTCCAGCTGGAATAAATTTTGTTAAATAAATATCAAACAATACCTTGCGCATCTCTGTCCGGTGTGCTATGATGGAAAAAGAACCCAGACCCTTGGAGGGCAAACATTTTAAGGAGGTCATACCAATGGGATTTTTGACAGGAAAGACGGCGATTATCACCGGCGCGGGCCGGGCGGTCCTCAGTGACGGCAAGAGCTGCGGCTCCATCGGCTACGGCATTGCCACCGCCTATGCCAAGGAGGGAGCCAACATTGTCATTACCGGCCGGAACGTAAAGAAGCTGGAGGACGCCAAGGAGGAGCTGGAGCGGCTTTACGGTGTGAAGGTGCTCACCGTCCAGGCCGACGTGTCCGCCGGCACCGACAACAAGGCCACCGTTCAGCACGTTGTGGACGAGACTATGAAGGCCTTTGGCCGCATCGACGTGCTCATCAACAATGCCCAGGCCTCCGCCTCCGGCGTGACCCTGGCCGACCACACCACTGAGCAGTTTGACCTGGCCCTGTACTCCGGGCTGTACGCCGCCTTCTACTATATGCAGGCCTGCTACCCCCATCTGAAGGAGACCCGTGGCTCTGTGATCAACTTTGCCTCCGGCGCGGGCCTCTTTGGGAACTACGGCCAGTGCGCCTACGCCGCCGCCAAGGAGGGCATCCGGGGCCTTACCCGGGTAGCCGCCACCGAGTGGGGCCCTGACGGCATCAATGTGAACGTGGTCTGCCCCATCGCCTGGACCGCTCAGCTGGAGAACTTCCAGAACGCCTATCCCGACGCCTTCAAGGCCAACGTGAAGATGCCTCCCATGGGCCACTACGGCGACCCCGAGACCGAGATCGGCCGGGTCTGCGTCCAGCTGGCCAACCCCGACTTCAAATATCTCACCGGCGAGACCCTCACCCTGGAGGGCGGCATGGGCCTGCGCCCGTAATTGCCGTAAAAAAGCAAAGAAAAGCCCGGAGCCTTTTGGCTCCGGGCTTTTCTTTGTGTGAAGGACGCTCAATCCTCATCGGGGTTAAAGTAATAGGGCCGCATCAGGCTTCCCGCCTGCTCGGTGGAATCCTTCTGGCTGCCCAGCCGCAGGGTGGGTTCCATAGGCCCCCGGCGGCGGTCTGCGCGGCGCTTCTCTTTTTCCTGGACGGGACGGGTGGACGAAGGGGCTGCCCCTGTCCGCTTCTCCTGAGACGCGGCGTTCCGTTTCGGGGCGGAGGCCGGCACGGACTTGCGGGGGGCCTCGACTCCGGCGCTCTGCCGCCTGCCGGAGCGTTTTCCCTGCCTGGAAGCCGGACCGCTGTGGGCGGGCGCCTGGGCCTTTTTGGAGGCAGGCTCCTGCCGGGGAGGCTCCTTGGGGGCCAGGAACCGGGCTGTGGCGTCCATAATGACCTCTCCAGCCAGGTCATTCTGAAAACGTTTGGCCTGAATGGCCCGCTCCTCCGCAAGCCACGCCTCATAAGCGGGGTCCCGCCTTTGGGCGCTCTGGGGAGGGGAGGGCCGGCGGGCCGCATCACCTCGTCCTGTGGGCTTCCCCTGCCTGGGAGCCATGGCGGAAAGGGCCTGGTCCAACGTCTTGCTGGGGCGGTAGCCCGCTGACTTCTTCACGGCGGCGCCGCCCTGGGCGGGGGGCTTTCGCTCCTGCCGGGAAGCGGCGGGCTGAGCCGGGGCCTTATCCGCCTTGGGAGGTCTGGCGGAAGGGGAGGGAGCCGCGCCGCCGCACCCCGGAGCCTTTTCTGGCCTGGGGGCGGGGGAGGACTGCCTTGCCGCGGCCCGCTGTTTTTTTCGTTCCCGGGCGGCCTGACGGGCCTCGTCGTCGTCGGCGTTGACGATCTTTCCGTGCTTGTCCCGCTTGGGAGCCTCAAAATTCTGCATGGGGAAGGGGTGCCCCTCCACCACAGGGATGGGCTTTTTCAGCAGTTTTTCAATGGGGGCCAGCAGTTCCTTTTCTCCGAACTCGCAAAAGGAGACCGCCGTGCCGCCATGGCCCGCCCGGCCTGTCCGGCCAATGCGGTGGACGTAGGTCTCGGGTACGTCGGGCAGGTTGTAGTTAAAGACGTGGGAGAGCTCCTCAATGTCAATGCCCCGGGCGGCGATGTCGGTGGCCACCAGGGCCTTGATCCGGCCGGCCTTAAAGTCCGCCAGGGCCTGCTGCCGGGCAGTCTGGCTCTTGTTGCCGTGAATGGCGGCGGAGGGGATTCCCGCCTTGGCGAGGTCTCCCGCCACCTTATTAGCCCCGTGCTTGGTGCGGGTAAAGATGAGGGCATTCTTCACATCCGGGTGTTTTACCAGCATGGCCAGCAGCTTGGACTTGTTGCCCCGGTCCACATAGAAAAGCCGCTGGTCGATGACCTCTACCGGGGAGGACACCGGGTCCACCGCCACCTTGACGGGGTCAGTGAGAAGCTGGTCCACCAGCCCCTGGACCTCCGGGGGCATGGTGGCGGAGAAAAAGAGGGTCTGCTTCTTTTTGGGAAGCCAGGTGAGGATTTTTTTCACGTCGTGAATAAAACCCATGTCCAGCATCCGGTCAGCCTCGTCCAGCACAAAAATTTCCAGCCGCTCCACATGGATAAAGCCCTGGTTGTGCAGGTCCTCCAGCCGCCCCGGAGTGGCGACCAAAATGTCCACCCCGGCCCGGAGCTTATCCACCTGGGGCTGCTGCCCCACCCCACCAAAAATGACGGCGGAACGGAGAGGCAAATTTTTCCCGTAAGCCTCGAAGCTCTCCTGGATTTGGAGAGCCAGCTCCCGGGTGGGGGTCAGAATGAGGGCCCGGATGGGCCGGCCCTGGAGGGGACGCTCCTTGAGCTGCTGCAAAATGGGGGTGGCAAAGGCGCAGGTCTTTCCTGTGCCCGTCTGGGCGCAGCCCAGCACGTCCCGGCCCGCAAGAGCGGGAGGGATGGCCTTCTCCTGAATAGGAGAGGGCTTTTCGTAGCCCAGGTCTCCCAGGGCGGAGAGGATCGGGGGGCACAGCCCCAGGTCTTGAAAGGTCATAGGCATAAAAGCGTTCCTTTTTGTCGAATATCCCACCCACAGCAAAACGGGGGCGCGTCTTATGACGCGTCCCGGGGTGGGAAAGCGGAACATATAGCGGCAAAGCCGGCCTCCGCCTTCCGCTGGCGGGGGCAAAAGCACGGTCTGTACCGTGCGGTCTATCATCCTGTCACCCAGTATACCACAGGCTGGAAAAAATTACAACTCCAACGCCTCGACGACCTTTTCCACCGTGTCCCTTACCGTGGGTTGTCCGGCCTCCACGGTCACATCGGCATACCTCTCATAAAAAGGCTCCCGCAGCTCGTAAAGGTCCCGGATAGTTTGCCCCGGGGCCAGGATCACACCCCGGCGGCTGAGATTCCACAGCCGCTTTTCCAGAACCTCACAGGGCAGCTTCAAATAGACCACCGGCCCCAATTCCTTCAGGCGCAAGGCCCCCTTTTCCCGCAGCACGGCGGAGCCGCCGGGGGAAAGGACGGTGTTTTCACACAGAAGCCGGGAAATGACCTCCGCCTCCGCATCCAAAAAACCCTCGTTTCCCAGGGAATCCAAAACATCTTGAAGGGTGGCGGCGCCGTGGGCCTCCACAATGAGAGGGTCCACGTCCAAAAAGGCATACCCCAGCCGCCGGGCCAGGCTCTTTCCCACCGTGGACTTTCCCGAGCCGGGCATTCCGATGAGCGTAATATTCATGTCCCGGCCCCCTCTAAAAATCACATGGGGGCATTATAACAGAGCGGGCTTCAAAAGGCAAGGGGCCTTATTCCTCAATCTCCGCCCGCCCCACCGCGTCCCGCAGCAGCAGGTTGATGACCTCGTTCCGGGAGCGGTTACTTTGCGAGGCCAGCTCGTCCAGCTGCCCCAGCAAATCTTCCTTAATGCGGATGGAAATGACCTTGTTTCCGTCCTCTCCCCGCAGGGGAGAACGCTTTTTAATGGTAATTCTGTCGCTCATACTTTCACCTCATCAAAATTGTATGTTGACAGATTTTATAAATATATGTTACACTTTCTGATGGCAAGTAGTATTCTAATATAGAATACAAATAGAAATACAAAAAGAAAAAGAGGATTGCCATGAGCGAGGACCAGCCCTGCCGGGAGACCCCCCTGGCCCAGGTACAGGAGTTGCGGGAGCTAAAGCGGCGGTACAGCATTTATAATAACGAGACTCTGCGCCGCTGGATGGAGGCGGTGACGGGCAGCCACCGGCAGGCCATGGCGGAAATCTTGCAGGAGAGGGGAGCCTTGTAGGCTCCCCCTTTTTACATCCGCATGACGGCCTCCCTCCCCACATATAAATGTCCCAGAAAGGGAGGGACTACCATGAAAATGATTGGCAAAGTATTCCACTTTAAGCAAAAGTATATGACGGTCCTGGGGTGCCTTTTGGCGGCAGCGGTAATGTTTGGGGCGGTGAACGCCCCGGCGGTGGTGGCCTCGGCCACCCAGCGGCAGCTTCCCATTTACTGTGTCCAGCGGGATCAAAAGATGATCTCTATTTCTTTTGACGCCGCCTGGGGCAACGAGGACACCCAGCAGCTCATCGACATTTTGGCGAAGTATGACATCAAGGCCACCTTTTTTGTGGTGGGGGAGTGGGTGGACAAATACCCCGAGTCAGTGAAGGCCCTTTCTGATGCGGGCCACGAGGTCATGAACCACTCCAACAACCATGCCCATATGTCCCAGCTTTCCCGGGATGAGATCATCGCGGATGTAAACGCCTGCAACGATAAGATCGAGGCGGTGACCGGGGTTCGCCCCACCCTCATCCGGCCTCCCTACGGGGAGTACGACGACAACGTGATCTCCGCCATCCGGTCTATGGATATGGAGCCTATCCAGTGGGATGTGGACTCTCTGGACTGGAAAGACCTCTCCGCCGCCGACATCACCAAGCGGGTCACAAGCAAGGTGCAGGCCGGCTCCATTGTCCTCTTTCACAACGCCGCCAAGCATACCCCGGAGGCGCTGCCCACCATTCTGGAGACCCTTCTCCAGCAGGGCTATACCTTTGTCCCCATCTCGCAGCTCATATTGCCCGGGGAATGCGGCACAGACTATACCCTGGACCACACCGGGCGGCAGTGTCCCGCTACTTGACAATTTTCCCACGCTCGTATAAAATAAACCCCAGACCGCGAGGACAAACTGAATACAGGGGCGCTGGACGCAAGTCCGGCTGAGATGCAGAAGCGTAGTGCCGCTTCCGGTCCCTCGAACCTGATCCGGGTAATGCCGGCGTAGGAAGCGATTTAGTGGACTTTTTGTCTCTTTTTCGTACCGCAGCGCGAATTCCCGGTTTGCGCCTGCGGTACTTTTTTGAAAAGAGAGGCAAACAAAATGGCAAACGTAGACACAAAGAAGTACTACCTTCCCCTGCGCTCGGTGGTGGAGGGAGGAGTTTTGGTGGCCATGGCCGAGATTCTGGGCTACATCAAGCTCTACCGGTTTCCCTATGGCGGCTCGGTGACGCTGATGATGCTCCCCATCATTGTTTTTGCCCTGCGCTGGGGCGTGGGTAAGGGCCTGCTGGCGGGCCTGGCCCTGGGTACTCTGGATTTTATGCTGGACGGTGGCATTGCCATCGGTTGGCAGTCCATTTTGGGAGACTATGTGATTGCCTGCGCTCTCATTGGCCTGGCCGGGTTTGGAAAACAGATCAAGGGGATGGCGGGGGTGGTGACCGGCACGGTACTGGGCTGCCTGGGGCGGTTCCTGTCCCTGTGGGTCACCGGAGCCACCCTGTGGGGCGAGTACATGCCGGAGGAATTTTTGGGCCTGCCCATGACGAATGAGTGGGTCTACTCCCTGCTCTACCAGCTGGCCACTGTGGGGATTGCCGGCGTGGTGACGGTGATTGTGGCGGTTTTGCTGATGGCCACCCCCGCGAAAAAGCTCCTGTTGGGGGAGGATTTGAGGTAATACAAAAGAGAAAGAAGGGACTGCCTTGGGAAAATTTGACGGCGTATTGCTGGCGACGGATTTTGACGATACCTTTTGCCCCGCCAGCGTGGTAGTCCCCCAGGTCAATTTAGACGCGGTAGAATACTTTAAGTCCCAGGGCGGCCTTTTTACCATTGCTACGGGCCGCGCCCACCGAACCTTTGCCCCCCAGCTCCACCAAGCCCCGGTGAACGCGCCGGTGGTTTTGTCCAACGGCGGGCAAATTTACGATTTTGCCAGGGACGAGCTGGTGCTGGATAAGCCGTTGCCGAATACCATTTTGGACGATTTGCAGGAGGTAATGGCTGTCTGCCCCCAGGTGGGTATCGAGGGCTACTACGGCGACCAGGTCTATGTTTGGAACTCCAACCACTGGATTGATTACCATCTGAAAAAGGCCAGGACCGAGGCCATTCTTTGCCCGGTGGCGGAAATGCCCCTTCCCTGGAGCAAGGCTATTTTGGAAAATGACAACGAAATTTTGCTTCCGGCCCAGGCCTATATCCGCAAAAAATGGCCCGACCGCTACGAGGCCATTTTCTCCAACTTTCATATGTTGGAGATTACCGCCAAGGGAGCCACCAAGGGCGGCACGGTTTTGGAGCTGGCTCAACGGCTGGGGATTCGGCGGGAAAACCTTTACTGCGTGGGGGATAACCAGAACGACCTGCCCATGCTGGAGATTTCGGCGGTTCCCTTTGCCCCTGCCAACTGCGCCCAGGAGGTCAAGGACTGGGGAGCGGAGCTTCTTCCTCCCTGCGAGGAGGGGGCCATAGCGGCCCTGATCCACATTTTGGACACAAGATATTAAAAAACAAAGAGTATTTCTCGGGATGAGAAATACTCTTTGTTTTTTAAAAGGTTGAGAGCAGGAAATTATAAAAATTCAAATTCTACCGTTTCTACGGTTCTCTCCATCCCGGAGCTGTCCAGGTCCACGCCGTCCACGGTCATCTCCCCAAGCTGGTTGTCATAGGGGTCGTTGCGGTAGCAGGGGTCGGGGGGCGTGAGGGGGGCCTGAAATACAGAGTTTGCCACCATGCGGCAGGGGTCCAGGTTGCCGAAATAGTGCTTCCTTCTGGCGGCTTCCCCGTTCCTCCGGGCGGAGGAGCCAAAGGAGGGGTCGGCAAAGAGCCAGCCGTAGGGGTGAACGTAGAACATGGCCCAATCGTGGGCCCCGGAGTCCTCCGGAGTGGCGTGAAGGCCGCTCTGCCACCGGGCGGGCACCCCCGCAATCCGGCACAGGGTAATAAAGAGCAGGGCCATGACCCCGCAGTCTCCCCGCAGCTCCTTGGCGCAGGAGTCGGCAATATCGTCCAGCAGCACATAGGCGGGCTGGTAGCGGTAGTCCACATTTCCGGTCACATAGTCGTAAATGGCCCCCGCCTTTTCCACCGGGGTCTTGCAGTCTTTGGTAATACGGGCCGCCAATTCCCGGAGATAGGGGGTAAAGGCGATGTGGGGCAGCTCCTCCTGGGTATCAAAGGTGGGCTGCGCCTCGCCGCATTTCAGGGTATAGGGGTCCACATAGGGGGCGTGGTGCTTGTAGCGGTAGGTCACCTCGAAGGAATCCCGCTGGCTGCTTTCCCAGTAGATGGTCCGGGCGGCGGAATCCGCCGGGGCCAGAACATAACCGGGGGTAGCGCCTAAAATCTCAATGTCGCTCTGCTGGGGACAGTCCGCTGGGATAGGAAGCCAGGCCTGGACCTTCTTCCCGGCGGCAGGCTGGACGGCCTTGACCGCGGCCTTCAGAGTGATGCGGGCGGTAAGACCGCCCTCCTTTTTCATCCGGGCAAGCATTTCATCCCGCTTGGTGTGATCCTCCGCCTCCCGCTTCAGGCCGGGGGCTTCCTTTTCCGCGTAAATGCGCACACAGCTCAAAAAGCGGTCATGGTACTGGATGCGCCCGTTTACATACCGCCAGTCAATGCGGCGGTTGTCTACCAGAGCGTCAAACTGCTCCCCGGTAAACTCGGGCCATTCGGCCCGAACCTGGGCAATGGCCTCCTCCCGGCTCAGAGGATAGTTGGCCTCCAAGCGCTTTAGGCGCTCCCGCTCGGCCCGGAGCCGGGGAGCCAGCTCGGGCTGAGTCCCGGAGGAGAGGTAGCTGTCAATAAGCCGCAGTGCGCCGGGAATATCCCCTGCCTTCACCCGCCGCTCTACATCGGCGGGCAGCGCGTCCATCAAATGGCGGAAATCCTCGTTTTGAGAAGGGCTCATTCCTCGTCCTCCGCCGTAATGGCAATGTGCAGCTCGTCCAGTTGGGCCTGGGTCACCTTGCTGGGGGCGTCCATCATCAGGTCCTGGGCGTTCTTGTTCATGGGGAAGGGGATGATCTCCCGGATGGAGTCCTCTCCCGCCAGCAGCATGACCATCCGGTCTACGCCGGGGGCAATGCCTGCGTGGGGGGGTGCACCGTAGGTAAAGGCGTTATACATGGCGGGGAACTTCTTCCGCACGTCCTCCTCCTCCAGACCCACCATCCAGAAGACCTTTATCATGATCTCCGGGTCATGGTTTCGCACCGCGCCGGAGGAGAGCTCCACGCCGTTGCACACCAGGTCGTACTGGTCGG
>CANDEE010000017.1 GCA_947383685.1 uncultured Pseudoflavonifractor sp.
TCTCCCACAAGGACGACATGGCCGGCGTGGCTTCCGTCAAGGACAGCCAGTTCAACCAGCCCCTCCTGGAGTTCTCCGGCTCCTGCGCCGGCTGCGCCGAGACCTCTTACGCCCGCCTGGTGACCCAGGTCTGCGGCGAGCGGATGTACGTCTCCAACGCCACCGGCTGCTCCTCCATCTGGGGCGGCCCCGCCGCTACCAGCCCCTACACCGTCACCAAGGAGGGCAAGGGTCCCGCCTGGGCCAACTCCCTCTTTGAGGACAACGCCGAGCACGGCCTGGGCATCTACTACGGCCAGAAGGCCATCCGGGACCGTCTGACCGAAAAGCTGGAAGCCCTCGCTGCCGAGGCTCCCGCCGATGTGAAGGCCGCCATCCAGGCCTGGATGGATACCAAGGACGACGGCGCGGCCAACGCCGAGCCCTCCAAGGCCCTTATCGCCGCTCTGGAGAAGTGCGGCTGCGAGAAGGCCAAGGAGATTCTGGAGAGCAAGGAATTCCTGGCCAAGAAGACCATCTGGATCTTCGGCGGCGACGGCTGGGCCTACGACATCGGCTTCGGCGGCCTGGATCACGTGCTGGCCAGCGCTCAGGATGTAAACGTCTTCGTCTTCGACACCGAGGTCTACTCCAACACCGGCGGACAGGCCAGTAAGTCCACCAACTTCGGCGCGGTGGCCCAGTTCGCCGCCGCCGGCAAGGCCACGCCTAAGAAGTCCCTGGCCGAGATCGCCATGAGCTACGGCTACGTCTACGTGGCCCAGGTGGCTATGGGCGCCAATCCCACCCAGACCCTCACCGCCATCCGGGAGGCCGAGGCCTACAAGGGTCCCTCCCTCATCATCGGCTACTCCCCCTGCGAGATGCACTCCATCAAGGGCGGCATGCTCCACTGCCAGGAGGAGATGAAGAAGGCCGTGGAGTGCGGCTACTGGAACCTGTTCCGGTTCAATCCCGACCTGAAGAAGGACGGCAAGAGCCCCTTCACTCTGGATTCCAAGGAGCCCAAGGACGGCTATCAGGAGTTCCTGATGAACGAGGCCCGCTACTCCGCCCTGACCCGCTCCTTCCCCGAGCGCGCCAAGGAGCTCTTCGCCAAGAACGAGGAGAGCGCCAAGGCCCGGTACGAGCACCTGCTCAAGCTGGTGGAGCTCTACAAGTAAGATTCCATTCAAAAGAAGGCCTGACGTTAAAACGTCAGGCCTTCTTTATTCTCAAAGAAATGTATTGAGTGGTACCGCTTGTTTGGTGTCTGACAGCAAATCTCCAACTGCGTAGTGTGGGGGACCATTCTTTAAAGGCCAAAGAATGGCCCCCCACTCCCCCCAAGAAAGCCCAAGTGCTTAAGGCCAGTGAGACTAACGGCGGCTCTAACGTCTTTACGCCCCCATGGTCCCTTTTGCACCGCGCCCGCGCGTACGCAAGTGGAACACTGAAAAAGAACACATTGAAATCACGCCGCCGCTGCGCTGCGCAACCCCGGGCCTGGTCTCTCTCCCTTCACTCAGGGCTTTCAGAGCCACAAACTCAGGCGGCGGATAGTTCAACGAAAATTTCTACCAATACCGCTCCCTTCAGCGGCAGTGGCGCAAGAGGGACCACAGGTCGCTCTAAGCCAAGCCGCCGGAAACAGAAGAATCCCCCAAAGGTTTTCACCCGAGGAATACCCTATCAAGATTAGACTATCCCACGGTTGTACCGCACCGCCCCAAAATCTCCACTGGTCTTAAAAAATATGCCCTTATAAAGATTCGGAGTCCAGAACCGCTTTTAAAGCGGTTTTGGCCCGCCCGGAGGACAAAAATAAGCTGCCATAAAAAAGAAACTATTAAAGTGTGGCACCTTAGCCTTTTCAAAGTTCCGACTCAAAGGAGAAGAACCCCCCTAAATCCTCCCCATTTTTGTGCAAAAGGGAAAAACCGTGAAAATTTAAAAATACCCCCTTGCCAAGAAACCAAACTTCTGGTATCATACCACCTAATGAAAGGGGGAAGAAACCCATGCTTACCACGCGCCTGCGCCGCCGCACACGTTGCCGTGGGGGTTTTCTTTCCCTTTTTGATGGGCCTATTTTTTGAGACGACCATTTTTGGTCGTCTCTTTTTTTGCCCATCCGCAACCAGAAAAGAAAAGGAGAGATCGCTATGGCTACACCTGAAACCAAGCCCGTTGCCGCCCAGGATGCAGACTACTCTTTGGAGCCCGTTCCCCAGACGGCCCGGAAAAACTTCTGGCCCATGTTCTTTATCATGCTGGGCTTTACCTTTTTCTCCGCTAGTATGTCGGTGGGGGCCAACCTGGGCAACGGCCTGGACTTTTCCGGCTTTGTGTGGGCGGTGCTCATCGGAAGCCTTATCCTGAGCCTTTACACCGGGGGCCTGGGCTACATCGGCAGCGCCACGGGAATGTCTCTTGACCTGCTGGCCCAGCGTTCCTTTGGACGGTATGGCTCCTATCTGCCCTCCGCCCTCATCAGCTTTACCCAAATCGGCTGGTTTGGCGTGGGGGTCGCCATGTTTGCCGTCCCCGCCGCCGAGGTGCTCCACGTAAACCCTTGGGTGCTGGTGATTCTGGCGGGTGTGTGCATGACGGGCTCCGCTTACTTCGGCATTAAGGGTCTGGAGATCGTCAGCTACATTTCTGTGCCCCTTATCGCCATTTTGGGTATCTATTCTATGGTGACCGCCACGGTGGAGGGCGGCGGCCTGGTGGCTATTTTCGCCAAAAACGCCGGGGGGCTGACCCTCTTTGGCGGGGTGGGCCTGGTCATGGGCTCCTTCGTTAGCGGCGGCACCGCCACCCCCAACTTTACCCGGTTCGCCAACAACAATAAAAACGCCGTCATCACCACCGTCATCGCCTTCTTCCTGGGCAACGCCCTCATGTTCGCCTTCGGCGCAGTGGGCGGAGCCTTCACCGGCAAGGACGACATCTTCTATGTCATGATCGCCCAGGGGCTGATGATCCCCGCCCTCATCGTACTGGGAGCCAATATCTGGACCACCAACGACAACGCCCTCTATACCTCCGGCCTGGGCCTTTCCAACATCACCAAGGTCCGCAAGCGGCCCATGGTGCTGGTGGCCGGCGTGGTGGGCACCGTCACCGCCATCTGGCTCTACAACAACTTTATCGCCTTCCTCAACATCCTCAATGCCACCCTGCCTCCCGTGGGCGCCCTGGTCATTCTGGACTACTTCCTCCACAGGGAAAACTATACTCCCGACTCCACTCCCACCCGGAATGTGAACTGGGGTTCCATCCTGGGTGTAGCCGCCGGCGCTTTGGTAGGAAATCTGGTCCACTGGGGCATCGCCTCGGTGAACGCCATGGTGGCGGCCTGCGTCGTTTACCTGATTTTTGACAAGCTGGTCAAGACCGGCGACTGATTAGGAGGGGACAAATATGCTGTTTCAAAACGCGCTGATTGAAAATTCCACCACCCCCGCCGGCATCCGGGTGGAAAACGGGACCTTTGCCGCCATCGGCCCTGAGTTGACCCCCCACCCCGGCGAGGAGGTGGTCGACCTGGGCGGCAAGCTGGTGCTGCCCCCCTTCATCGAGTCCCATGTCCATCTGGACACCTGCCTGACGGCGGGAGACCCGGTGTGGAACCTGTCCGGTACGCTCTTTGAGGGCATTGAGTGCTGGGCCAAGCGGAAGGACAAGCTGAGCAGGCAGGACATTAAGGAGCGGGTCCACAGGGCCGTGCGGCTTTACGCCGCCCACGGAGTGCAGCATATCCGCACCCATGTGGACGTGACCGACCCCTCCCTGGTGGCTATGGAAACCATGGTGGAGCTTCGGGAGGAGCTGAAGGGCACCATGGACATCCAGATCGTGGCCTTCCCCCAGGAGGGCATCCTCAGCTTCCCCAATGGCAAGGAGCTGATGAAAAAGGCCGTGGAGCTGGGGGCCGACGCGGTGGGGGCCATTCCCCACTTTGAGTTCACCCGGGAGTACAGCGTGGAATCGCTGAACTTTGCCCTGGAGCTGGCGGCAAAGGAAAATAAGCTGGTGGACGTCCACTGTGACGAAATTGACGACGAGGCAAGCCGGGGCCTGGAGACCGTGGCGGCCCGGGCCCTGGAGCTGGGGCTTTATGACAAAGTGACCGCCAGCCACACCACCGCCATGCACTCCTACAACAACGCCTATGTGGTGCGCCTCATGCGGCTTCTCAAAATGAGCAGGATCAATTTTGTGTCCAATCCCCTGGTGAACACCCACCTCCAGGGGCGGATGGATACCTACCCCAAGCGCCGGGGAGTGACCCGGGTCAAGGAGCTGACCGAGGCGGGGATCAACGTGTCCTTTGGTCATGACGACATCTTTGACCCCTGGTACCCCATGGGCACGGGGAGCCTGCGGGACGTGGTGTTCATGGGCCTCCATGTATGCCAGATGATGGGCTATGAGGAGATCATGGGCTCCTACAAGTTTATCACCGCCAACGCCGCCAAGACCCTGCACCTGGGGGACCGGTACGGCCTTGAGGCGGGTCGGCCCGCCAGCTTTATCGTGCTGGACGCCAAAAACTGGTACGACGCCCTGAATACCAACGCGGCGGTGCTGTGTTCTTACAAAAACGGCAGAAAAATTGCCGAAAGTACGCCGGGAACCAGCGCGGCCCTGTTTTGACCCTGCAAAAGCAAGCGGCGGAGAGCGTACGGCTCTCCGCCGTTTTTCCTTTTGCCCGCCGGATGCTTTTATCCTTTTGACCAGTATATTCCTCCGCATATTTGTCCACACTTCCCATAGAATGGAACGAAAGGACGGTGGCTCATATGGGGAAGGGAGCATTGCGGCAAAAAAGAGGGCCCGCCGGAGAAGCCAGGGAGCTGGAACGGGGGCTTTTGGAAACCAGGGCCCTGATCGCCCAGGCCTATGCCGGGTTCAACGCGGCCTCCGACGGGGATTTGGTAGAGGCCTATATCTATGAGATACAGTCCCTTCAGGCCCGGTATTCCTACCTGCTCCGCTGCCGGAAGGCTCTGGATGGGGAGGAGGCCCCCAGGGAAAAGAAGGGGTCCGCCCCTTTAGGAGAGCGGACTGCCATTCCCTTGGAGCGCAAGCCCTTGGACCTTGTGGACGCGCCGGGAGCGGTAAGCTCCGGCGTCCTCCCGGTGGCCTGAATGAGCGGGGTGTGGATCACCACCCTCCCCTGGCTGCTGGGCAGCCTGGGAGTGGTGATAGCCCTGGCGTTTCTGCGCCGCCCCCTGGGGGCCCTGCTGCGGCTGGCGGGACGGACAGGGCTGGGGCTTTGCTTTTTGGCCCTCTTTGCCCCCATTGGGCAGTTTTTGGGGACAGGACTGGGGGTCAACCTGTTTAACGCGCTCATCCTGGGCGTTTTGGGCGCGCCGGGCTTTGGCCTGCTGATGATGCTGAACTGGGCCCTGCGGTGACCCTGCCTGTGCAACCAGAAAAGCTCAGAATGTAAAGCGTACTTTACATTCTGGCAGATATTGGAAAATCTGGCCCCTTAAAGTTTCTCAAAACTGGCTCTTTTCAAGGGGCCAGTTTTGCCTTATACTGGGTCCACCTTCTGAGAGAAAGGAAGTCGTCCCATATGGAAAAGCAATTCTCCACCCGGAAGCTGGCCCTGCTGGGGATGATGGCCGCGCTGGTCTTTGCCGGGAACTATGCCCGGGTCACCCTCCCCCTGGCCATCGGAAGCCAGACCTCCTTCACCCTGGCCAATATCTTCTGCTGTCTTAGCGGCCTCATCTTAGGTCCCGTAGGGGGCCTGGCTGCGGGCATCGGTTCTCTCCTCTTTGATTTTACCGACCCGCGGTTTGTCAGCGACTGCTGGATCACCTTCATTACCAAGGGGGCCATGGGCCTGGCCGCGGGACTTGCGGTAACGGGGGCGCTGAAAAAGGATCAGCTCACTTACACCAGGGCCCTGGCAGGGACGGCGGTGGGCTGTGTGGTCTACTATATCCTCTACTTTGCCAAGACCTTTTTCTATACCGGCCTTTTGAAGCAGGGGCTCCCTGCCCCCGGGGCCTGGCTGCTGGTGATCGACAAGATCCCGGCCTCCGTCTTTAACGCAGGGGTGGCTCTTGTTGCCGCGCCCCCCCTGACCCTTGCCGTCCGGGCCGCCTTGAAGCGGAGCGGCCTGGGACAGATGCTCCGGGAATGAGCGGATAAAAAACACCGCCGGTCCGTAGAGGACCGGCGGTATTTTTTTATTTCTCCCTGGGATGGCAGAGCCCCTGGCCCGGACATTGGTCACAGCCGCAGGAGCAACCGCTTTTGCCCTTTTTCCGGTTGGAAATTCCTCTGACAATGATAGCGGCAAAGGCCCCGAATACTGCGAGGCCCACCAGGATCGTGGGAAGATTGGGCATAAAATTTTCCTCCTTACCGGGCCGCAGCCGCCGCCACGGACCTGACCGTAAGGCGGCTGTCGCCGCCCTTGTTTTTTCGCGCCAGCAGATAAACCATTCCCGCCAGGCAGAGAACGGCGGCAACGGTCCCCAGGCCAAAGGAGACCTCCCCCAGCAGAACCCCGCCCAGCTGATAAACCATAAGGCTCACCACATAAGCAAAGCCGCACATATAGCCAATGGCGGCGGCTGTCCACCTGGCGTTGTTCATCTCCCGCCTGATGGCGCCCATGGCGGCAAAGCAGGGGGCGCACAGAAGGTTGAAGATCATAAAGGAGTAGGCGCTGAGAGCGGTATAGTGGGCCGCCACAGCCAGCAGAAGGTCCGGGTCGTCCCCGGCTGCCTCCTCCCCTACGTGGAACAGCACACCAAAGGTGGTGACCACGTTCTCCTTGGCGATAAGCCCGGTGACGGTGGCCACGGTAGACTGCCAGTCCCCAAAGCCCAGGGGGGAGAAAATCCAGCATACCGCTCCGCCGATGACAGCCAGCAGGGAGGAGTTGTTGTCCTCCACCATGCCAAAGCTCCCGCCCTCAACGCCAAAGCTCTGAAGGAACCAGAGGATCACGGAGGAGGCCAGAATAACCGTCCCTGCCCGCTTGATGAAGGACCAGCCCCGCTCCCAGGCAGCCCGGAGCACATTTCCCACGGCGGGGGTGTGGTACTGGGGCAGCTCCATGACAAAGGGGGCCGGGTCCCCGGCAAAGGCTTTGGTCTTTTTCAGGATAATTCCCGAAAGAATAATGGCTGCCACCCCAATGAAGTAGGCGGACACAGCCACCAGGCCGCTGCCCCCAAAGATGGCCCCGGCAAAGAGGCCGATGATGGGCATTTTCGCCCCGCAGGGGACAAAGCAGGTGGTCATAATCGTCATTCTCCGGTCCCGCTCATTCTCAATGGTGCGGGAGGCCATGACCCCCGGCACTCCGCAGCCCGATCCGACCAGCATGGGAATGAAGGATTTCCCGGAAAGGCCAAATTTGCGGAAGATGCGGTCCATAATAAAGGCCACCCGGGCCATATAGCCCACGTCCTCCAGAACGGAGAGCATAAGAAACAGCACCAGCATCTGGGGCACAAAGCCCAGCACCGCGCCCACGCCGGCCGCAATGCCGTCAGAGGCCAGCCCGGTGAGCCAGCCGGAGACACCCCAGCCCTCCAGCATGGCCCGGGCGCCCTCCTGAAGCCACTGGGTCCCCAGCACATCGTTGGTCCAGTCGGTGAGGAAGGAGCCAAAGGGACCCATGGCGGTCCAGTAGACCCCAAACATCACCAGGGCAAAGATGGGCAGGGCCAAAACGCGGCTTGTCACCACCCGGTCAATTTTGTCTGAAGCGGAAAGGCTGTGCCTGGCGGCCTTTTTCTTCACCGAACGGGAGACCACGCCGCTGATGTAGGCGTACCGCTGGTTGGTGATAATGGATTCCGCATCGTCGTCCAGCTCGGCTTCACAGTCGGCAATGTGCTGTTCCAGGTGGGACTTCCTATCCCCGGACAGCTTCAGCTCCTCCATCACCTTTTCGTCCCGCTCAAAAATTTTGATGGCATACCAGCGGAGGTACCGGGAGTCCACCTTGTCCCCGATGGATTCCTCAATGTGGGCCAGGGTGTGCTCCACCGAGCCGGTAAACACATGGGGAGGTTTAGCCGCCTTGTGGCTCTGGGCCAGCCTGACGGCGGCCTGGGCGGCCTCCATGCCCCCCTGGTTTTTCAGGGCGGACATCTCCACCACCTGGCAGCCAAGGGCCTTGCCCAGCCTTTCGGGGTCGATGGTATCCCCGTTTTTCCGCACCAGGTCCATCATGTTCACCGCCACCACCACGGGAAGGCCCAGCTCAATAAGCTGGGTGGTGAGGTACAAATTCCGCTCGATGTTGGTTCCGTCCACAATGTTCAGAATGGCGTCGGGGGTTTCCCCCACCAGATATTCCCGGGCCACTACCTCCTCCAGGGTATAGGGGGACAGAGAGTAGATACCGGGAAGGTCCTGGATGGTCACGTCCCTATTTCCTTTCAATTTTCCCTCTTTTTTCTCCACCGTTACGCCGGGCCAGTTGCCCACGTACTGGTTGGAGCCGGTCAGGGCGTTAAACAGGGTGGTCTTGCCGCAGTTGGGATTGCCCGCAAGGGCGATTTTGACGTCCATAGAATAGCTCTCCTCTCAAAGCCGCAGATTAACAGCCGCTAACCTGCAGTCAAAAAAATTTTACGCAGGGCTGTCACGTTCCGAACCGGGCTGGTCACAAAAGGTCTAAGCCGTCCGACTCCGCAAAAGCGCCGCCGGGGGCTTTGCCCCCTCTGGCCCTTTCGCTCCGCTCCCGTCTTACCCCTTTTGCAGCCCGTTTCTTCACGCTTCTAACTCGATCATCTCGGCATCGGCTTTCCGCAGGGAAAGCTCGTAGCCCCGGACATTCAGCTCCATGGGGTCCCCCAGGGGGGCCACCTTGCGGATAAAAATCTCCGTGCCCCTGGTAATTCCCATATCCATGATGCGGCGCTTCACCGCCCCCTCGCCGTGGAGTCTTGCCACGGTAACGGTCTGACCCACCTTTGCTTCCTTCAGGGTTTTCATGCCGGTTCCTCCTCTCACGCTCTGTCAAACTATTATTCGATTGGCCATGGTCTTATCCAGGGCCACCCGGCTGTCCTTCACCTGGATGATCAGGCTTCCGGCCAGCTCGCTGACTACCGTGACCGCTCCGTCCACCACAAAGCCAAGCTCCGCCAGATGCCGGCGCACTTCATCCCTGCCGGTAATCCTGCGGATGGTCACCGTTTCCCCCGGCTTTGCCATTGATAAGGGCATTCCATCGGCCTCCTCTCTCCGGCCCCGCAGGTTAGCAACAGCTAACACGTGGGGCAAGAATTGGGGTTAGCTAAAACTAACCCCTTGCGCAACACAGAGTTTACCCCTGCTAACTGAATTTGTCAAGACCTATTTGGAAAAAAGTTTTTCAGGCGCGGGCCTTGTGGGACAGGGCGGTCTCCAGCCACTTCCCCCGGTGGAGGGACAGAGCAAAAAGGGCGGAGCTGATGGACCAGGTGACGGGGTAGGCGGTAAAGACCACCAGAATATTTTGAAAAAGGGCCACCATGACGGTGATGTAGCTGATGCGGAACAGGCACCACACCGACAGGAGGACTACCATGGGGGTCACGGTCTTGCCCGCCCCCCGGAGGACGGCGGCGGAGGCGTGGGAGAAGGCCAGGAAGCAGTAAAAGAGAGACTCTGTCCGGGCCTGGCGGACCCCAAAGGCCACCACGTCGGGGGTGGGGCTGAACAGGCCCACAAAGAAGGGTGCGCCGATGAAAAACACCAGGCCCAAAAGCTCGGCAAAGCCCACGGTCATGGCCACGCCCAGTCTGGCCCCCTCCCTGACCCGCTGCTCCTCCCCCGCGCCGATGTTCTGGCCCACAAAGGTGGTAATCGCCATGGTGAGGCAGGTGATGGGGAGGAAGGCAAAGCCCTCCAGCTTGAAGTAGCTGCCGCAGCCTGCCATGGCCTGGTCCCCAAAGGCATTGATGTTGGCCTGGACCACTACGTTGGCGATGTTGATGACGCTGTTTTGGACCCCGCCGGGAAGACCCAGGCGAAAGACCTGGCCCAGCATCTCCCTGTCCAGCCCCATCCGGCTGGGGCGGAAGCGGAGGACAAACTTACCGCTCATCAGGTAGCCAAAGGCCAGCACCGCGCTGAGGGCCTGACCGATGACAGTGGCCAGGGCAGCTCCCGCCACCCCCATTTGGAGCCCCGCCACAAAGAGAAGGTCCAAAACCACGTTGGCTCCGGCGGAGATCATTAAGTAATAGAGGGGACGGCGGCTGTCCCCCAGAGCCTGAAAGATACCGGTGGCGGTATTGTAGAGCACCAGGCCCAGAAGTCCCCCGCACCAGACCCGGAAATATTCCACGGAGTTGGGCATCACGTTCTCCGGGGTGCCCATCCAGCGGAGGATAACGGGGGTAAAGAGGACCCCCAGGACGGTGAGAAGAACTCCGGCAAAGAGGGAAAAGAGGACGGTGGTATGGAGGGCCCGGTCGGCGCCCTCTTTGTCCCTGGCTCCCCAGCGCTGGGAGATGATGACGCTGGCCCCCATAAAGACCCCCTGAAAAAAGCCGATGAGCAGATGGCACAGGCTCCCGGAGGAGCTGACGGCAGCCAGAGCCGCATCTCCGCAGACGTTGCCCACCACCAGGGAATCCACCGTATTATAGAGCTGCTGAAAGAGATTTCCCAGGAAAAGGGGGAAGGCGAATTTCAGCAAAATAGGAGCGATGGGGCCGCTGGTCATGAGGTTTTTTTCTTCTGTCAAGGCCCTCGCCTCCTTTCCAGAAACAGGCAAAATGGGGGGCGGGTTCAAAACCCGCCCGCTTTTATGGCTTCAGGTATTTTTGGACCAGCAGGCCGTCGGGGTTAGAGCCGGCAACGGGCTTGCGAGCATTACCGGCTCTTAGTCCAGGGGTTCATGGGAATCTCGGTGTTCCTCTTTCGCCTGCCTTACAGCAGGGGTAGACCAAGATATTTTTTTGCCAACAGGCCGTCGGAGGCGCAGGGCTCGGGACCGTTTTTCCGCTTTTGGCTCATTTCGCTGCCTTTTCCCGCCAGCACCACCACCGAGCCAGAAGGGGCGGTCTTGATGGCGGTCTGAATGGCGGCCTCCCGGTCCGGGATAACGGCGTACTCCTTGCCAAAGGGAGCAATCCAGGTCCCTACCTCGGCACAGATGGCCTCCACCTCCTCGGGGCCGGGGTCGTCCTCGGTGAGAATGATGGTATCGGCATATTGCCCCGCAGCCTTACCCATCCCCTCCCGGCGGTCCAGCGCCTTGCCGCCCACGCAGCCAAAGACCACGGTCACGGGGGAGGAGGGGTAGTCGGCCCGGACGGAGCGGAGGAGGGCCTCCAGGGCCATGCCGTTGTGGGCGTAGTCCACAATGACGGTCCTGTCTCCGGCGGTATACGTCTCCATACGGCCCGGAACGCGGGCCTGGGAAAGACCCTTTTGGATGGCCCAGAGGGGCGCACCCACCAGGGAGCAGACCGAAATGGCGCACAGGGCGTTGGAGATGTTGAAATCTCCCGTCAGGGGGAGGGAGAAGGGCTGGTCCCGCTCCCCGATACGGGCCGTGAAGGCCATGCCCTCCCCGGTGCGCTTCCGGTCATGGGCAAGGTCCAGGGAGTAGGTGCTGAAGCGGCCGCAGCGCCCGGCAGCGGCCAGGACCTCCTCAAAACGGTCGCTGTCCCGATTCACCACGGCGGATTTGGCGTGGTCAAAAATCTTCAGCTTGGACTGGAAATAGTCCTCCGGAGTGGGGTGCTCCTTGGGGCTGATGTGATCCTCGCCCAGATTGAGAAAGGCGGCTACCGCCAGCTCAACTCCGGTCATGCGGCCGTATTTCAGGGCCTGGGAGGAGCATTCCATCACCACATATCCACAGCCGGCCTCCCTGGCGTTCCAGAGGTGGCGCTGAAGGTCCAGGGGCTCCGGGGTGGTGAGAGTGGCGGGCTTGCGCTGGGCGCCGTCGTCGGTGACGATGGTGGAGAGAAGGCCCACGCTGTGGAGGCCCTGGGCTTCCCGCCAGCAGTCCAGAATGGATTTGATGAAGTAAGCCGTGGTGGTCTTGCCCTTGGTGCCCGTGATGCCGATGACGGAAAGGCCCCCCGAGGGGTGGCCCCAGGCGGCGTCCGCCAGAAGGCCCATGGCGGCGCGGACGTCGGTCACCCGGATGCAGGGGGCGGAGACGTTGTAGGAGGCCTCACTGACATAGGCCACGGCCCCTTTGGAGAGGGCCTGGGTCAAGTATTCCTCCTTGAAAGCGGCCCCCTTACAGAGAAAAAGGCTCCCGGGCACTGCGGAGCGGGAGTCGCAGGTCACCGACTCGATGAGCCGGGTCAGGTCCGCGGGCAGGGGAGCGGAGTCGGCTAAAAGGCCGTTTTTCAGAAGGATCTGATAGTACTCGCCCAAAGGGAGACGGGGTCGGGGCATACAGGCTGCACCTCGATTCAAAATGGGGTGGAGGAGACTGAAAACAAAGGGAGCGGGCCGGACTGCCGCAGGGGATAGCCGCAGGCCTCTACACAGCAGCGGGCCAGGACGTCCATGGCATCCACATAGAAGCCGTCCAGATGATGCCAGTCCTTATAGGCGGACAGCTCCGTGCAGGCCAAGACCGCCCGGTCACAGCCCATTTCCCGGAGGGCCTTGCCGGCGGCGGCGAATTTTTCTTCGCTGCCGGAAAGACCCTTTTTGATCTCGTCGTAAATGAGGCTCATGACCTGCCTTTGGGCTTCCGGTGGCGGAGAGACCGCCTCCAGCCCATGGGCCTCCAGGGCCTTGTGGTAAAGGCCCGTTTGGAGGGTGCCGTCGGTGCCCAAAATGCCCACCCGCTTAGCTCCCATGGTGCGGAGGGCGGCGGCGGTCTCGGCCACCATGTTGATGATGGGGACCTTCAACTCCCCCTGGATGGCGGGGAGGAAGGCGTGGGCGGTGTTGCAGGTGATGGCGATGGCGGCGGCTCCCCAGTCCTCCAGCAGCCTTGCATCCTGAAGGAGACGGGCCCGGACCGGGGCGGTATCCCCGCTCAAAAGGGCGGCGGTGCGGTCAGGCATTTCGGTATCGCTGATAATCAGCGTGGGGATATGCTCCTGGTCACTGTGGGCGGCGGTGCAATCAATGACCCGCTGGCAAAATTGGAGCATGGCCTGGGGGCCCATGCCGCCGATGACGCCCAGTTTCCCTTTTTTCATAGCACAAACCCCCGAATTTTTTAGATGAAAAATGAAGGGCCGTTGTCAAGCGGCGAATCGGTCAGGGCGTTCGCCGGCCTATCCTTCACTCCTTCGGTTTTTCCATACTCCCGGCGTACCAGCCGAACTGCCTTCTCTGGATGCGGTAGACCCGGAGCTTATGCAGCAGGGCGTGGTCGGCGGAATACCAGAGGGGATTCCCATAGGCCCCCGCCTTTTCCAAAGCCTTCATTTCTTCGTGGAACCGCCTGGGGATATAATCATAGGCCACCTTTTTGGGAATGGCCATCCACAGGTGGCGGTTCTGGGCGCAGACAAGGGGCTGTTCCCGGTGGAATACCCGGTCCTCCACCAGAAATTTTGCCAAATTATGGCCCGATCCGGTGACGTAGTAATTGCTCCGGCCCTGGCGGCAGTTAATTTCAAAGGCTTTGAATTTGCCGTCCCGGGGGTCAAATTTAATATCAAAGTTGGAGAAGCCCACAAAATGGATGTCCTCCAAAAAGCGGCGGAAAACGTCGTAAAGCTCCCCGCCTGGCTCGGTGATGATGACGGCGTGGTTGCCGATGCCGTGGCGGGTATGCTCCTCCAAGAGCACATGGCCCAGGCACATGAGCCGCACCTTGCCGTCCCCGCCGGAATAGCAGGTGAGCACCCGCATATTTTCGTCCCCGCCGGGAATAAAGTCCTGGATGATAAGGGAATCCTCGTAGCCGTGGCCGTAAATGTCGTCAATGACCCGGTCTACCTCCTCCCGGCTTTGGAGGACATAGGCCTTCTTCTGGGTATCAAAGGGGTGGTCCCAGTAGGTGGCGGACTCGGCGGGCTTGACCACAAAGGGGCCGGGGAAGGGCAGCTCAAAATCGTGGCCCATGTCCTTTTTATAGACAAAGGTGGCGGGGTGGTCAATGCCGTATTTCTCGCAGAGGGCGTAGAACCGTTCCTTGTGGATGAGGCCCTCCATCTGCTCCAGGGAGACATAGGGGGCCACCACATTTTCCGGGTATTTGCCCAGGTTGGCTGAAATGGCGGTGAGGTAGTTGTCCCCGCAGCCTAACAGCAGAATGGTTTTGCCGGGAAACTGGGCCGAGACATGGCGCACATTCTCCAACACCTTTTCGGGCCTGTCGTTCCTGTCGCTGACCCGGTAGTCAATGATGGAGCTTCCGTAGCAGGGGCCGGAGGGGTACATTCCATAGGCCACGGTCTTGACGCCGTATGCTTCATGGAAGGCCCGGGCCATGGAATAGACGTTGATGTCGGCCCCCAGGAGAAGGGGAACAAAGGGCTGGTCAGTCATTGATATGCCTCCAAAAAAGGATTCCGTGCAGGGGAGCTTATCCTACGCTTCTCTTGACCTGGTAGACGCTTGGAATCTGGCCCAGCTTATTGACCACGTTCACCAGCTCGTCCCGGTCCTTGACCTCTACCACCACGGAGATGACGGCGTAGCCGTCGGGCATGGCCCGGGCGGAAAGGCTGGACACCTTCACCTTGGCGGAGGAGAGGGCCATGGCCACGTCCAGGGTCAGGCCGTCCCTGTCCTTGGCGGAAAGCTCCAGGGCGGTGGAGTAGCCGGGAAGGTCGCCCTCCACCCAGTCCACCTTGATCCAGCGGCCCGCTTCGTCCGGCCTCCGGTTTTCCACCAGGGCGTTGGGGCAGTCGGCCCGGTGGACGGACACGCCAAAGCCCCGGGTGATGAAGCCCACCACAGGGTCGCCGGGGACGGGGGTACAGCATTTGGCGAACTTCACCAGGCAGTTGTCCAGGCCCTCTACGATAATACCGGACTGGGAGCGCTTGGGGGCGTGCTGCTTTTGGGCGGAAACCGTGTTGGCGGCCGAGGCGGGCATGATAAGCTCGTCGGCGGTGGTCGCCAGCTTTTCCGCCGCCAGCTTGTCGGCGGCGGCCTTGTCCAGCCGGATCAGCTCATCCCGCATCCGGGCCACCGTCTTGACGGCAGATACGCCGCCGTAGCCAATGGCGTTATAGAGCTCATCCAGGGTGCCAAAGCGGGATTTTTTCAGCAGTCCGGGAAGCACCGTCTCATCGGTGATCTGGGCCAGGGTCAGGCCCTGGTGCTTCAGCTCCGCTTCAAAGGAGGCCCGGCCGGTGGCGATGTTCTCCTCCCGGCGTTCCTTCTTGAACCACTGGCGGATTTTGTTCCGGGCCTCGTTGGACTTGCACAGCTTCAGCCAGTCCCGGCTGGGGCCGTGGGCGGTTTTGGAGGTGATGACCTCCACAATGTCGCCGGATTTCAGCTCCGTCTCAAAGGGCACGATGCGCCCGTTGACCTTGGCCCCCGTCATGCGGTTGCCCACGGCGGAGTGGATGGAGTAGGCAAAGTCAATGGGGGTGGCCCCGGCGGGAAGGCTCTTTACGTCCCCCTGGGGGGTAAAGACAAAGACCTCGTCGGCAAACATATCCACCTTCAGCGTGGAGACAAATTCGTCCGGGTCGGCGTCCTGCTGGCTTTCCAGCAGCTTGCGGACCCACTCAAAGGCCTCCTCGGTGCCCAGGTTCTGGTTCGCCATGCCCTGCTTATACTTCCAGTGGGCGGCGATGCCGTATTCGGCGGTGTTGTGCATTTCCTCCGTCCGGATCTGAACCTCAAAGGGGATGCCCTCCCGGCCGATGACGGTGGTGTGGAGGGACTGGTAGCCGTTGGGCTTGGGGGTGGAGATATAGTCCTTGAACCGGCCCAGCACCGGGTTAAACATATCGTGGATACAGCCCAGGACGTAATAGCAGGTGGGCACATCGGAGACGATGACCCGGAAGGCGTAGAGGTCGAAAATCTCGTCCAGGGTCTTATTTTGGGCATACATTTTCCGGTAGATGGAGTAGGTGTGCTTCACCCGGCCATAGACCTGGCAGCGGATATTTTCCTCTGTCATCCGGTCCCGGATGCGCTTTTGGATGCTGCCCAAAAATTCCTCGTGGGCGGAGGAGCGGGCGGCAAGCTCGTCGGCAATCTCCTGATACCCCACCGGGTCCAGGTATTTCAGGGAGGTATCCTCCAGCTCCCACTTGATGCGCTGCATACCGAGGCGGTGGGCGATGGGGGCGTAAATCTCCATGGTCTCCAGGGCCTTTTCCCGCTGCTTTTTGGCCGACTGGTACTCCATGGTCCGCATATTGTGAAGCCGGTCGCAGATTTTAATAAGGATGACCCGGATGTCCTTGGCCATGGCCATGAGCATCTTGCGGAGGTTCTCCATCTGCTCCTCTTCCTTGGAGACATACTGGACCCGGGTCAGCTTGGTGACCCCCTCCACCAGAAGGGCCACCGGCTCCCCAAACCGTTTGGCGATGTCCTCGTGGGTGGCCCCGGTGTCCTCGATGACGTCGTGAAGAATGGCGGCGACAATGGAGTCGGTGTCCAGCTCCAGCTCCGCTACGATCTCGGCCACCGCCAGGGGGTGGATGATATAGGGCTCTCCGCTTTTGCGGAGCTGCCCGGAGTGGGCGTTGTCGGCAAAGGAGAAGGCGTCAAACAGCCGCTGGGCGTCCAGGTTGGGATTATAGGTCTTGATTTTGTTTTCCAGGGCCTGATAACGCTCTAAAATAGGGTCCATACCCTCTCCTCCTTTCTCATTCCTCCGCCGCCATACGGCGGAGCTTTTGCATCAGCCCGGCCTTTTCCAAATCTACCTTTTCGCCGCCCTCCCGAACTTTGATGCGCAGGTGGTCGGCGGCCTGCTCCATGTGGATGAGGCCCCGGTCATGAAGCACGACAAGGCACACCTGGGTCCGCATGAACTCCTCCCGAAACCCGCAGGTCCGGGCCACGTTCCGGGCCAGCCGCTGGGCGGTTTCCTCGATCTCCCCCTCCTCCCGGCGGGAGGACAGGTACCGCCACAGGTTGGCGAACTCCTGCCGGGTGGGAAGAAGGGCGCGGGCCTCGGCAGGAGAGAGGGCCTCCCCCTCCATCAGCCGCCGGAACAGCTCCTCCTCCACCTGGGCACGGGTCCGGGCGGGACGAAGGTCGCTGACCTGGAGCTGGACATTGCGCCAGCCCTTATACTCGTTGATCTGGGGGTAAAAGCACACATCGATCCGCTGCCCGTCCCCCACCCCTGTCTCCTCCGCTGTGGCAGAGAAAAAGATGGCGTCCAGGATTCTCCCCCCGGAGGAGAGCTTCATCTTCATATGTTTCCCATTTCCCACCTGGGTCAGTCCGGTAACGCTGCACCGGTCCAGGCGAAACACGGGCTTGGGGTTGCCGGGGCCATAGGGCTCCAACAGGGAGAGGGCCTCCACCTCCTCCTGGCAGAGAAGGGCGGGGTCGTCCAGTACACAATCCACCGTCAGAGTGGTGACAGGGGACTTTTCATCCCGGGCCTGCCGGGTCAGGGCATTGATGCGGGTCCGAAAGGCGGGGATGTTGTCCTCCAAAATGGTAAAGCCCGCCGCCAGCTCATGTCCGCCGTAGGCCTCCAATAAATCGCCGCAGCCCTCCAGAAGGGCGAACAGGTTGATTCCTCCATAGGAGCGGCAGGAGCCTTTGCCCCGGCCCCCGCTCAGGCAGATCATAAAGGCGGGAACGGCGTATTTTTCCGTCAGGCGGGAGGCCACGATACCCACCACCCCCTGGTGCCAGGCGCCGTCCGCCAGCACCAGAGCGTCCCTCTCCTCCTCGGGGAGAGACTCTGCCAGCAGGTTGCATTGCGCGAAAATATCTGCCTCCAGCTCCTGCCGCTGCCGGTTCAGAGCGCAGAGGGTCTGGGCCAGCTCGTCGGCACGGGCGGGGTCGTCCGTCAAAAGCAGCTCCAAGGCTACCTCGGAGCAGCCCATCCGCCCCGCGGCGTTGATGCGGGGAGCCAGGGTATAGCCCACGGAAATGGAAGAAAGCGCTTTCCCCTCCGCCCCCGATTCCCGCAGCAAGGCCGTCAGCCCCAGGCGGGCCGTGTTGGGCAGGGCGGCAAGGCCCCGGCGGACAATGGTACGGTTTTCATCGGTCAGGGCCATCACGTCGGCTACGGTGCCCAGGGCGGCAAGATCGGCATAGCGGTCCAGCAGCTCCTCCGTCCGCTCCGCTCCCGCCAGGGCCATGGCCACCTTCAGGGCTACGCCTACCCCCGCAAGCTGCTTGAAGGGGTAAAGACAGCCGCTCCGGTGGGGGTCCACCACCGCGGCGGCGGCGGGAAGGTCGTCCTTACATTCGTGGTGGTCGGTAATAATAACGCTGAGGCCCAGGCTTTTGGCGTACTCTGTCTCCTCCACGGCGGTGATGCCGCAATCCACCGTGACCACCACCCTGGCCCCCTGCCCAACCAGCTTTTCCACCGCCCCCCGGTTCAGGCCGTAGCCCTCCTCCAGGCGGTTGGGGATATAGGGCAGAACGGTGGCTCCCTCCCGGCGGAGGAAGTCGGTCAAAAGGCAGGTGGCGGTGATGCCGTCCACGTCGTAGTCGCCGTAGACAGCGATGGTCTCGCCACAATTTAAGGCCTCCTTTAGCCGCGCCACCGCCTTGTCCATGTCCTTCATGGTCATGGGGTCGCGAAGGGCGGGCTCCTCGTAGAGAAAACGGCGGGCCTCCTCCGGGTCGGTCATGCCCCGGTTTGCCAGCACTCTGGCGCACAGGGCAGGTACTCCCGCCCCCGTCAGGCCGCCAAGGGCGGCGGGGGGCAGGTCGTTCCATTGTCTGTATTTCATGGGCGCTTCCACTCTCCAGATGGGCAGGATAAAACGATTAACATTTATTATATCAAATTTAGAGAGAGGAAACAATCTTTTTCTTTATTTGCTCACCGTCTCAAACTCCGCCCCCACAAACGCCGCCAAGTCTTTGGGAGAGAGGGTCACCTGGCGGCCTATTTTGCCGGCGGAGACGGTCATCTCGGGAAGGGCCTCCGCCGAGGCGTCAATGACCGTGGGGAACCGCTTTTTCATGCCGACGGGGGAGCAACCCCCGTGAATATAGCCCGTCAGGGGAAGAAGCTGGGCCTGCTTGAGCATCTCGATGGACTTCTCGCCCACGGCCTTGGCGGCGGCCTTTAAGTCCAGCTCCTTTTCTCCCGGAATGACAAAGACATAGCTGCGCTTGGAGGCCCCCACCGTCACCAGGGTCTTGAAGCAGGTCTCCGGGGGTACACCCAGCCGCCGGGCCGCCGTTACCCCGTCCAGGACTCCGTCGGACACGTCGTATTGGCGGGGGATGTAGGGAATCTTCTTCTGGTCTAAAAGCCGCATTACGTTGGTTTTTTCTTCTGCCATCGTTGAAACACCTCGCCTGTCATGCTATGATAGGATATTATAGACCTACGAAAGGGGAAATTCAAATATGAAATGGGACGTTGCGCCCTATCGGGATACGGTGATGGACTACGCCAAAGCCTTGCTGGCCCAGGACAGCCCCAGCGGGTTTACCGCCGGGGCTGTGGAGGCTGCCGAGGCCCTGGCCCAGGAGCTGGGCTATGAGACCCAGCGGAGCAGCAAGGGAAACCTGACCATTTTTGTCCCCGGGCGGGACCACTCCAGGACGGTGGGGCTCTGCGCCCATGTGGACACCCTGGGGCTGATGGTCCGCTCGGTAACCGCCGACGGGCGGCTCCTCATCACCCCCATTGGCGGGCCGCTGCTGCCCACTTTGGATGGGGAATACTGCCGCATTTATACCCGAAAGGGGAAGGTCTACACGGGCACCGTCCTGTCCCTCTCTCCCGCCGCCCACGTGGAGGACGACGCCCACACCCGGCCCAGAGACGACAAAAATATGGCGGTCCGCATCGACGAGGTGGTCTACTCTAAGGAGGACGTGGCAAAGCTGGGCATCGCCCCCGGCGATTACGTCTGCTACGACCCCAAGACGGAGGTGACCGGCTCCGGGTTTATCAAGTCCCGGTTTTTGGACGATAAGGTGAGTGCCGCCTGTATCCTGACGGCCCTGAAAATCATGAGGGACAAGGGGCAAATGCCGCAGTTCGACGTGGAGGCCACCTTTACCGTCTACGAGGAGGTGGGCCACGGCGGAGCCACCTTCTCCCCAAAGCTCAGCGAAATGCTGGCGGTAGATATGGGATGTATTGGCGACGAGCTTCAATGCACCGAGGAGCAGGTCTCCATCTGCGCCAAGGATTCCTCCGGACCCTTTGACTACGGCATGGTGTCCCGGCTGGTGGCGCTCTGCGAGGAAAACGGAGTGGACTTTGCCGTGGACGTGTATCCCCACTATTCCTCCGACGCCGCCGTGGCCTGGAAGGCGGGCAACGACCTGCCTGCCGCCCTCATTGGGCCGGGGGTACACGCCTCCCACGGCATGGAGCGGACCCACTGGAATGGCCTGAAGGCCACTTTGGAGCTCATTGGCCTTTATTTGCAGGCGGAGTGACCCTTCCCGCCCTTTCCCTTGACATTCCCCCAAAAGAATGGTAAAATGAGGCCCACGAACAGCGATGACCGGGAAGATTAAGCGGATGCTTTCAGCAGGAGAGAGGGGCCGGACGGTGCAAGGCCCCCTGGAAGGCCGCCCAAGGCGCCCGGAAGCCGCGGGGAGGAAATGCCCCGCCGGGACCCGCCGTTACCGGGCTCGAGTGTCCCCCACGGATGCGGGAGGAAATTCAGGTGGAAACACGGATGGAAACATTCGCCCTGAGCCAAAAGGCTCAGGGCGTTTTTTCATAGGAGGTGAGGGTATGGCAGAATCCAAAAGAGACCCCGGCCTGGACGTGGTGCGGGCGTTGGCCATTGTCATGGTGGTTTTCATTCACGCCTCCGGCCCCGCCCTGTCCGCCCTGGCCCCCGGTGGAGGCGATTGGTGGGCGGCCCTTTTGTGGAGCGGCCCCGCCCGGATGGCGGTGCCTCTGTTTTTCATGTGCAGCGGAGCGTTGATGCTCTGCCGGGAGGTAAGCCCCAGGCGGCTGCTGACCCACAACCTGCCCCGCATTTTGGCGGCTATGTTTTTTTGGGCCTTTGTTCATTCCCTGGCAAGCCTTTTCGCGGCGGGCGGACTGACCCCCGCCGGGGTGTGGGACGCGGTCAAGCGCACGCTGCTGTTCCAGCATGAATTTCACTTCTATTATCTCCATATCTTACTTGTGGTGTACGCCTTTCTCCCCGCCCTGCGGGTCTTTGTCCGCTCCGCCTCCCGGCGGGAGATGGAATATCTGCTGGGGGTCTGGTTCGCGGTGGGTATTTTGTGCCCTGTGCTCCCTGCCTTTTGGCCCTTTTCTCTGGTTCCGCCTATTTCGTCCTGGTGGACCTTGGGACTGGCCTTTACCAGCGTGGGCTACGCCCTTTTGGGGCATTATGTGCGGAAGTTCGGCCCTTCGGCGGAGCCCAAGAGGTACGCCGCCGCCCTTGTGCTGGGAGTTCTCCTCACAGTGGGAGGCTGCGCCTGGTTCTCGCTGAAAAACGGCGTTCTCCAGGAATTGTTTTTGGGCGGCAATACCCCCGGCGCATTCCTGATGGCCTACGGCCTGTTTGGTCTGGCGGTCTGCAGGAAAACCTATCCCCAGCCTGCGGCAAAGCTCGCCGGGCGGCTTGCCCAGGCTTCTTTCTGCATTTATTTGACCCACATTTTGTTTCAGCGGCTGTTTGCCCGCTTTGGGCTGGGCGGGGTCTTATCTCCCTGCGCTCTCACCATCCCCGGCATGGCCCTTTTGATGCTGGCTGCCAGCTATCTGGTGTGGGAGGTCCTCCATCGCGTCCCCATCTGCAAAGACTATCTCGTTTAATTCTCACATAAAGGAGCATGAGACACATGAAAAACAGCGAAAAGACCATGGACATGATTGTCAACCTCTGCAAAGGCCGGGGCTTTGTCTACCCGGGCAGCGAAATCTACGGCGGCCTTGCCAACTCCTGGGACTACGGCCCGTTGGGGGTGGAGTTCAAGAACAACGTAAAGAAAGCGTGGCTCAAGAAGTTCGTCCAGGAGAACCCCTACAACGTGGGTCTGGACGCCGCCATCCTCATGAACCCCCAGACCTGGGTGACCACGGGCCACGTGGCGGGTTTCTCCGACCCTCTGCTGGACTGCAAGGCCTGCAAGGCCCGGCACCGGGCCGACAAGCTCATTGGCGACGCCCATCCCGAGGTGAACACCGACGCCATGGACTTTGACCAGATGGACGCCTTTATTTCCGAAAACACCGACATTCTCTGCCCCGTTTGCGGCAAGCACGACTTTACCCCCATCCGCAAGTTCAACCTGATGTTCAAGACCCAGATCGGCGTTACCGAGGATTCCTCCTCCACCGTCTATCTCCGGCCCGAGACCGCCCAGGGCATTTTCCTCAACTTCAACAACATTCAACGCACCACCCGGAAGAAGCTGCCCTTCGGCGTGTGCCAGGTGGGCAAGGCCTTCCGCAACGAGATCACCCCGGGCAACTTTACCTTCCGCACCCGGGAATTTGAGCAGATGGAGTGCGAGTTCTTCTGCGCTCCGGGGACCGACCTGGAGTGGTTTGCCTACTGGAAGGATTTCTGCTACCAGTGGCTGCTGAGCCTGGGCATCAAGGAGGAAAACCTGCGCCTGCGGGATCACGAGCCTGCTGAGCTTGCTTTCTACTCCCGGGCCACCACCGACATTGAGTACGCCTTCCCCTTCACAGACTGGGGCGAGCTGTGGGGCATTGCCGACCGCACCGACTACGACCTGGGCCGCCACCAGGAGGCCAGCGGCAAGGACCTGACCTATTACGACCAGGAGAAAAATGAGCATTTTATCCCTTATGTTATTGAGCCGTCCCTGGGCTGCGACCGGGTGGCTCTGGCATTTCTATGCGAGGCCTATGACGAGGAAGTGGTGGACGCGGAGAAGAACGATGTGCGCACCGTACTGCGGCTGCACCCCTTCCTGGCCCCCTTTAAGGCGGCGATCCTGCCCCTCTCCAAAAAGCTCAGCGAGCCTGCCCGGAAAATCTATGAGGAGCTGGCAAAAGACTTTATGGTGGACTTTGACGACGCGGGCAGCATCGGCAAGCGCTACCGCCGCCAGGATGAGATCGGCACCCCCTTCTGCGTAACGGTGGACTTCCAGACCGTGGGCAGCGACACCGAGGAGGCCGACAACTGCGTCACCGTCCGGGAGCGGGACAGCATGGAGCAGGTCCGCATCCCTGTCAGTGAGCTGAAGGCCTGGCTGGCGGAGCGGGTGGCATTCTGACCGGCATCTCTTTTGAAACGCAAAAACCGGGGACCGTCCTTGAGACGGTCCCCGGTTTCCTTTCTATTTTTACAGAAGCCGCAAAAAGGCCAGAACTGCCGCCGCACTCACGGCAATGACCGAGGCCGAGGCGCACAGCTCCATCCAGCTCGCCGCCCGGTCCCGCCCCTTCTGGGGGACGGGAGGCACCACAGGCTCCCAGAGGGCCTCCTCAGGCTCCTCCGGACGGGAGGGCTCCGCCGCCGCACGGGCCAGCTCCTTCCAGGCCGCCTTTGTCTCCAGCCGCTGACGGCACCGGGCAAAGTCCAGCACCTCGCCCTTTCCTCCGGCAGGGGCCGGAGCGGCGGCGGGAACAAAGGTCACCAGGTCCGCGCCGCCGCTGACCTTGACTTTTCTCGCGTTTACATGATAATAAATGGTATTCATAAGCAAAAGCCCCTTTCCAGGATTTGATGCCTGTACTCTATCAAATCCACAGTCCCTTTATTGGGACTTTTGAAGCTGGTTTCTTTTTTTGCGCCCGCTTTTGAGAATCCAGGGTTTCGTCTATCGAACGCCTGTTCTTAATATACAACATTTGTTCGAATTCGTCAAGAACAAATTTTCGATTTGACAAATTTTTTCGCTGGGGAGGAAACTTTTTCTTTTCTTTTCCGTCTAAAAAAGCAAAGATGGGCCCATGGCCCAAAAAAAAGGAGGACCTGCCATGAAGCTGCGCAAACTTGCCGCCGCCCTGATCGCCGGGGCCCTGAGCCTGTCCCTGGCCGCCCCCGCCCTGGCTGCCGAGGCCGCCGACGCCCGGCTTGCCAAGGTGACCCTGGCGGTGAAAGGTATCCTAGACATCGGGGATGAGTACACCGAGTTTTACGGGGAGCCAAACGAGACCCCTCTGGGGACCCGCTGGAATCTGAACTGGAAAAGCGAAGAGGAGGAGCTGAGCGTTACCGCCACCGGCGAGGGTAAGGTTTTGTCCCTCTCCCGTTGGGAGGGTGGCTCTGTGCAGCCCTATTACGCCTCTATGGGTGGCAGCCGCCTCTCCTTCCCCCCCATGAGCCGGGAGAAGGCCGGGGAGTATGCCCGGGCCTTTTTGGACCGGGTGCTGGCGGGAAATGAAAAGGTGACCTTTGACGACGAGTGGGAGGAATCTCTCTCCGCGGAAAGCTACACCTTCCGGGGCGGCGTGGAGCTGAACGGCCTGCCCTCTCCCATGACCGTTTCGGTCCGGGTGCGGCTGTCCGACGGCAAGGTGACCCGGTTCTCGCGGGGGGACGTGTCCGACTACGCCGGAGCCCCCGGAGAGGCCAGGACCTCCACCACCGGGGAAAAGGCCCGGGAGCTGCTGAAAACCACTCTGGATATGCGTCTGGAATATGTGCTGGACTGGGATGAAAAGGAGGGAGCGGAAAAGAAGGCCGTTCTCCGCTATCTTCCCAATTCCACCGATGATTTTTACGTGGACGCCGCCACCGGGGAGCTGGTGAACCTGACCGAGCTGCAAAAGCAGCTGCGCCAGCAGTACGCCGCCGGTGGGGAGGAGAACGGCGTCATGATGGACACCAGTATGAAGACCGAGGCCGCTGCTGAGGCCCCCTCCCTTACCGAGGTAGAGCTGGAGGGAGTGGCTAAGCTGGAAGACGTGCTGGATAAGGAGGCCTTGGACCAAAAGATCAGGACCTGGCAGGAGCTGCATTTGGGACAGTACACCCTGGGCTCCGCCAGCTACTCCGTGGACCGGGAGACCGGGGAGGTCACCGCCCGGGTCTCCTACGCCAAAAACACCGAGGAGGGTATTTACCGCCGCTACGTCACCGTAGACGCCAAGACCGGAGCGCTTATCAGCATGTACGGCTACAGCCCCAGCCGGTATGAGTCCCAGGCCATCGGCGGCAAGGAGGAGCAGGCCTTTGCCGTCATCTCCGCCAAGAACGCCCAGGCTAAGGCCGCCGCCTTCCTTTCCAAGCTGTGGGGGCCCCAGTTTGCCAAGACCGAGGTCTACAACGGCCCTGACGGCGCCGAGGAGGCCGCCGGGTGGAGCTTTACCTTTGCCCAGAAGGAGAACGGCTACTTCTTCCCCGGCAACAGTATTTCCGCCCAGGTGGACGCAGACGGCTATATCGTCAGCTTCTCCAAGCATTTTGACGACGATGTGCGCTTTGACAGCGCAGAGGGCCTCATTTCCATGGAGGCCGCCGTGGACGCCTGGTGTGCCAGCTTCCCGGTGGAGCTGGGGTATCTGGAAATCCCGGTGGCGCTGGATCTGTCCCAGGAGTTTGAGCTGCTGCGGAACGCGGGCTACCATTACTATAATGCGCTGAAGCCGGGTTACGCCCTGGGCAGCCGGGAGAGCTGGTATTCCGGGGTGGACGCCAAAACCGGGGAGCTGGTAAAGGGCGAGACCTACGAAGCCGGGAAAATGCTTTACGATGACCTGGAGGGGCACTGGGCCAAGGCCATTCTGGACGAGCTGGCCCGGTACAGCGTGGGCTGGGCAGGGGGCAAGGCCCAGCCGGACAAGGCTCTGACCCAACTGGATTATATCGTCCTGCTGGCCAGCGCCAACGGTTTCTCCTATGACCCCGAGAGCGAGAAGGGTACGGACTCCCTCTACGCCTTTGCCTACCGCCAGGGCCTGCTCACCAAGGAGGAACGGGAGGAGGACAAGGTCCTCACCCGGTCCGGGATGGTGAAGATGCTGCTGGACGGGGAGGGCTACGGCGCTGTCGCCCAGCTTTCCGGCATCTTCCGCTGCGGCTTTGCCGACGAGGCCAGCATCCCGGAGGCCGACCTTGGCTATGCCGCCCTGGCCCAAGGCCTGGGCATTGTGGACGGCGACAGCCAGGGGAACTACGCCCCCCAGCGCCCCGCCGTGCGGAGTGAGGCGGCGGTGCTTCTCTGGAAATACATGAAGCGGTAAGGAACTCCTCCCCGTCAAAATAAAAAGCGCCCCGGCGGCCTGTATTTCAGGCTGCCGGGGCGCTTTTTATCTCCCTTTGTACTTTTTTCGGGTGGCGATGCCCCCCCGGATGTGGCGCTGGGCCTTGTTCTCCTCCAACACCGATTTTGCTTGCAGGTACAGCGCCCGGTTAAAGGTGGGCAGCCGCTCGCTGAGGTCCTTATGTACGGTGGATTTGCTCACTCCAAAGCGGTCCGCCGCGGCGCGGACGGTGGCCCGGTTCTCTATGATGTACTGGGCCAGACGGACGGCCCGTTCCTCCATGTTCCCTTTCACGCGCAACACTCCCCAACGTGTTCGTTCTGGGAAAGATATATGAGCAGGACGGCAAAAATATGAGCGTTTATCCGTTCTCCGCCACCAGGCCCAGAAACACCGCCCCTGCCGCCCGGGCAAAATCCCTGGCCCCCGCCAGGGCCTCCTGAAGCGTGTTGCCGTGGGTGCCCACCTCCACCAGCAGGGAGCCGGGGCAGAGGGCCTGGTTATAAACGGACTGCCGCAGGGCGATGGGCCGGGCCAGGGTGGGATAAAGGGTGTCCAGGTTTTTCTGGAGCTTTGCCGCCAGGGCCAGATTGTCCCGCCAGCCGGGGTGAACGCCGCCTCCGGCGTCGGTACCCACCACCACCATGACCTGGGCGGTCTTGACCCGGTCCACGGTGGTCACCGCCTTGTAAACCGTGCCGTCGCCGCCCACCAGGGCGTCCCGGTGGACGTCCAGCACCAGCTTGATGGTGGGATACTGGGCCAGATAGCTCTCCACCGCCGCTCCGGAACGGCCATAGGCTCCATTGTAGGCAGGGTAGTCGTAGACCCCCCGGTCATGGACCACATTAAGGCCCATTTCAGTAAATACCGCCTCCATCTCATCCCCCACCCGAAGCATATTGTATGGCTCCTCCAGGGTCCGGGTATTGTTGTCGCTGGGTGCGTATACGTCCACCCCATCGGGGGTGTAGGCCTCGGTGGTATGCGTGTGGATAATCAAAATCTGGGGGCCTTCCGCCGCCGGGCCAAGGGTAAAGGGCAGGTCCTGGTGAAGGGCAGAGGCCAGGTCCACTTCCAAATTCGTGCGGTTATATAAGTAAAGGCCCGCCCCGGTGGCATAGCCCTCCGGGGAGACGGGGGTCAGGGTCCGCTCCACAATGTCCTCCGGGGCGGCGGTAGCCGGAGGCTGGCCCGTCTCATCATCGTGGTCGGGAGCCGGCTGGGCGTTGGGCAAAGGCTCCGGGGTCACCGCAGGCGGCCCGTCCGTCCCCCAATCCCCCTGCTCCTCCCAGTCTCCCGGATTTTTCTCCAGCAGCAGGGATTGGGACACCGCAAGCCGCGGCCAGAAGGGGAGGGGGCTGTCCGCCTGGCCCAGCTCGGTGCGAAGGGCGGCGGTCACAAAGGCCCCGTTGCCCTCCAGTCCCCCGGCCCAGCTTCCCGCGGCCCCCGCCGCCAGCCACAGGGTCACAACGGCAAGGCAGACCGCCGTTCCCCGGCGAAAGACCCGGCCCCATTGGATGCTCCCCATCGCTTGTCCCTCCTCTTTGCGTTTGAGTACGGGACATTCTATGCGGCAGGGGAGGGAAAAAAGAACGGACCGCCAAAGAGAATCGCCCGATAAGAAAGTACGGGCAGACTACTCCCAAACGGCCCCAAATGTTTATAAAGGATCAACGAAAAGCGGTGGGTAATTTGCAAACTACCCACCGCTCATCATACATATTAGTAAACTGGAATTTGTTTATTTCTTCTTTTTCATTATTACTGAACTTACAATCGCATAAATGACCGTCCCAATCTCAACAGCAATAACAATAGGGAAAAGCCAACTCCTTTGAAATAGTGCTTCAACGCCATTCAGCAAAAAGATGATTCCAATCAGTGAAAAAACAACGCCCGACTGCTTATAATAGGGGCTTTTATCCATTCTCTCCCGTTCTTTCTTTGAGGCCCATAGATATGCGTTATGGAACAAAAAGCCCTTTTCCGCAAATTGTAAAATTGCAATCACAAATGCGATGATTGCTATCATAAAACAAATAATCCCTACAATCATTTCATCCTACCCCACAAATTCCGATTTGTCGCCCATATTGTATCACGCCCCCATGCTATTTGCAACGCAAAGCAGGGCAGGTGTTCTCCGGAATACCTGCCCTGCTTATCCAATTTACAAAGCTGACCTGGCCAAAATGTCTCTTTATCAGGGAACGCCAAAAGGCAGGGAATTCTCTTTTACTCCACCAGCATCTCCAGCCCCGCCAGGTCCAGCTTCGGCTGCAAGGCCAGGGTAATGCCGTAGCCGATGACCTTGGCAAGGTCCGCCACCCGCTGGTCGATGTCCCGGGGGGTCACCATCAGCGTGGCCCCCGGCGCTCCCGCCAGGGCTTCCGGGTCGGCTTGACGGCCCGTTTCTTCCAAAAGGTCCGCCGCCAGGGTGGCTCCGTCCACCACGGTGGGGACCCCTACGGCAATGACGGGGACTCCCAAGCTGTCCCTGTCCAGAGCAAAACGGTGGTTACCCACTCCGGAGCCGGGGGCAATGCCGGTATCGCAGACCTGAACCGTGGCGCATAGCCGCTCCACCCGCCGGGCCGCCAGAGCGTCCACGGCGATAACCGCCTTTGTACCGATTTTTTCCGACACCGCCTTTACGATCTCCCCGCTCTCCACTCCCGTGGTGCCCAGCACTCCCGCCGCCAGCGCCGCCACCGGACGGAAGGAGCCAAAGTGCTCGGGGGCCATGCCGATCAGGTGCCGGGTCACCAGAGTTTTGTCGGCAGCCAGAGGGCCGATGGCATCGGGAGTGATGGCCCGGTTCCCCAAGCCTACCACCAGCACGTCCCCCTCCCGGGGCAGCAGAGGGGAGAGAAGGTCCGCCAACGCCGCCACCGCCCGGGGAAAGGCTCCCTCCTCCCGGCGTTCCAGCGCGGTCAAATCCAAGGTGTGGTAAACTCCCTCCGGCTTGCCCAAGGCCTGTGCCCCCTCCCGGTCGGCAACCCGCACCGTGGTAAGGGGAAATCCCTCGGCCTGGGTCTCCCGGCACTCCACCCCCGGCAGAGCCGCCCCCTCGCTCCGCAGCTCATGGGCCTCTAACGCCAGGTCCGTTCTTCGTTTCAACATAAAAATGTCCCCCATTTCAGCACAAGATATTGTGGCTTTTCCCGGTTCTTCCTTCTATTTTGGGCAAGAAAGTCTCTACTATGCGAAAAAATCGGAAAATGTGAAAATAATTCTTGCATTTTTGAATCCGGTCTGCTAAAATAGATACCTGCACGGGCGTGGCGCCCGTAAAATCGTCGTTCGGAGGAGGTGTTTGGTTTGCCGAACATTAAGTCTGCCAAGAAGCGCGTCCTGGTAAACAAGGCCAAGGCGTTGCAGAACAAGACCGCCCGTTCCGCTCTCAAGACTGACATCAAGAAGTTCGAGGCCGCGGTGGCGGAAGGCAACCGCAGCGAGGCCGAGG
>CANDEE010000018.1 GCA_947383685.1 uncultured Pseudoflavonifractor sp.
CCCTTCTACGCCATGGACGACCCGGCCGACCCCAAATTCACCCTATCCTTTGACTTGCTGGTTCGGGGTATGGAGGTGACCACCGGAGGCCAGCGGGTCCATGCATATCAGGCCCAGGTGGACAAGATGCTCTCCCGGGGAATGCACCCGGAGGAATTTGAGAGCTATTTGATGATACACAAGCACGGGATGCCGCCCCACGGCGGGCTGGGCGTAGGGTTGGAGCGGCTTACTGCCAGGCTCTGCGGATTGGAAAACGTCCGGTACGCCTGTCTGTTTCCCCGGGACCTGTCCCGGCTGGACCCATAAGGAGGTCATCGTATGAAAATCACAGAAGAAATGGTAGATTATATCTCCCTCCTCTCTCGACTTAAGCTGGGTACGGAGGAAAGGGCCAAAATGACCGCTGAACTGGAGCAAATCGTTTCCTATATGGATGTGCTCAACACCTTGGATACCCAGGACGTGGAGCCGCTAAGCCATGTGTTTCCCATTCAGAATATCATGCGGGAGGATATAGTAGCTCCCTCCTTTTCCCGGGAGGAGCTGCTCAAAAACACCCCAGGCGGAGATGATGAGGCCTTTTTGGTGCCAAAGGCGGTGGAGGGATGAAGGAATTGTATCAGCTCACTGCTCTGGAGCTGCGGGCGGCCATGCAAAAAGGGGAGGTCTCCTCCGCCGACGTTCTGCAGGTTTCCTGGGAACGAATCGCCGCCTGCCAGGGAGAGAACAACGCCTTTATCACCGTGCTGAAACCTTCCCCTGCCAGCCTCGGGAACGGTCCGCTGGCCGGAGTGCCTATGGCCCTCAAGGATAATATCTGTACCAAAGGAGTAAAAACCTCCTGCGCCTCCAAAATATTGGGCGACTTTACCCCTCCCTATAACGCCACTGTAACGGAGAAACTATCCGCCGCTGGGGCGGTGTGCATGGGCAAGCTGAACATGGATGAGTTTGCCATGGGGTCTACCTCCGAGACCTCCTTCTATGGTCCCACCCGGAATCCCTGGGACCTAACCCGGTCGCCAGGAGGGTCCTCCGGCGGTGCAGCCGCCGCCGTGGCGGCGGGAGAGGTCTGGTATGCCATCGGCTCAGATACCGGCGGTTCCATCCGTCAGCCCGCCGCCTACTGCGGAGTCACAGGGATGAAACCAACCTATGGCACAGTGAGCCGGTATGGGCTTATCGCCTACGCCTCCTCCCTGGACCAGATGGGGCCCATCGCCCGGTCCGCCGCCGACTGTGCCGCCGTACTGGATATGATTCAGGGCAGGGACAGCCGGGACGGTACCAGTCTGGAAAAAACTTATGGGAACCTGCTTGCCTCCCTCTCCGGAGATGTCCGGGGAGTGAAAGTCGGCATCCCCGCCGACTGTTTTGGCGAGGGCTTAGACAGCGAGGTGCGGAAAGCGGTCCTGGCTGTCGCTGACGTACTGAAAAGCCGCGGAGCTGTGGTGGAGGAATTTTCCCTGCCCATTATGAAGTATGTGGTTCCCACTTATTATATCATTGCCTCTGCGGAGGCCTCCTCTAACCTTTCTCGGTTCGACGGAGTGAAATATGGCTGGCAGGCGAAGGAATACGAGGACCTGACCGACCTTTACAGCAAGACCCGGACCGAGGGTTTTGGCGCAGAGGTCAAACGGCGCATCCTGCTGGGGACCTTTGTGCTGTCCACGGGATACTATGACGCTTACTACAAAAAGGCTTTGCAGGTAAAGGCGGTCATCAAAGAAGCCTATGACGGGGCTTTTCAAAAGTATGATGTGCTGCTGACTCCCGTTTCTCCCACCACCGCCCCCAAGCTGGGGGAAAGCCTGTCTGATCCACTGGAAATGTACCTTTCTGACATTTACACCGTTCCCCTCAATCTGGCGGGTCTGCCTGGAATCTCGATTCCCTGCGGGTTTGATTCCAAGGGCTTGCCTATCGGAGCGCAGCTTGTGGGGCCGGCCCTGGGAGACCGTGTGATTCTCAACGCCGCCCATGCTTTTCAAATGGAAACGGAATTTCACAAGAAAATGCCCGATGGGAAAGGAGGCCTGTCCGCATGACCTGGGAAACCGTTATTGGCCTGGAGACCCATGTGGAGCTGGCCACCAGGACGAAAATATTCTGTTCCTGCACCACCGAATTTGGCGGAGCTCCCAACACCCACTGCTGTCCGGTATGCACCGGAATGCCGGGGACCTTGCCGGTTCTCAACAAAAAGGTGCTGGAATTTGCCGTAAAGGCAGGCGTTGCTTTGAACGGAGAAATTACCCGCCACTGCAAGTTCGACCGGAAGAACTATTTTTATCCCGACCTTCCCAAAGCATACCAAATTTCCCAGCTCTATCTTCCCATCGTCCGCAACGGCAGAGTGCCCATTCGGACCGAGTCGGGGATTGAGAAGGTCATCCGGATCCATGAGCTTCACATGGAGGAGGACGCAGGTAAGCTGGTCCACGACCCTTGGCTGGACCAGACCAGGTGCGATTATAACCGCTGCGGGGTGCCGCTTATTGAAATCGTCACCGAACCTGACTTCTGCTCAGCCGAGGAGGTCATTGCCTATCTGGAAAAACTGAAATCCACTCTGCAATATCTGGGCGTCTCCGACTGTAAGATGCAGGAGGGCTCTTTGCGCTGCGACGTGAACCTGTCCGTCCGTCCCGCCGGGTCTACGGAACTGGGCACCCGGACTGAAATGAAAAACCTCAGCTCCTTTAAAGCCATTGCCCGAGCCATTGCCTATGAGTCCAAACGCCAGATCGAGCTTATTGAGGAGGGCAAGCGGGTGATCCAGGAAACTCGGCGGTGGGATGAAAATAAGGATGCCACCTTTGCCATGCGCTCTAAGGAAAATGCCCAGGATTACCGCTACTTTCCCGAACCGGACATTCCGCCTCTGGAAATTGACCAGGAGTATTTGGACTCCATCCGCCGTCAACAACCCGAAATGGCAGAGGATAAAATGACCCGCTATCAACGGGACTATGGTCTACCGGTCTATGACATACAGATGCTTACAGGGCAAAAGGCGTTGGCGGATTTCTTTGAGCGTTGCGTCTCTCTGGGAGCTGATCCCAAACAGACCGCCAACTGGATTATGGGTCAGGTTTTGGGGCAGCTCTCTGCCAAGACGCTGGAGGCCAAAGATATGAAACTGACCCCGCCCACGCTGGTAAAGCTTATCCTTATGGTGAAGGAAGGACGGCTGAACCGCAACACCGCTGTCAAGGTTTTTGAGGCTGTCTTTGATGAAGATGGGGACGTAGAGGAATACGTAAAAACTCATAGTCTGGAGCAGGTCAACGATCCTGGCGCTCTGGCCGCCGCCGTAGAAAAGGTCTTTGCGGCCAACCCTCAATCTATTGCGGACTTCCGTGCCGGCAAAGAAAAGGCTCTTGGCTTCCTGGTAGGCCAAGTCATGCGGGAAATGAAGGGCAAGGCCGATCCCCAGGCTGTAAACCAGTCCGTAAGAGAAAATCTGAAGAAATAAAAAATCAAAGGTCCCGGCGGTACACGGTACCCGCCGGGACCTTCCTTATGAAAAATATTGGAAAAAAACGGTGAAATTTTCTTCAGGATATGGTATCATATATGATTATGGAACCCATTCCTGTTCAGGGAGGAACAGCCATGAAACGACATTTCCGTCTCTGCCCCCTGGTATTGGCTCTGCTCCTAATTTTTTCGAGCATACCTGAAGCCATCCGGGCCGCTGAGTCAACTGCCGTCTTTGATTCTCTAACCATCCTTTTCACCCATGACACCCATGACCATTTTCTGCCTGATGCAACGGACACAGGTGGATATACCAGACTTGCAGCCCTGTTGAAGGAACAGCGGGAGGCAGCTGTCCACACCACCATTACGCTGGACGCCGGGGATTTTTCCATGGGTTCCCTGTTTCAAACAGTCTACACCTCCGATGCTCCTGAGCTGCGGGCTTTGGGCGCTATGGGATACGATGCCACCACCCTGGGTAACCACGAATTTGACTACCGCCAACAGGGCTTGGCTGATATGTTGAATGCCGCTAAAGAAAGCGGCGCCCCCCTCCCTGCCATAGTTCAAGCCAACTATACCACCCCGGAAAACCCGGAGACAGCAGTTTCCCTTCTGAACGCCTTTGAAAACTACCCTGTCACACCTTATACCGTAATTGAAAAGCCCTATGTGGATGTACCGGGAGCCCATACCGGAGACAAAGACACCCTCCGCATCGCTGTTTTTGGCCTTATGGGGCTTGACTCCCATGAATGCGCCCCCATGTCTGGTATGGTCTATGAGTCCATTATTGACGCAGCCAAGCGGGTCGTGGCGGAAATTCAGTCAAAGGAAGACCCCGACTATATTATTTGCCTGTCCCATGCGGGCACTGAGGACGGCAGGGGTGAAGATTATGAGCTGGCAAAGGCAGTGGACGGCATTGACGTCATCATTTCCGGGCACACCCACACTACCCTTTCCGAACCTATCGAGGTCAACGAAACTCTCATCGTTTCCTGCGGCCCCTACACCAAAAATCTGGGTGTGCTCACTGTGGGCCATGAAAATAGCAGCGATGGGGCCTTGGTCATGCGTTCTTATCAACTGGTTCCTATTGACAGCTCCATTCCCGCTGACCCGGACATGACTGCCATGACAGAAACATTCAAGGGCGCGGTAGAGCGAAATTATCTCTCCGCCTACGGCCTGGGCTATGATGATGTGCTCTCTGTGTCTCAGGGGGACCTCTCCATCGAGCTGACCGGCGGGATCATCGGCCAGGCCTATATCGACACCGTAAGGGCTTTGGAGGGAGACGCCTATGTGCCCATAGCCTTTGCTGTGGCCCCCGACGGGGTCATTCGGGACCATATTCGCGCCGGGGACATAACCACCGCCGATGCATTTGACATTCTCTCTCTGGGGTCCGGGTCCGACGGTTCGCCGGGCTACCCCCTGGTTTCCGTATACCTTACGGGGAAGGATCTGAAAAACGCCTTTGAAGTGGACGCCTCTATCTCCCAGATCATGCCCGCCGCCGAGCTTTTTGGAGCCGGAGCAAATTGGCACTATAACCCTCACCGAATGTTTTTGGACCGGGTCACCAGTTGTACCCTGTGGGACGGAGAAAACGCGACCGCCATCGAGGATGACCAACTCTACCGGGTAGTGGCCGACCTATACTCCGGGCAAATGCTGGGCACAGTAGAGAGTAAATCCCTCGGTTTGCTTACCGTTACTCCACGAGATGAGAACGGAGTGCCTGTCACCGATTTGGAAAGCCGCATTATCCACGACAGAAATGGCAAAGAACTCAAGGCCTGGTTTGCCCTGGCTTCCCACCTGAAGGAACGTGGAACCGCAGGTCCGCCCGGCGCTGTCAGCAAATATGCGTGGCCCAGTTGGAATCCCCTTAAGCTGCTGTTTCCCATGGGGTTACCCACATTGGTCGCCTCACTTATCGGACTGGCCGTAATCGTTTTGGTCATTCTTCTTATCCGGCGCATTATTCATCCCCGAAAGAACCGCCGCTCCACAAAAGGCTACCGCCCCTACCGGGGCTGAACCCTCTTTTTGTTCCCATATAATCCATTTAGGAGGAAACTTACCATGAAACAACGGTCAATTTTAAGCGGACTTGGGCTAAGCCTTGCCCTCTCACTTTTGATAAGCGGCTGCACCCCAAAACCAGTGGGACCCGAAAATCCCGACAACTCACCCAACCAGGGGCCGGTGGAAATTACGCCCGCATCAGGACCGGATTCTTTACGAATCGCCCTTTGTACTAGCCCAAATTCCATTGATGACCAGGCTCGAAATTTTAGTTGTTATAATGGGATTATTTCCTTCCTTCTTTCCCGCAGCAGCGTAGATTCTATTACCCCCTTGCAGGAAACCTCCGGTGATCCTGCCACTGTATCCCAGACCTTTGGCGCTTCCGCTTCCAATTATGACGTAGTGGTCTGCGTAGGCTCCGCTTTCTCCGACTTTTCCGCTGCCGCCCGCGAAAATCCTCAGACCTATTTTATTTTAGTCGATACCTCTCTCTCTGATGAAAATGGCGACCCACTCCTTCTCAATAATGTGTATTCCATGACCTTTGCCGAGCAAGAGTGCGGTTTCCTCGCTGGAATGACCGCCGCTTTGGAATCTCAAACAGGCCGAGTCGCCGTCATTCACGATACTCCCTCTGATTCCAGCGCCCGGTATTACTATGGCTTCCGCTCCGGCGTAGCCTATACAAACGGCAACTACGGAACCAGTGCCGAGATTATTGAGCACCCCACCTATTCGAAGGATGAAACTAACGGGACCATCCAGGGCTGTAATTACACTGACGGCAGCAGCGATGTCGCTTATACGCTGGCTAATTCTCTGATTGATGAGGGCTGTGACGTTCTTTTCTTGGCCGCAGGCTTCTCCGGAAACGGAGCCTTAACCGCCGCCAAAGAGCGGGACAGCGCAAAGGTCATCTGTTCAGAAACCGATCAATTTTCCCTGGGCATATACGGGGGGGCAAACGCAGTCCTTACCTCCATCACAAAGGATTACGCCAACTTCCTATCTCAGCAGCTTTCCTCTATTATCAACGGTTCCTTCCGGGCTGGCGCTGACACCCTCTGTGCTGCTGACAATGCCATAGGTTACGTATCTGAGCCCAACCGCCAGCAGTTGAAGCCCGAAACCATACAGGCTCTTGACGCCGCCTATCCCATGATACAGGACGGCACCATTGTCCCTCTATCGGGTCCCACCGCCTAATCCCTAAAAAGATGCCGTCCCCAACCGGGGACGGCATCTTTTTATTTTTCAGCCATAGAAGGAATGGCCCCCGATGGTGCAAATCAGCGTCTTGTTTCGGGAAGCCCAGCAGGCTTTGCCGGCTCCATTGAAATAATAAGCCCCCGGAACCACATTAGCTCCCTCCAGTACCAACCGGGCCGCCAGAATAGATTCTGCATTTGGCGTTGCGTTGGTAGCGCCGGGAAACTGGTTGGGAGAATAGATGACCTCAGCAACCGTGTTAGGGAATCTGGAGCTATTTACCCGGTTCAGAATCACATTGCCTACCGCCATCTTACCCGCCAAAGGCTGATTCCCGCTTTCATGGGTAATGACCCGGGCCAAAAGGTCCAACGTCGTATCGTCATAGGGGATGGTTTCAGCGGTCAGGGGCACGCCGCCAGAACATAGCTCCACCTTTCCACTCCAGCCAATCCATGCTCCCAGCGCAGTGGCCAGGACGCGGGCCGGCACCAAAGCAGTTCCGTCATCCCAGCCTTTTACTGCTTCAGGAATATAGAGGTAGCGTCTGTTGATGACCAGGTAGGGGTCCCCAATTTTTACCGTCATGGTGAAATCCCAGGCAGAGGCGGTAAATATCCCGTCCTCCCAGGTAATTTCCGCGTCAGGCCGCAGGGTCTGGACTCCCCCGTAAAAGGGGACGTAAGCTATGCCGTCATAAATTTCAGCGGCATAGTAGACTGGCTCTCCATTTACTGTCACTTCAGCAACAGAAGGCTCCTCCGCTGCAAAGGCCGTAGCGGAAAGCCCCAAAACCAGGGTAAAAGTCATTAGTATAGAAAGGATTCGCTTCTTCACAGACGTCACTCCTTGTTTCCGGTTTGAAACCTTTTGTTACCATATTGTAACCTATTTTATGCAGAATTGCAAGTCCCTGCTCCCTCAGGCTCTCAATGGCAGAAAAAAGTGTAAAAAAGTGCCCCGCCAGCCACCGGCGGGGCACTTTTACTTTTCTTACTGGGGATTGATGGTGTAATTGGGCGCTTCCTTCGTGATATAAATATCGTGGGGATGGCTCTCCTTCAATCCCGCAGAGGTAATCTGGATGAACTGGGCTTTCTCCTGGAGTTCCTCAATGGTTCCACATCCGCAGTATCCCATACCTGCCCGGAGGCCGCCCATCATCTGGAAGATGGTCTCGCTGGCCGATCCCTTGTAGGGAACCCGGCCCTCCACTCCTTCAGGCACCAGCTTCTTGTTGTTCTCCTGGAAGTAACGGTCCTTGGAACCCTTGGCCATAGCGCCCAGTGAGCCCATGCCGCGGTAGACTTTGAACTGACGGCCCTGATAAACTTCTGTGTCTCCAGGGGACTCCTCACATCCCGCCAACAAGGAACCCAGCATGACCACACTACCGCCTGCCGCGATCGCCTTGGCAATATCGCCGGAGAACTTGACGCCGCCATCGGCAATAACGGGTACGCCGTACTCCTTCGCCACACAAGCCGCGTCATAGACAGCGGTAATCTGGGGAACGCCGATACCTGCCACCACGCGGGTGGTACAGATAGACCCGGGACCAATGCCGATTTTCACACAGTCTGCGCCCGCCTCAATGAGAGCACGGGTACCCTCGGCAGTAGCTACGTTTCCGGCAATGAGCTGCACATCCGGATAAAGGGCCTTGACCCGCTTGACCCCTTCAATGATGTTGTGGCTGTGGCCATGGGCGGAGTCCAGAACCAGCACATCAGCTCCCGCCTCTACCAAGGCCCGGACACGGTCCAGCATATCGCTGGTCACGCCAATGGCAGCACCACACAACAGACGGCCTTTCTCGTCGCGGGCAGAGTTAGGATAGACCTGGGCCTTTTCAATATCCTTGATGGTAATAAGGCCTTTCAAATGGAAATCCTTGTCCACAATAGGCAACTTCTCGACCTTATGCTTGCGAAGGATTTCCCGGGCCTCCTCCAACGTAGTCCCCTCGGGAGCGGTAACCAGATTATCCTTGGTCATCACACTGTCGATAAGCTTGGACATATCAGTCTCAAACTTCATATCCCGGTTGGTGATGATGCCGATCAGCTTCCCGTTGTCGCAGATCGGCACGCCGGAAATGCGGTATTTGGCGCAAAGCTCATTTGCCTCGGCCAGCGTGTGTCCAGGCGCCAGCCAGAAGGGGTTCGTAATCACTCCATTCTCACTGCGCTTGACCATATCCACCTGCTCAGCCTGTGCGCCAATAGACATATTCTTATGGATGATGCCGATACCGCCCTCCCTGGCAATGGCAATCGCCATGCGGGATTCGGTGACCGTGTCCATGGCAGCGCTCATCAATGGGATGTTAAGAACGATCTTCTTGGTGAGGTGTGTGTGCAGGTCGATGTCGGCGGGAAGCACATTGCTTTCCGCCGGAACCAAAAGCACATCATCAAAGGTGAGTCCCTGCTTCAAGAACTTGTGGGCGGCATCCGAATTGACCATGCGGCATCATCCTTCTTTCTTATAAATTTGATAAATTTTTTCTATTCTAATCTTTTGAAGGCAGATTGTCAAGGGTCAAAATTCCGTCAAAACGGCCCTCCCCATCCAGGCCCTCGCCGCGAACACACCAGACCTCTCCTTCTCGTCCTACGCAAAGGCGGACGGTCTCCCCTGCCATACATTCCGTAAGATAACAAAGCTGGAGCTGAGAGACATACTTTCCAGCCCCAATTTCCTCCAGTTCCAAAGCATCACAGAGAAAATCGGCATATCGGGTGTTGTTCACATGACCGTTTACATCGGTCTCCGAGTAGTGAAGCCGCCGTTCCTCCACCGCCGTCAGCCCTTCAGGCAAGCGAAGCTTACGGAGGACATCCGTCCGGCAAAGGCTGCCACCGCTGGTATCTGCAATTTCCCCTATCTCTGCCAAGTGGAGAATCCTGCGGCTTTCCACGCCGGTCAACACCCAGGCAGAAAGCGCTTGTCCCACAGGCTCTCCATTGACAGACAGGTCAAATTCCCGGTACATTACCGCCGCCTTTCCACCCCGGTGCCAAGTCTTGATGGCCACCGGCTCATCCCAGCAGAGAGGACGCTTCAGTTTATAGCGAATACGGGCCAGCATCCAGAAGGCGTTATACCGCTCTCGAACCTCTGGCCCTGAGAGGTGAAGATCACAGGCAGCTTCTGTGGCTGCCTCCTGTAAAAGCCCCAGCACTGCCGACGGACGACAGTGTCCAAAAAGGTCCAGATCCCGGGAACCTACCCGGTAGACGTGCTCATAAAAAACGTCCATCAGCCATCCCCCTTTCCACCGATAGTAAGGGTATAGCGGCAACAGAGGTCCTCCAAATCCTCTCCTGTGGCAGCAGGTATCCGAAGTTTAGCACCGCAATGAGCGCAGCTTAGTTCCACAGAGCTGTAAAGGACTTTTACCTTGTAATCCTTTGCCCCGCAGAAACAGGAAACTCCACCGCGGGCAGCAATATCCTTCAGCTCTCCCAAAACTTCTTCCATGATAATCTCATTGAGGAAGGCCCCTTTCTCTCCAGGCTTTTCCTGCATTTGCACAACAGCGTCCTCCAAACGGCGAACCGCCCGAAAAACCATATCCTCCTCCCCCACATAGAGGCAGTCAAGGCCAGTTGCCTTACACGAAAAGGCTAACGCCTTTTCGTGAAGGAGGGCATGGACAGGGCAGCGAACGTGGTGGTCCTCTCCGCAATAGGCACAGGGGACAGTCAGGTCCGCATGGTCAGCCTCCATTTCTACATTCAGGGCAGAACCGCCACAGGGACAGGGCAGCTTGTCCGGACCGGCGGCCAAACGGAATACGCTTCGCTCTACCACCACGCTCTGTTTACATTTTGGGCAGATATAGGCCAGGGTACGTTTGGGCTCTTCCATAAAAGTTCTTCCTTTTCTTTTGTGTTTGGCAGGACAGTATGTCAGGCAAAAAATTCGTAAGCAATGCGGGGGCTTCCATCGTATATGTGGATAATCCCCCGGCGGGCAAAACCATGTTTCTCAAATAGGTGCTGCATGGTAGTATTATCGCGGTGGGTATCGGCCCGGATGTACGGACTGATACCTTTGCAAAAATCCAGACATTGGCGGAAAACACCCTTCACTGTCCCATCACTGCCCAGGCGGTGGATGGTACCGTAAGGAGCATTACTTGTCCAGGAACCATCCTCAATAACAGCGTAGTCCGGTTCCTCCCCAAGAATGAAAACGAAAGCTGCATGAATTGCCCCATCCTCCCCGCAGAGGACATACAGGTTTTCCCTTTCTATATCCCGCTCCAATACGCAGTCGGGATACCCCTCCTCCCACTGAGTGGGATTGCCGCTGGCTATCATGTAAGCTTTTGCAGCCCTATATACCTGTATAATAGCATTCAAATCAGCCTTATCCGCTTTTCGTATCACGTTCATCGCCCGTTTCCATTATTTTCTTTAGTGTAACACAGCTTGTCCCCTCTGTAAACGGCCTGAATGACGAAAAATTCCGCCGGAAGCGGTTATTTTCTTTTTCTTCCGCTCAAACTATGACTACTTCCAATAGAAAGCACAGGTGATACTATGCCGACCAAAAAACTAGGCCGCCAAACGGTGGCTCTTGCCGACCCGCCCGCTATCATCGGTCACGCCAATGTAGTGGGCAAAAAGGAAGGCGACGGCCCTCTAGCAAACAGCTTTGACCACATCGAGCAGGACGATACCTTTGGGGAAAAGACCTGGGAAAAAGCAGAAACCGCCATGCAGAAAATGGCCTTTGCCTCCGCCCTGGACAAGGCTGGACAAGCCGCCTCCAATCTGGACTATCTTTTCGCCGGTGACCTGCTTAACCAATGTATCGGCTCCGGCTTTGCCGTTCGGGGCCAGGATGTGCCTTTTTTTGGGCTATACGGGGCCTGCTCCACTATGGGAGAGGGCCTGTCCCTGGCCGCTATGAGCATTGATGGCGGCTTTGCCCAGTTTGCCGGGGCGGTGACCTCCTCTCACTTCTGCTCTGCTGAGCGGCAGTACCGTACTCCTCTGGAATATGGCGGACAGCGGACTCCCACCGCCCAGTGGACAGTGACAGGCTCAGGTGCAGTCATTCTGGCCAAGGCAGGTCCCGGCCCCTATGTAACTCATATCACCACCGGAAAGGTAGTGGATAAGGGTATTAAGGACGCCAACAATATGGGCGCCGCCATGGCCCCGGCCGCTTATGACACCCTTACCGCTCATTTCAAAGACACGGGCCGCCAACCCTCTTTCTATGACCTCATTGTCACAGGAGACTTGGGTAAGCTGGGCAAGGACATCCTTCGGGACTTTTTCGCCAAGGACGGTATTGAGCTGACCAACTACGACGACTGTGGCACCATGATCTTTGATTTAGAAACTCAGGACGTACACTGCGGCGGATCTGGCTGCGGGTGCTCGGCTACGGTACTCACGGGGTATCTTCTCAACGGGATGCGGGAGGGAAAATGGAACCGTATCCTTTTCTGCCCCACCGGCGCCCTGCTTTCCCCCACCTCCACACAGCAAGGAGAGTCCATCCCCTGCATCTGCCACGCAGTGGCTATCTCCATGTCCAAATGAAAGGAACGGTTTTGTAATGGACGTTTTTATGGAATATGGCAAGGCTTTTCTCTGTGGAGGGCTCATCTGCCTCATCGGTCAATTTTTAATTGACAAAACGCCTCTGACTCCCGCCCGTATCCTAGTGACCTACGTGGTATCCGGGGTGGTGCTGGGAGGATTGGGACTCTATAAATATGTGGTGGAATTTGGCGGCGCCGGGGCCACCGTCCCTCTTACCGGATTTGGCTTTTTGCTGGCCAAGGGCGTACAGAAGGCTGTGGCAGAGCGCGGATTGCTTGGCGCGCTGTCCGGCGGCGTAACCGCTGCTGCCGCTGGTATTACCGCATCCATCTTCTTTGGATACCTCATTGCGTTGATTTGTAAACCCAAATCGAAATCATAAGCCTGGCGGGAGTCCCCAACAAGAACAGTTTCTCACTCCTGGGAGCCATAATCTGCCAATAGGCAGGTCAAAACTTCAATGTGCACTTCCTCATCGGCAATAATCCGCCGGAGATTGGCAGCCACATTTTCATCCTTAATCCAAAGGAGCTGTTGGCGGTACTTTTGAACCGTGTTCCGCTCCTCCTCAATGGCATAGCGGAGAAGCTGGTTCAGGCGGCGGGGATAGCGAAGGTATTCCGGAGTCCAGTACCGCCGTCCGCCCCGAAAGGGGCTCCACAACCGTGGATCCTCCCCCAGTTGAAAGGCCAGCTCGGAGAAAATCGCCAAGTGATGCATCTCGACAGCCGCAATGTGCTCCAGGCACTCCGCCACCTCCGGCCGCCCACCCTGGGTAAAATGACCGTAGAGATACCGGGCCACTGCCCCCATCTCAGACACACTTCCGCCAACATTGGACAGGATAGCCTGCCCATACCGCCGGTTCTTTCCCTCCGCCCGTATTTCCGGATAGGGGCCAGGCGCCGTATAGCTTGCGGCACAGGATATTTCCTCCATGAAACGCCCTCCTTATGCTGAGTTTTCCCTTCAGCCTATGCGGGATGGGCGTTGTCCTATGTTTGTCAAATTTAATTTTTAATATCATATCTCATGTTTCTATTGATTTTGTTCCAGGGTTGTGATATTCTTATTTTATTAAATTAGGAAAGCGGGTGAACTGCATGGAATATTCCGAAACCGCATATAGGCGGGCTTATCCCCTCCGCCGCCAATCCATCCGTGGAGAGCAGGGCCGTGACCCCTACGACGGGTTGCGTCCATGGTCTGCGATCACTCATGGGATAGGTGCTGCCTTAGCGGCTGTAGGCACCGCTTTTCTGCTGTTCCGTGCAATGCTATTGGGGGCGGATGTATGGCACATCGTCTCGTTTGCCATCTATGGAGCTTCCATGATCTGCCTATACACCGCCAGCACCCTCTATCACTGCCTTAACACCCCAGTGGCGGGACGTCTGGCTCTGCGGAAGATAGACCACTGCTCCATTAGTCTGCTGATTGCCGGGAGCTACACCCCCATATGCCTCACTGTCCTGCGGAATCAAGGGGCCTGGGGCTGGACCATCTTCGGGGTGGTCTGGTCTATGGCGGTAGCCTCCTGCAGCCTATCCCTCCTCTGGATTGGCTCCCCCCGGTGGCTTACCTCCGGAGTCTATCTGCTGATGGGCTGGGTAGCCGTCTTTGCCCTTTACCCCCTGTCCAAGGTCCTCACGGCAGCCGGATTCTTCTGGCTGGTGCTGGGCGGAGTTCTTTATACGGCAGGCGGAGTCCTATATGCCGTCAAGTGGCCCGGACGGGACAATCCCCGGTTTGGGTGCCACGAGGTATTCCATCTGTTCATCTTGGCCGGAAGCATCTGTCACTTTATTTTGATGTATCAAGTAATTTGTTCTTTATAAAAAATGGGCGGACAATTGTCCGCCCATTTTTAGTTTAGCAGATAAATTCCAAAGTTCAAATATCCCGCAAAGGCCACCCAGGCCAGATAGGGTATCATCAGCAGCCCCGCCCCGTGGCGGATGCGGTAGAACTGGACAGTGACGCCCAAAATCATGACCCACAATAGGATAAGCCAAAAGAAGGCAAACAGCCACCAGTTCAAGTTGAAGAAAAAGATGGGCCAGCCAAAGTTCACAAGAAGCTGAATCCCGTAGACCCAAAGGGCCGAGCGCTTTTCTCCCTTCCTTCCATCCGAGATATACACCAAGTAGGAGGCCAGTCCCATCATAACGAAAAGAATTGTCCATACCACAGGAAATACCCACATAGGCGGGGACAACGGCGGCTGGCGGAGCATGGCAAACTTCTTCATACCGTCCTTTGTCAAGAAGGCGGACAGGGCCCCCACTGACAAAGGAATAGCAAGGCTGATCAGCAGCGGCTTCCAACGTATTTTCAAAAAAATCACTCCCCCCGTATTTTAGTACGGCAGGAGTGATTTTATTCATAAGGGCAAACCGGGGACACATTTTCCCCTCTCAGGTCATTTGACTGTATATGTCCCCAAAGTCATAATGGTGATCTTTTCCGCCGCCGTCACCTTTTGGCCGTCACCTGTGGCTATGTAAAGGTGGTTGCGAGACAACTCTCCCCACGCCGCCTCTCCAGTGGTCAGGTCAATAAGACCGTCGACGCAGGAAGCCGAGCCGGAGCGGAGAAGAATCTGGGTTCCAGCAGTGAGAGTCACCGTCTTTCCTTTCTCTGCCTCCACTGTTTGAAAGGAGGCTTGTCCACTCTCCTTGACCTGCTCCCGCAGCTCCTTGGTACCCTCCTCCACCTTCTTATCCACCTGCGCCATAATTTCCGGGATGGCCTTTTCATTGAGGTAACTCAAGGTCACCAGAGGGTTTGACTGGCTGCCCTGCGTTCCAACTGCTACCGCCGCCACCACCAGAGTGGTCAGCACCAAAATACCGCAGGCCAAATAAGTGGTCCATTTGTTCCGCTTCATGGCGTTCCTCCTATGTATCTGCGTCTTCCCGGCGGAGGGGCGGACCCGCATTCCTGCACAGCCCGCTCCCCCTGCCGCTTCACTAAACCAACTGCCGGGGCCGGAGTCCAAAGCTCACCGCAATAGCTCCGTCTACCTTTTGCATCTGCTCCTCGTCCAACCGGCCCATATATTCTCTCAGCCGTTTCTTGTCCAAGGTCCGGATCTGTTCCAACAGCACCACGGAATCCTTGGGCAGCCCGTAGGTGTTGGCTGAGAGGTCAATGTGGGTCGGCAGGCGGGCTTTGCCGGTCTGGGAGGTGATGGCGGCGGCAATAACAGTGGGACTGTGGCGGTTGCCCGTATCATTCTGAATGATGAGGACGGGGCGCACGCCCCCCTGCTCGCTGCCCACCACCGGGCTCAAATCGGCATAAAAAATATCTCCACGTCTGACGCTGCTGTCCACAAGGCTCACTCTCCGCGGTTCAAAGTCACCGCTGTCACTGGGCAAACGCCCTGCTTCAACGGTCACTATGATTTTCCCACGGGGCGGCGGAATTTATACCCATCTTTCCGGGTTCTTACCGAAAATCCAGGTTCCCTCCCGCCCATCCAGCGTTGACCTCCCTGACCATTTTACGCTGACGGAAACGGGAAGGTGTCAACTCCGGGGCTCCTGGACATAGAGCCGGGGAACCCGCTTGTTTACATTACAGAGCAGTTCATATTGAATGGTCCCCGCCAAGGCTGCCGCATCCTCCACAGGGACATGAGGACCGTATATCTCCGCTTCGTCTCCAGGCTTTACGTTGGGCAGATCGGTTACATCCGCCATGCAAAGGTCCATGCAGATGCGACCCACCACAGAAGCGTAACCGCCGCCTACCCATACCCGCAGCTTATCCGAGCAGGCACGGGGCAGACCGTCGCCGTAGCCAATAGCCAGCACCGCCAGCCGGGTCTCCCGGTCCAGGGTATGGGTACGTCCATAACTTACTGCCGTCCCTGCCGGGAGAGTCTTGACCGAGGCCACGCGGGTCTTCAGGGTCATCAGAGGTTCCAGGCCGGGACCGTCCAATCCCTCGCAGGAGGGATCGGGATAGTGGCCATAGAAGGCGATGCCGGGGCGAACCATGTCAAGATAGGTACAGGGATAGTTTAACACAGCCGCACTGGCGGCGCAATGGCGAATTTCAAAGGTAATACCCTTTTCCTCCAACCGGCTCAGCAGGTCCAGGAACCGGGTAAACTGAAGCATGGTATATTCCTCGCTGCCATCGGCATGGGAGAAATGGGTAAAAATACCTTCCCAATGTAAGCCGGGGAGGGCATGCATCCGGGCCATGGTTTCCACCGTTTCGTCCAGGTCCTGCCCATCGCAGAGAAGCCCCAGCCTGGACATCCCCGTATCCGCCTTCATGTGAACGCGCAAAGTTTTCCCCGCCTTCACCGCCGCCCGAGAGAGAGCCTGGGCGGTCTCCTCGTTAAATATACCTTGGGTCAGGCGATACTCCATAAGCTCCTGGGCCCATAAGGGTTCCGTGTAGCCTAAAATCAGGATAGGAACCTCTACTCCGGCCTCCCGCAGCTCAATCCCCTCATCCAGGCAGGCCACCGCCAGGTAGTCCACTCCCAACTTCTCCAGCCAGCAGGCCACCGGAACGGCCCCATGGCCGTATGCGTCCGCCTTTACCGGGGCCAGCAGCTTGCAGCCTCGGGGCAGCATAGCCCGGAGTGTGTGATAATTGTGCTCCAGGGCATAAAGGTCGATCTCCGCCCAGGTACGGCGTGAGTCTTTGTCCATAACGATCCCTTCTTTTTTGAAAAGTATGTTATTATCATTGTAGCCCAATCCTCAATGAAGGTCAAGGGATTCCATCCTTGACAGCCGGGGCAAGAACACGATAAAATACAGTTACCAAAAAATATAGAGACTGGAGGGGCATTGTATGGGATTTTTGGATAAACTGTTTGGCAAAAAGCAGGAGGTCACCCCCGGAGGTTCTCCCATCTACCGCTATGAGGCTTCGGACGGCCAGGAGCTTCGGACGCCGGAGAATACGGGAGTATACGCCCAGGAGGTGGAGGAGCATTTTGATTCTCTTTTTCCCGGCCGTGAGTCCCGTGTCCTCCATGAGATTGTCAGCGACTTGGTCCACATCGACGTCCATGTCATGTGGCCTACTGAGGAGCAAGACTTTTTTGTGCTCTATACTACCGGCATGAGCGACCTTTCCATGACCCCTGATCCAAACATTCCCCCACAGGACAGCAAAGATTTGGAGCTGGCAGAGCTTTTTCTGTTTCTCCCCGGCGACTGGCCTCTGAGTAAGGAGGGAATGCCCCCGGAGAATGCCTACTGGCCCATCCGAATCATGAAATTTATGGCCCGGTTTCCCCATGAGTACCACACCTGGTTGGGGTGGGGCCACACCATGCCCAACGGACCGGATTATGCTCCCCTGGACGACAGTGTGCGCTTTGGCGGAGTGGTCTTTTCCGGCGGCGATGGCCGCCTGGGACGGCTGGACACAAAGGACGGCCGCCGGTTGAGCCTTCTCCACGTGGTTCCCGCCTATAAGGAGGAGATTGAGTATAAGCTGAAATACGGTATGGACGCATTGATGCAGCTTTTTCAGGAAAAGGATGTGCCTATCATACTTGATCCCAACCGTCCCAACCTGTGCGCCGATTTTAAGGAAATTTTGGACTCATAAATAAAACGCGTCCGGCGGAGCAAACTCCGCCGGACGCGTTGTCTCTTTATTCAGATGGAATATCCATGGTAAACCCTGCTATGTCACACTGGAGGACCGTTACCCCGCTGTCGCTAATTTCTCCCCGCAGAAGCGCACCTGTCGACCAGTCAAACCAGAGGCCCGCCTCAATCCCCATTCCCGGCTCTGTTTCCGGGTCCCGGCAGATGACATGGAGCTTTTGCGGTGTTCCCTCCGCCTCCTCCATGGCACACTCCGCCGCAAACCCCTCCCGGGCATAGGCAAGCAGGGCGGGAACCACGTCCACTGGAGAAAGCCCCGCCGAATCCAGAGGACCCGTCTCCAGCATTGTCCCGTCATACTCCAGAGCTGTTTCCCCCGCGGCGATATGGGCCGTAACGCCTGCCACCAGCTCCGGGGCGGTAAGGGTCAAAAGGGTTTCACCCTCCCGCTGCCAAGAGAAATCCACACCGAAGGAATATACCCGCTGACCGTAATCGGCTGTCATGTCGGCATGGCCGGAACAGGCCGTCATTTCCAGATACCTTCCCCGAATCTCCGCCAACTTTTCCTCCGCCTCATTCCCGCCCCCGCCGCCACAGGCGGTCAGAAGCAAAATAAGGGTCATCATTAGTGCGCAAAGGCGTTTGCGCACGCTTTATTCCTCCTCGCACTCCTTAATTGCATAGGGAATGGTCTCAATGAGGTCGGTCACCGTCATGCCCCGTTCCCCCTTTTCTGCCGCCGCCAGGTCTCCCGCCCGGCCGTGGAGCCAGACGGCGGAGATAATGTCATCCTCCCCCTGGGCGCAAAGGGAAACGATTAACCCCGCCAGCGCGTCTCCGCTACCCCCCTGGGCCATACCGGGGTTGCCTGTGGTATTCACAAAACAGCGGCTATGCCCCAGTCCATCAGGGACCGCCGTTATAGTACGGTGGCCCTTCAATACCAAAATACAGCGGTGCATTTCCACAAACCCCTGGGCCGCGGCCAACCGATCCCGGATGGGCAACTCACAACCTGACAACCGGGCAAATTCCCCATCGTGAGGGGTAAGAACAGTAGGCGCAGAGCGTTTGTCCAACACATCTATATGACGAGCCAAAATATTTAGACCATCCGCATCCAAAATAACAGGGCAAGCAATATCCCTTAACAGGTTTAACGTCCAGTTCTCCGCCTGTACTCCCTGGCCCAGTCCAGGGCCAATGAGAAGGATATCGGCGCTTTTTGCTTTTTTCAAAAGCTCCTCATAGGAATCAGGAACAGGCCATACCATGGCCTCGTCGCAACACTTTGCGGCAACGATAGGGTAAATCTCCTCCGGTACCGCCACCGTTACTAATCCCGCCCCACTCCGAACAGCAGCTCGGGCCACCATGCAGGGAGCCCCAGTATAGCCCCGACTTCCCGCAAGGATAAATACTTTACCAAAATTCCCCTTATGGGCATCCCGCCGCCGGGGACATAGGAATGGTTTTTCTGCCGTTACCACAGGAAAGGCTTCCTCATCACGGTAAATGTCCCGGGGAATTCCGATGTCGGCCACCACGATTTTTCCGCTGTGAACAACTCCCTTCCCCACAAAAAGGCCCCGCTTCGCCAGGGAGAAGGTAACGGTCACATCAGCCTCTACCGCCCTGCCCAAAATCTCCCCTGTATCGGCGTGGACACCGCTGGGCAGATCCACCGCCACCGTCCACCAGGCGGAGCCCATACATTTCACCGCCTCCATAGCGTCGGGCCGCAGGTCGCTATTAAGACCCACGCCAAAAAGAGCGTCAACGGCGACGTCAAAGCCTCTGTAATCGGCCAACCTCTCCGGCTCAAAATCCTCCAGAGTTCCCCCCACCTCTATTAGACGCCGCTCCATCTCTTGACTGTCGGGGGTCATCTTCTCCCGCTTCCCCACCAGAACACACTTCATCCGCCAGCCTTCGCAGAGCAATAACCGGGCCACAGCAAGACCATCCCCTCCGTTGTTGCCGGGACCACAGAAAACCACAGCGGAGCGCTGCCGGGCGGCCCAGTAGGCCGCTTCCTCCTCCTTTGTGGGTTCCCGGCCATCCCTTGTGACGTACCCGATAGCCCGGCTGTTCTTTTTGGGTCCGGGGATGGGCAGGGACAACACCTCCCGGACCACGGCCCTGGCGGCGTTTTCCATCAGTTCCAGGGACGGGATCCCCCGCTCCTCAATGGCAATGCGGTCTATTTCCTTCACCTGGGCGGCGGTAGCGAGATACATGGGACCCCCTCCTTTTCCATTCCCTTTCATTATAGGCATTTTCCTCTTGCATTTCAACCGGTTTTATGGTATAAAGAACGGTAGCAATAAGGCTTGGAACAGGAAAATAGCGTGTTTGCGTTTCTAAGAGAGGACCGGTCATCGGCTGAAAGCCGGCCCGAAACGTGTCGCTTGGTTCGCCTGGGAGCCGCCGTGGGGAAAGACACGGACGGAAAGCCCTCCGTTACCGGGGCAAGAGTGTGCATAGAACGATGCAAATGCGGGTGGTACCGCGGAAGGCAAGCCTTTCGTCCCCAGACATGGGGATGAAGGGCTTTTTTGTTATCAGGAAAGGAGAAGATCGACATGGCTGAAACCCAGGACATATGCCCCCACTGTGGGGGGACAGAGTTCGGAAAAGGTACTCAAAGCGGATACGGGAATGTATTTCGCGCCAAGGGTGTTTTTGGCAACGGCCGCAAGCTGAATCATCTCATTTGCCTCCACTGCGGCACAGTGGTCCGCTCCTATGTGGATGAGCCAGAATATTTTGCCGAATAATCCAAAGTAAGGAGTATAAAGCTATGAAAGAACAGTTAGCTAAAATCAGAGCCGAGGCCCTGGCGGCTTTGGAAAACACCCAGGCCGCGGCGGAACTGGATGCCCTCCGGGTCAAGTATCTGGGCAAGAAGGGCGAATTGACCGCGGTCCTCAAGCAGATGGGAGGGCTGTCCGCCGAGGAGCGGCCCAAAATGGGACAGCTTGTCAACGAGGTAAAAGCCAGTCTGGAGGCCGCTTTGGAGGTCCAGGCCAAAAAGCTGGAGGCCGCCGCTCTGGAAACCAGGCTGGCTATGGAGGCGGTGGATGTGACCATCCCCGGCTCCGCTCCCAAACTGGGCCATAAGCACCCTATGTATCTTGCCCTGGACGAAATCAAGGACATCTTCATCGGCATGGGCTTTACCGTGTTGGACGGTCCTGAAATTGAGCTTGCCAGCTACAATTTTGACAAGCTCAACGCCGAGGAAGGCCACCCCAGCCGGGACTGGTCGGACACCTTCTACTTTGACGAGGACAGCTGGGTCATGCTTCGCAGCCAGACCTCTCCCATGCAGGTTCGGGCTATGGAGACTATGAATCTGCCCATCCGCATCATCGCCCCCGGCCGGGTCTACCGGAAGGATGAGATGGACGCTACCCACTCCCCTATGTTTCACCAGGTGGAGGGCATGGTCATTGACAAGAATGTGACTATGTCGGATTTGAAAGGGACCCTGAACCTGCTGGCGGAACAGCTTTTTGGCAAAGGGACCGTTACCCGGTTCCGCCCCCACCATTTCCCCTTCACCGAACCCTCCTGCGAGATGGACGTCCAGTGCCACAAGTGCGGCGGCGTGGGCTGCCCCACCTGTAAGGGGGAGGGCTGGATCGAGATTTTAGGTGCGGGAATGATCCATCCCCGGGTGCTGGAGATGGCGGGTATCGACCCCGACAAGTGGTCCGGCTGGGCCTTTGGCATGGGCTTGGAGCGGACGGCCATGCGCCGGTTCAAGATTGCCGATTTGCGGCTTATCTTTGAAAACGACGTCCGGTTCCTGGAACAATTTTAAGAAAGGAGGCCTGCTAAAATGAATCTTTCCCGTGAATGGCTCAGCGAATTTGTCACCGTGACGGCCTCTGACAAGGAGTTTGCCGAGGCTATGACTCTGTCCGGGTCCAAGGTGGAGACCTTCACCGACCTGGGGGCCGAGATTAAAAATGTGGTGGTAGGCCGTATCCTGTCCATGGAACGCCACCCCGATTCCGACCATATGTGGGTGTGCCAGTTGGACGTGGGGCAGGCTGAGCCTGTCCAGATTGTCACCGGCGCTTGGAACATTCATTCCGGCGATTTGGTTCCGGTGGCCCTCCACAAGTCCACCCTCCCCGGCGGCATAAAAATTGAAAAGGGCAAGCTGCGGGGCATCTCCTCCAATGGTATGCTCTGCTCCCTTAAGGAACTGGGGCTGGATGAGCGAGACTTCCCCTATGCCGTCATTGAGGCTGCCGCTTTGCTGAACGACTATAAGCCCATCGACCCGGAAAAGCCCTCCATTCCAGCCGATATTCAGCCGGGACACAAGATTTTTGGTCCGGTAGTGGCTGCCGGGATCAAAGAGGTTGTCCCCTGCACTGAAAATCCTGCCTGTCAGGGCGGCTGGACCGTGACCCTGGACCTGGGAGGCGGCCACACCCCCCCTCATGACACCATGTTTCAGAACATCCACACTGGAGACATGGTGGCCTATAATACTGACAAGGGCTTTATCTGCACCCTCTCTGACCTTCATGCCGAGCAGAAGGAGTTCCCTCACTGTATCCCCGATGGCATTTTTGTCCTCCGCGAGGAGGAGATCAAGCCGGGAGACGACATCAAAGAGGTCATTGGAGTCAACGACACTCTGGTAGAGTTTGAGATCACCCCCAACCGTCCCGATTGTCTCTCCGTCATCGGTCTGGCCCGGGAGGCGTGTGCTACCTTTGATAAGCCCTGCTATTTCCACCAGCCCGTGGTCAAGGGTGGGGCCGAGGGCGACCTGGTGAAACTGCTGGACATAGAGACCCCCGCCGCCGACCTGGTGCCCCGATATACCGCCCGGATGGTGCGGAATGTGAAAATCGGCCCCTCCCCAAAGTGGATGCGCCGGCGGCTGCGGGCCATGGGGGTGCGGCCCATCAACAACATCGTGGACATCACCAACTATGTGATGCTGGAGTACGGCCAGCCCATGCATGCCTTTGACTACCGCTATGTCCAGGGCGGCAAAATCATTGTCCGCCGGGCCCAGGAGGGCGAAACGCTCACCACCCTGGACGGCAATGTTCGGAAGCTGAACGCCAACCATCTGGTCATTGCCGACGAGACCCGGGCCGTGGGCCTTGCGGGCATTATGGGCGGTATGAACTCTGAAATCGTGGGCGACACCACCGATGTGGTTTTTGAGTCCGCCTGCTTTGACGGCACCTGTATCCGCAAAGGGGCGTTGGCCTTGGGTATGCGGACCGAGGCCAGCGCCAAGTTTGAGAAGGGACTGGACCCCATGAACACCCTCCCCGCCGTAGACCGGGCCTGTGAGCTGGTGGAGATGCTGGGGGCCGGTGAGGTGCTGGACGGGATCATCGACATTCTGAATTACGTCCCCCAGCCCACCCTGCTGAAGGTGGAGCCGGACAAGATCAACGCCCTCCTGGGCACCGACGTATCCGAGAACGTGATGTACACCATCCTCCAGAAGCTGGGCTTCACTACCACCCAGGAGCGGGGCGTGATTCAGGTGCCCTCCTGGCGCGGTGATGTAAAGCGGATGGCGGACCTTGCTGAGGAGGTGGCCCGGTTTTTCGGGTACAACAACATCCCCACCACCCTCATGCGGGGCCAGACCATGCAGGGCGGCTACTCGCCCGCCCAGCAGGTGGAACGGACCCTGGGTGCAACCTGCCGTGCCATGGGGTACGATGAAATCATCACCTACTCCTTCATCTCTCCCTCGTACTACGACAAAATCCGCTGGACCACGGATGACCCCCGTCGGGAGTCCTTCAAAATTTTGAATCCCCTGGGAGAAGACACCTCCATCATGCGGACCACCGTACTGCCCTCCATGCTGGAAATTCTCACCCGGAATTATAACTTCCGGAACAAAAACGCCCGGCTTTATGAGATTGGGCGGGTCTACTTCCCCGGCGGAGAGGACGGCCTTGCCATAGAAAAGAAGATGCTCTCCATGGGCGCCTATGGGGATGAGGTAGACTTCTTCTCCCTCAAGGGTTCCGTGGAGGCCATTCTAAAGGAACTGCGGGTGGCGGACATAACCTTCCGTGCCGTTACTGACAATCCCTCCTACCACCCAGGCCGCTGTGCACAAGTGCTGGCGGGAGGCACTGTTTTGGGCGTGTTTGGACAAATTCACCCCCTCACTGCCCGGAACTATGATGTGGACGCCGAATTTTACTGCGCCGAGTTGAGCTTTGAAGCCCTGATGGATTCTAAGGGTGCCGACCCGGAATACGTTCCCCTCCCCAAGTTTCCCGCCGTCACGCGGGATATTGCCGTGGTCTGCAGCGAGAGCGTGACCGTAGGCGAGCTGGAAGCCGTCATCCGCAAGGGAGCTAAGGGGCTATTGAAAGAGGTCGCCCTCTTTGACATCTACCGGGGCTCCGGCGTAGAGGCCGGTAAAAAGTCCGTCGCCTTCAACCTGGTGCTTCGCTCTGACGATAGGAGCCTTACCGCCGAGGAGGCCGACGAGGACGTCAAAAGCATTCTTGCCGCCCTCCGGGATGAGCTGGGAGCCGTCCTGCGCTGAGTCTGTAATATTAAAGAAAGATAAATTTTTCTTCTTTTCTCTTTACAGCGCCCCAAATTTCGAGTACAATTTGGATATACCCTAAAGGGAGGTACCCGGCATGGAAGATATGGACTTCACCCGGAAATTCAATATCCGCTATGAAAAGGACCAGGAAATTAAGGCCATCCTGACTTCGGTCTATGACTCCCTGAAGCAGAAGGGCTATGATCCCATCAATCAAATCGTGGGTTATATCCTCTCGGAGGACCCCACCTACATCACCAATTTCAACAACGCCCGTGCCCTTATCCGTAAACTGGACCGGGACGAATTGCTGCAGGAATTGGTGAAGCAGTATCTCTCTGAGTAAAATGGCTCCTTATCCTGTACGCAAAGGCGCACTCCCATGGAGTGCGCCTTTTTTATCCGTTCTGTATGACGCCCCCCTTTTCTGGCAATAATTGGGATGAGGTGATTTTCATGTCAACAGTAGCACCATCCGTCCGCGACAAGTTTGATTCCATGCCCCCGGAGCTTCAGCAGGCAGTCCTCAATCTGGATACCAAGATTGAGAACATCAATGACCTTATGTCTTGCTTGGAGCGGATCATCGCCCAAGGAGAAGCAGGATAAAGGACAAAAGGGGCGGCGTTTCCCAGCAGGAAACGCCGCCCCTCCTTTTTCTCCCTCGCAGGCCACAGCGGTGGCTTCCTCTCCAACCATTCCAAAAGCTCCGTCAGAATGGCCAGCTTCCCCGCATAGCGGCAGGACCTCACTTTTCAACCTCCGGGTCCCCCAGGCCCACATGGCTGGTATTCACATAGATACAAACGCCCCCGCCGCCTTCAGGCAGGAAAGTGAAGATGCCAGACCCACGCAATCCAGCCCATTGGCGGTTACGTAGCCGCTTATCCTGTTGATAATAAGCAGGGCGCATTTCTTCACTGCGCTCCTCCGCCCTTCCCTTGGAGCATATGATTTTCTATCCAGGTCAAGGTATCGGCGTAGACCTCCTCCTTGTTCGTCTCGTTGAGCATCTCATGCCGTCCGCCGGGATAGAGCTTCACCTGTACGTCCCTGACCCCGGCTTCCTTGAACCATCCCGCCACCTTTTTCACACCCTTACCGCACGCCCCCACTGGGTCCATATCTCCGGCAAAGAAGTAAACCGGCGTTTCCTTATCCATCCGGGCCAGATTTTCCTTCCTGGCGACATACTGGAGTCCCGACATCATGGCATGGTTCATCCCGGCCGTTGTTTGGAAATTACACAAGGGATCGGCCAGATAAGCGTCTACCACCTTCTCATCCCGGCAAATCCAGTCTGCCGTCGTGCGGCTGGGGGCAAACCGCTTGTTGTAGGCCCCAATGGACAGCTTGTAAAAAAGCTTATTGACCTTATGGGGATCGCCCAAGCCGGTAAGGACCTTCCCCGCCGCCACGGTAAGGGCGCTCTCCTGTCCCGTACCGGAAAGGATACAACCCCTCAGCTCACCGGGATAGTCAATAAGGAACGTCCGGGCCACAAAGGAACCCATAGAGTGCCCCAGCAAAAAATAAGGCAGTGTGGGATAGCTCTCCCTCACCTTAAGCTGGAGGGCCCGAACGTCATGCACCAAATTCCACCAGTCGCTGAAGTAGCCATACTCTTGGGGGCCTTTTGCGGTAAGCCCATGGCCCAAATGGTCGTGTCCCGCCACTACAAAGCCATTCCGGGTTAAAAAGCGGGCAAACGGATCATAGCGCAGGGCGTATTCACAGATGCCGTGAACGAGCTGTACCACCGCCTTTGGCTCTCCCTCAGGAAGCCATAAAACCCCGTGGACCTGGTGAACGCCATCGCTGGAAAGGTACGTAAATTCTTTTCTTTCACCCATGGAAAAGTCCTCCTCGCTGTGTTATACTTACCATTAGTTTAATGGCTCCTCCTGGTTCCGTCAAGGGAGATTTTGGGCCTATAAAAGGAAGATGAGTAAAATGAACGTACTGGACCGTTTTTTGAAGTATGTCACCTTCGACACCCAATCCGACGCCTACTCCGGGAAACACCCCTCCACCGCCAAGCAAAAATTGCTGGGTGCGGAGTTGGCGGCAGAGCTGAGTGAAATGGGGCTGCAAAACGCTCACATGGATGAGTTTGGCTATGTTTACGGCTGGCTCCCCGCCACCCCCGGCTGTGAAGGTGTACCCTGCATGGGGCTCATCGCCCACATGGACACCGCCCCCTCCTTTTCCGGAGCCAATATCAAGCCCCGCATCATCCGTTATGAGGGCGGCGACATCCTCCAAAGCCCCGGTACCATTATGAGGGCTAAGGACCACGAAAGCCTGAAGCAGTATGTGGGCCAGGACCTGGTCATCACCGACGGAACCACCCTCCTCGGAGCTGACGACAAAGCAGGGGTAGCGGAAATTTTTTCCGCCATAGAGCACCTAACCACCCACCCGGAGATCCCCCACGGCCGCATCGCTGTGGGCATCACCCCCGACGAGGAGATCGGTGAGGGCGCCGACCACTTTGACATTGCCGCCTTTGGCGCCGCCGTGGCCTATACGGTGGACGGCGGTGAGCTGGGAGAGCTGGAATATGAGAACTTCAACGCCGCCGGGGCCAAGGTCACCATCCACGGCCTGAATATCCACCCCGGCAGCGCCAAGGATAAGATGAAAAATGCCCTTTTGATAGCCATAGAGTTCAACTCCATGCTCCCCCCGGCGGAAACCCCCGCCCACACCGAGGGCTATGAAGGGTTCTACCACCTCCAGCACATGGCGGGAGACGAGACCACCGCCACGTTGGAGTATATTGTCCGCGACCATGATATGGACAAATTCCTGGCCCGAAAGGCCAGTATGGAGCGCATCGCCGCCTATCTCAACGGCAAGTATGGCGCCGGAACGGTGGAGCTGGAGCTCCGGGACCAGTATTACAATATGAAGGCTCAAATCGAGCCCCATATGTACCTCATTCACCGGGCAAAGGCCGCCTTCCGCAAAGCGGGAGTAGAGCCCAAGGAAGTCGCTATCCGGGGCGGCACCGATGGGGCCCGTCTCTCCTACGAGGGACTTCCCTGTCCCAACCTGTCTACCGGCGGGGTTAACTTCCATGGTCCCCAAGAATATATCCCGGTCCAATCTCTGGAAAAGATGGTGGAGGTCCTGCTGAATCTGGTCCGGGCAGAGGAAAAATAAGCGGAGCAAAAAGGACTCTCACGGCAATTGCCGCGAGAGTCCTTTTTATTGTCTCAGCACTGGGCACTTCACTCTCCGAACAGCTCCGCCGTCCTTTTCATCCTCTGGGCGATCTTCACTCCAAAGGGACAGCGGCTCTCGCAGCTATGGCAGCCAATACACTGTCCTGCTTTCTGCCCCAGGGAAAGATAGTGGGCCCGAACCGTAGCGGGGACCTCTGGCTGCATGACCGCCAGGTCATAGTACTTATTCACTATGGCAATATCAATGTCTGCCGGACAGGGCTTGCAGTGTCCGCAATAAGTGCACTCTCCCTGCCCAAAGGTGTGCCTGGGAGCCTTTGCCAGAACTTGGGCATAATTCTTCTCCTCATCAGACGCCGTCTCATAGGCCACGGCGGCCTCCACCTGTTCCGGGGTATCATATCCCGCCATCACCGCCGCCACCGCAGGCCGGGTCAGGCAGTAGTGGATACACTGGACCGGGGTCAGAGCCACCCCAAAGGGAGAGCGCTTCTCGTCAAAGAGCCGTCCGCCGGCGTAAGGCTTCATCACGGTAAGCCCCACCTCCGCCTGCTCACAGAGCCGGTATACCTCCGACCTTTGAGGGTCGATGCCCCCCAGGTTCTCCTGAAAATTCTCCCAGTCAAAATAAGTATCCAGATCGTCTGTCGCAGGGTGCATGTCGAAAGCCGGATTGACACTGAACAGAAGCATCTCCACGATCCCGCTCTCCACCGCCTTCTTCACCATAGCAGGGTTGTGGGTAGACATACCGATATGCCGGATGGTCCCCTTCTCCTTCAGCCCCTTCACATAGTCTATATAAGGGCTGTGGAAGGCGTCTTCCCAATCCTCTTCAGTATCCACAAAGTGGATCATGCCCAAATCAATGTAGTCTGTCTGCATCCGCTTCAGCAAATCCTCAAATGCCGCCCGGCACTTCTCCACATCTCTGGTGCGGACATATTGCCCATCCTGCCAGGAGGACCCGATGTGCCCCTGTATGAACCACTTCTCCCGGTGTCCAACCAGGGCCTTACCAATGTTGGAACGCACGTTAGGTTCGCTCATCCAACAGTCCAGAATATTGATTCCCAACTCCTCCGCCCGGCGGATGACCGCCTCGCACTCCTCCGTATTGTGCCGCTCCAGCCATTCTCCACCCAGGCCGATTTCACTGACCATCAGGCCTGTCTTTCCCAGTCTGCGGTAATTCATTTTGTTTCTCCCCCCATCTGTTTTTTCTATGATAACAGGCGGTTTCCTAAGGAAACCGCCTGTCTTTTCTGGTGCCGGTGGCCGGACTCGAACCGGCACGCCTTGCGGCGCTTGATTTTGAGTCAAGTACGTCTACCAATTCCATCACACCGGC
>CANDEE010000019.1 GCA_947383685.1 uncultured Pseudoflavonifractor sp.
TCAGGACAACAAGGTAGGCCCAGTCAGTAACTCCCATTTCCATAGTTCTCTCTCCGCTAAAAGTCAAGAGAAATTTGCAAAGGTTTAGAAAAATTAGCACTCTGCACAAGCGTGGCGGGTGGATTTTATGCGTTTTCACAACAAAATGACATGACAAGCCAGCCGGATGGGTCAATCCCATTCGGCTGGTGCGCTTTTATGAGGTCAGGGCGTCACGCCGCCTGGAGCTCCTGGTCAAAGAGCATGGCGGCGGACTTCCACCCCAGTATCTTGCGGGGGTAGTTATTGACCCACCGCTCCGCCGCCATCACCTCCTCCCGTGTAACCTTGTCAAAGTTGGTGCCCTTGGGGAAAAACCGTCTAATCAGCCGGTTCATATTCTCATTGGAGCCTCTCTCAAAAGCGCTGTATGGGTGGCAGAAAAACACAACGGTCCGCTTGCCCTTGCGCCGGTGGGCCATCTCTATGCCCTCAAAGTCTTGAAACTCACAGCCATTGTCAACGGTGATGCTTTTGAAAAGTTTGTAGAACAGCTTGCCAAAGCGCCGCTCCAGGCCATTGATGGCCTTGACCACGCTGGCCGCCGTGTGATCCTCCAGGAGCAGGACAATTCCCATGCGGGTCCGCCGCTCTGTCAGCACCAGCAGGGTCTTTTGTGAGCCCTTGCATCCCATGATGCTGTCCATCTCCCAGTGGCCAAAACTGCCCCGGCTCTTGATCTCCTCCGGGCGCTTTTCTATGCTCTGGCCACGGGGAGCCCTGGCGGCCTCTTTCTTGCTCTTGGCGGCGTAGTGGCGGCGGCCCTTGTCATGCAGGTGCTCCGGGGTCAGAAAAAGGAACACGTCCCCACGATAGATGTAATTATAGACCGTATTCTCACAAATTTGCGTGCTGTATTGCTCCCCGTTGTTTCGGATTTCCGCAAGGGCGGCACCGGGGGCAAAGCCCTGGACCATGATGAGCTCCTCCAGCCGCTTGACCAGGGCGTGGTCATGGCCGATTTTGAGCTCCTTGCCCTTTTCCTTGAGGAAAGCCTTGTATTTGCGGTGGGCCACGTCCGCACAGTAGACCTCAACGTCAATGAGGTCCGTGGTGCGCTGGATGCACAGGCCCCGGCCTATTTCGTAGTAGATGGACCGCTCACACTTGCCCAGGGCGTCCGCAATGGCTTTGGGCTTAAAGCCTTTTCTCAGCATCCGCTCCATGGTCTGCCGGTCATTGAGCGTGAAATGGGTGGCTCCTTTGTGGTTCATGCTGCACCTCCAGAAAAACAATAAAAGCGGGGTGTTGCCACCCCGCTTGCCCGTGTGTTGTTACCTGGCCTGGTATCGCTCCAGCAGCTCCGCCGTTTCCCCGTCCGGCAGGATGTCCTCCAGCTTGCAGTTGAGGGCAAGGCAGATTTTGAGGAGCGTGGCCAGCTTTGCACCGCACAGGTCACGGCCTCCCTGCTCATAGGTCTGGAGCACCCGGCCATTGATACCGGCGGCGGTGGCCAGCTCAGATTGTGAAAAATCATGTGCCAGGCGTGTGCTTTGAAGTCTGCTTTTTGTTTGGCCCATTGGACGGCACCTCCTTTGTTTTCTCTACTATACAACAAAAGTTGTATATTGTCAAGATAGAAAAAGGCCCGTGCAAAAATAAATTTTGCCGGGCGCTTTTTTAGCCTTTCGTTGCCCTCAGCCGATCCGCAAGCATGGCCAGCGCCGCAACGTCCTTTTCGTCAAGGCCGGACACGTTGATGCTGGCCAGGGGCTCCAGGCCCAGGAGGTAGTCCGTGGACACGGAAAAGGTCTTTGCCAGCTCCACGATGCTGGCGGGGGACGGGATGGAAAGCCCCTACTCCCAGGAGTTCACGCCGTTGCGGGTGCTGCCCATTTGCCGGGCAAGCTCCGCTTGCGTCCAGCCCCGTGCCTCTCTTAACGCTTTGATCTTTTCTGCTATCATCCGCAGCGCCTCCTTTCAAGGTAATTATACTTTGCACATCCGTCAAGTCATTATCAAATAGGCTCTATCGCTTGACACCTTGACGGAGGCTGGATATAATAGAGCTTGCAAAGCTCAAGAAAGAACAAGAAAGAGAGGGCGGGAAGATGAAAAAGCTGGGGCGATTTCTAAAGGCGTTCTTTGGTGTTGTTTGCGTCATTTATGTGGCCACTTTTATATGGCTGGCAATATATACACGCAAAGCGGAGATGGTGCTGGGGGCGGTGTTGTTTGCTGTTCCTGCCTATTTCCTGCTGAGGAAAAAGAAAGTAAAGCCGGAGCCGCAAGGCCCAACAGCGGGGCCCGTCCGGCCCACCGTGCGCCAGGCGGTCAGCCAATACACGCCGGATGCGCCGGAGGAAACATTGCGGGATATGCGGATGTATTACACAAAAGAGCAGATAGAGAATGACGTGCGCATCCTCTCCGAAAGTTTCAAGCTGGCCCAGCAGACGGCCAACATTGACACATTCACCAGCCGGTTGGCATTGGCACAGCGGACAGCGTTGACCCTCCTGCAAGCCGAAAAAGCGGGGTGCAAAGGGATTTTGCCGGGGACAAGCAAAACGTGTGACCAGGTGCTCTCCAGCGTGAAAGACCTAAAAATTGCTTTCCTTGAAAACAGCTACATAAAAGAAACAACGGAGGCCATGCTGTTAAAAACGCCGTCTGGACAGCGTAAAAGGATGGAGGCCTATTTGGCAAAGCTGGAGGCCCACAAAACTGATTTTTTAGATGTGGTGGACACCTATGACAAAGTGGTGAGGGACACAAAAGTCCTCATGCCATAAACGCAAAAAGCCGGAGAGGCCAGCAGGCCCCTCCGGCTTTTTTCCATTGGAAAAAACACCCCCGGTCATGGTGTCGGGGGTATCATTACCCCTCCCGGCCTTGACAGCCCTTGTGGGGGCCTTTACGGGCAAAACAGGGGCATTTCCCGCCGGGGGGGTTACACCTTTTTCTTTTCAAACTGCATGATGGCCTCTTTGAGTTTGTCAAAGCCAAACATGGCAGCGTAGGCCACCATAAAGCCCACCACAACGGCGGCCGCCACCATGTACCATACCACGGCCAGGCCTTTGATTTGGGCCCAGGCGAAAAACGCCGCCAGGGTCAGGCCCATGGCCACGATGACAGCCAGGACGTTGGTGGGGAGCCTGTCCCAGGTGAGCTTTTTAAGGACCTGGACGATGATGTTCGTGAGCACCACCAGGACGCCCACGATGCTGAGGATGACGGACCAGTCGAAAATGCTTTCCATAGTTAGTTACCTCCCAGTTATTTTACCCCACAAGGGTGAGGTCCTTGATGTTGACGGCGGCGGTGACCGCCTTGCCCTGGCCGATGACGGCCCGGTCCCCGGACAGCTCCAGCACCGTGTAGGTGTTGGCGTAGACGAAAGAGGCCAGGCCCCCGCCGGTGTAGGTCTTGGCCCCGGCCTTGACTTTGACGGTGGAGCCCTTGGCGATGGCGGCGGAGGCCTCCACGGCGATGTCAGCGGCGTCCACCCAGCCGTAGACGGTGGAGGAGCTGCCGGTGGTCTTGATGAGGTGATAGGGATGCCGGGCCCCCTTGGCCACGGCGGTGACCTTGGCCTCACCAGGCTTGCAGCTCTTGGGGTTGGTGCTGCCGGAGCTGGCATAGTGGCGGGAGCCGGTAAAGGCCACCACGTCCCCCACAGCGGGTCCCTGAGCGCCGCTTGTGGGCTGGGTAGGCTTGGACACCTCCCCGGCGCTCCCGCCCGCCACGGCCCCCGTATAGTCCACCCAGGGCAGCTTGCCGTGCTTGGTCCAGGTCCGGGTGTTGTACCCGGCCTTTTTGCCGCATCCGGCCACGGCGGTGATTTGCACCTTGTTTTCCCACCGGGGGGAACACTCCACCGCCAGGCCGTTGCCGATGTAGACGCCGATGTGCCCGGAGCACCAAACGGCCTCACCGGGCAGCATGGCGGCCCAGCCGGTGGTGCTCACCTCCTTGCACAGCTTAATCATGCCGTCCGCCCCCACGTCCGGGCAGGTCCCGGCGGCCAGCAGGGCCTTGGTGGGGTAGGCGGCCCCGCCGTAGGTCCGGGAGGGGTCCCCACACCAGCCCCACAGGACGCCTTTGATGAGGTTGACGCAATCAAAGCCGTACACGGGCGGGCTCTGATTGGCGGCGGCCTTAATCATCCGGGTGCGGTCCGCTGCCTTGTTGTAGTTGTGATTGTTGCAGTATAATGCTACTCCCTATGGCTGTGGTTTTGGGTTGTCGTACCCTTCAAGCTGCGGATGGGCGTCCAACAGGTACGGACGGGCCGGAAGGATCGTGCCTTCTTTGAAAAGACATTCAGGCCGTGAAATGATCTTAACCAGATTGATAGGTTGACCAGTAATATAGCTGATTTTGAAAGGTGAACGGGTGCCCAGCTTTACTCTTAGCTGGGCATCCGTTTGCCCTTCATTCTGGCGCAGCGGGAGGGATTCGAACCCTCGGGCCGCTTTTGACGGCCACACGATTTCCAATTGTACTTGAAAAGAATTTAAATTATAATTGTAATTTCCCGCAATATGTCGTACGCTATGGAGCGTACGACATACTGTAGGGGGAAAATATGATAAGTAGAGAGAGGGCACCGCCAGAATCCATCTCAGTACAGCATACAGAAAAAGATATTACAAAAGACTGAGAGGGAGAATATTAACCATGATGAGCATATTAGGAGAAATACAGAATCATCTGCATAGTTATTTCCACGTGTGGAACAGGGAGGTTAAGGTTAAGAAAAATTATTCTCACAGTGAAGGGATAAATAGATATACGGTAGCTACATATCTTCGGTAACGGAAATTGGAGAATGGGCGTTTAACGGGTGTACGTCCTTGGCTCTTACAGAGTTGCCTGTGGGGATAACTACAATTGGACGTAGTGCATTTAGCGATTGTACGTCCCTGGCCCTTACAGAGTTGCCGGCGAGGGTAACTACAATTGGAGTTAATGCATTTAACGGCTGCACGTCCTTGGCTCTCACAGAACTGCCAGCAGGAGTATCAACAATTGGCCTTGGGGCGTTCTGCAAATGTACGTCTTTAGCTCTCTCACAATTGCCGGCAGGGGTGACTACAATTAGTGAGAATGCGTTTTATTCTTGTCCTTCCCTGGCCCTTACAGAATTGCCGACAGGAGTAACTACAATTGGTCGTTTTGCGTTTTACGGATGTACGTCTTTGGCCCTCACAGAACTGCCGACAGGAGTAACGACAATTAGCCAGGGTGCGTTTGAAGGGTGCACATCTCTATCCCTTAAAGAATTACCAGCGGGGGTAATTACAATTGAAGTTAATGCTTTCAGAGACTGTACGTCTCTGGCCCTTACAGAATTGCCGGCGGGGGTAACTACAATTGAGGATTGCGCATTTAAAGGGTGCACATCCCTAGCTCTTGCAGAATTGCCTGCGGGGATAACCACAATTGGCGAAGGGGCGTTTAGCAATGCAACCTGGTGTGTAAAAACAGAGCATTATATTCCGGATGGGGCCGATGGTTATAAACTGGTGAATACGACAAAGAAACTGGTAAAGACCGGTACCTTGGCAACGGCAGATACCATAAAATATACTCCTGCGCCAAATGACAATGAATATCTTACCAAGAGACTGCCTGATGCCTATATTTCACACGGAAATGCCATTGTCCTCCGACGTTACTATAAGTCCAACGGTCCGACGACTGTGACCATAACCATCAAAGACGACAAGGGTGGTTCCTCTACCCAGGAAGTTCCCTATGGTGGGACGGCCACTGAGCCGGAGCTGGAACCTAAACCTGGGCATACCCTCACCTGGGAGACAGAGGACGGAAATCCCTTTGATTTCGATGATCCTATTACCGGTCCAGTCACCATCGCCCCGGTTTGGACCCCGAAGGAGGGAACGATTCACGGCACGGTAGTAGACCAGGAGGATCAGCCGGTCCCATATGCTCATGTATCTGTGGTGGCTGGGAACACCAATTATCTGGAGACAGATACCGATGCCACCGGCACTTTCTGGGTATACAATGTACCTTATGGAAGCTATAACGCTGTGGCCACCAAGAGAACCATCACCGCCACGTCCCTGCTGGAACTGGATGAGGCGGTTGCGGAGTGTAAGGTCATTCTCCCGGATTCCCAGACCAACAGTATCCTGCAGGTCAACCAAGGAACCAAAGATGTGGTGGTCGGTGGACTAAACACTCTGTTTAGCAGCGAAATCTACACCGAAGCTGACCAGGCAATCATTGATGCCGGCGGGTCCGTCACGGTAAAAATGACGGTGGAATCAGTGAGCGAAGCTGATATTCCTAATTCTGCGCAGCAACTTAATGCAGCCGCTGCCACCGATGGCAAGACAATCTTTGGCTATATGGAGATGGATGTCTCCAAGATTTCTGAGAACGCTGCAGGAGAGATTACAGTGGAGAATATTCCGGAATTGCCTCAGTTACTCCAAATTATTGATCCACTCTCTGAGGAGCAGAAGGGCAGGACTGGATATGTAGTCTATCGGATGCACGGCGGCAAGGTCTATGCCATCACAGAAACACCAAATGAAAATGGAGCGTATATCACGGTTGGTGATGATACATTGACCATTTTTGCCTCCAAGTTTTCGGACTACTGTCTGGCTTTCGATGATCCAAACGCCAATGTGAAGCCGGAACCCACGCCGCCTGAAGGTGGAAACGAGAAGCCCACTCCTATCGTTACAGCAGATGACAGCTCTGACGATGATGGTCGGCATAATCCATTCCTTGATGTAAAATCCAACGACTGGTTTTATGATGATGTGCTGGACGCATATGATGCTGGGTACATGGAAGGTATCACAAAAAACACGTTTAAGCCAAATTCTCCTCTGTCCCGTGCACAGGCGGCCTATACCTTTGCAAAGGTGGCTGAAGCGGAGCTGGAGGGGTTAGTGGTCACCAGCGATTTTGAGGATGTCACTGCCAGCACCACCTACGCCACAGCCATTACCTGGGCCAACGAGGCCGGGGTAGAGATCGGCTATGGTAACGGGAAATTTGGCCCCAACGACAGTCTTACTAGGGAGCAGTTGGCCCTTATGCTCTACCGGACCTATGGCAATGGAGCCGAAGTTTTGACCTGGGAGGGCGACTTTACAGATCAGGACGACGTATCTGATTGGGCGGAGGCTGCCGTCCGCTGGGCCGTCCAGATGGACCTTCTGGAGGGAACGGATGCCGGAGAGCTGCTACCCCAAGGAACGGTAACCAGGGCTGAGGCCGCCGCTCTGCTTTTGCGGGTGGTGGAGCTTTCCCGGCATGGGGGGTAAACGATGGAAATTAAGAAACCTGTTGGGAAAATGGAATATGCTTTTTCCGGTGAGGAGCAAGTCTTTTTTGATAAGCAGGAATATATTCAGGCTTACCGCAATGCTTTGGATCAGTTTGGTGTATCCGGCGGGTTCAAGGCAACAACGTTCACCATTGATCCGCAGACCCGCAAAGCCATTGACGACCTGATTTATGGAGCCTTTGGCGAAGATAATCCCAATGACCTTGAACACTATCAGAGGAAGTATGGCCCTATTGAGGCCGAGGACCAAACACAGGAAGCTAAGACATCAGAGCCGGAATGCGAGGAACTGGAACAGTGAGTCAGGGCGTTGTTTTCAAGCAGCGCTACAAGTCCCGTAACATATCATCGACGCCGCTCCTCAACCGCAAGCATCTGGCCTACATTGCCACACGCCCGGGGGCGGTCCATAACCCGGGCTGTGGCTTTGGCCTTTGGGGACGGTTACCGGGAATCGGGTTACCAGAGAATATCAATAACCTGCAGGAGGCCAAGAGGGTCGTTACACAGGCGTCAAAGGCGCACACTCTGTATCGGGTGGTCATTTCCGTAGACGGAGAAACCGCCCAAAAGCATGACCTGTATAACCGCAAGACTTGGGAAAGCCTGGTGAATTACAAGATCAATGTTTTGGCCCAACAGATGGACATAAAGCAGAAAGACTTCTGCTGGGTGGCTTCCATGCACTATGAGAAGGGCCACCCCCATGTCCACATCATGTATTGGGGTAACAGCGATGATATCCATGATGAGCACATGCCCAGGGAACGGTTTGAGATCATGGCGGAAAAGGTCCGCAGCGAGTTTGGACGGGAGATATACCAGGAAGAGATCCGAGAGCGGCAAGCCGAGCAGAGCGAGAGCCGGAAAAAGATGCGGCTGGAATTGGAGGCGATGCTTCAGGAGGCTAACCTGGCGGAAGCTCTGAACCTGTCCCATGTTTCCCAGCCGGCACGGGACGCCTTCACAAGGTCCCTGGCGGAATTGGCCGCTGCTGTACCGACAAAAGGCTCTATTGACTACGCCTATTTGAGCAAGCACCCGGAATATAAGGAAAAGGTGGACGCCTTTATTTCTGAGATCCTGAAGATTTCGGATTTCCAGCGGGTCGTCAGGCAATATGAGAAGGCCACGTTGGATATCAGCTCCTTCTATGGAAACGGTGAGGCTGAAAGGGAGTGGGTGCTGGAAAAGGCCCGGAAAGCTCTGTACAAAAATCTGGGCAACAGGATCATGGATACGATCCGGGAATACCGGAAGGAGCTGGCCCTAGAGGCCCCTGCTGATCGGACAGAGCTTCAGGTAGTGATCCAGAGCACTGCCGTGCCTATTGCAACAGCGAACCCCTTGTATCAGGAATTGCGGAAGCAAATGCCTAAGGAGCGTACCCCTATGTGGGAACTGCTGAAGGAACCTGACTTTCGGAAGTTCCTAAGCAAGCTGACCGGTCAGGTGTGTGACGATATACGGATCAACACCAGGATACGGGGCTACCTGGAGGCGTCAACGAAAGGGCTGGAGAAGGACGAGTCAAAGGACATATGGGCAGAGGTCTACAAGGAGGCCAAGCGGGGTATCTCTCAGCTTATCCAGGAGCAGCTCCAGGAGGATGCCGGGTACCCGCAGCAGCTTCAGGCCGACCTGGTGACCGATCTGTTGATCCGGCTGCTGGGTGATGCCAGCAGATGCACCGGACAGCAGCAGGCCCAACGGGATATTCTCCGCCACCGGCGAGAGCTGTCAAAAACTGCTCAACGGGACAAACAGGCTCAGCGGGAACAAGGCGGAGCTTGGCAAGGGATAGAACAATAATGGCAGTCAGTTTAAGTACATAGTAATACCAAAGGGACACAGCTTTAAGCTGTGTCCCTTTTTACAATCAGCCTATTCTTCCATCATAATGGAAAGTGACTCCCCACAATTCGAGCTTTTACTTTTTTCCACGTAAGTAAGCAGCATATATAACAATTTTATGAAAAAATCAATTGGAGACACAGATTTTGGCTATATCTCCGTTGGCCTTTTCAAATGGGAAATAATATCATATAATAAGAAAAAATACCCATATTTCTTTTGGAGGAAAAGGGAAAGGAATGTTGGTGTGTGCTATTATGCTAACCGAACAGAAAGGTTGATGCAACAATGATGTATTTCCATTTGAACACCTCGAATTACATTGATACTACGGTCGATGGCAAACAGAACATAGGACTTATTGAAATTAGTTTCTTTTGTCATGCATTTAATTCTTTGTCTGAGGCAAAGGCATCTATGTGTAATTGGTCAGAGGATCCTGTGTTTGCTTATGAACCGGCACTAAAAGGGGAAAAATGGGTGCTCTGTTCAGTGGATGATGAAAGTGTTGGCACAGGAACACAGGAACTTCTTGAACTAATGGAAAAAGCTCATACAATTATTCTTCCTGACTTTGGAAAGTCTCTAATTGATTTGGGATTACATTATGATTTTATTACGCAAATTCCAAATAGAAAGATAGAAGCTGCATGGGCCGACCATCTGGCAGAGAACAATCTTCAGTATGTTGAAGAAGTTGTATGTGGGCGTAATATGTCTTTGACGAAAAAAATTAACCAGCTTGCTTTGGAACTGATTAAAATTGGAAGTGAGGGAAATCAACTGACGATTGTTGATCCGTATATTTTTCCTAAAAGACATGACGGGGATTATGATGATTTATTTTTGGGGATCATCCGGAAAGCCAAGGTATCAAGTGTAAAAATTATTACGGACAAAGGGAAGGTTGATGCAGAAACGTACGATTCTATTTGCTCCAAACTTTCAATCAAAATGAGTGTATACTATTCAACGGAATATCATGACAGATGGTGGATAATTGAAAGTAAAAAGGCTGCAATTATGTGTGGAACGTCACTAAATGGATTTGGGAAGGGAAAGCCTTCGACTATTACTACTCTTCCAGAGCATGATGTTCTGCAAATAATTGCAGATATTTCAGAGGTTTGTAAATAGCGATTCATACATTTTCCACCAGATTGTCAAGAGGTCTGCCAGGATGTTGGAAGTTTTACACATCCATGTGGAAATGTTCTAAAAAGAAAAATAATATTTGCAACTTTTTCTTGATTTATATGGCGTTTTGTAGTATAATCAAGGTATCAATAAAAGCCCCACAATACCCCTGCATGAACGAAAAGATAGTCTGAACGAAAGGAGGAACGATCCCATGAAAAGCAAGCTGAAAATCATTCTCCCTGTCGGTTTGGTTGCCCTCGCTCTGATCTGCGCGATCATGGTAAGACAAGGGGACCACGGCAAGGAAGATTTGGGCGCCCAGCAGAGTATTCCTGCGGAAGAGACGCCCGATATAGTCCCGGTGGATGAGGTTATTTACACGCTTCCCCCAATCCCCAGCAATATCCCCAAGCTGCCCTCCGGCCCGGAAAGCACGCCTACAGGTGAGACGGTCACCGTAGAGGATGACGGAACGGTCATTATCACCCCGGACTGGCAGGAGCAAATTGACCAAGCTGCTAAAGTTGTCACTCCAGGCAGCCAGGTAGAGGCCAACATGGGCGGCGGAGGCGGCGACCTGAAGCTGGGAGACGATGGAGTATTCCACGGTACAGCTCCCACCCCGGCCCCGGCGTCTACCCCCTCCCCTGTGGTCAGCACTCCTGTTCCTGTGGTAAGCCAGAAGCCGAGCCAGACAGCCACACCTGGCGGCAGCCTTCAACTGTCCGGAAGCGAAAGCACCCCGGAGGTCCATTCTCCGGCCCCTGTGACCACTACACCGGCCCCGGCAACCACCACTCCCCCGGAGGTTATACCCACCCCTGAGCCTGTCCAGCAGCCCCAGGGCGGCCCTCCCAGCTATGATGGGAAGTATGACGGAGAAATCAGCCCGGATGGACAATACGGCTGGATCGGCGGCTTTGGCTGGATAAAGCGAGGCGGGGATGGCGGTTGCACAGGTGGACAGATGGGCGGCTGGGAAGGCGATACCGGCAGCGGCCTCTCTGGTAACAAGGTCGGCAATATGTAAGTAAATATCCCATGAAGGAGCGCACAGGCCAAGGAACTGTGCGCCCTTTTTTTCGGAAAGTCGGTGAAATATGAACCTAATCAAAAATGCTCTGATCCATTGGGGCAGAGCAAAAAGTAAAATTCCCGACAGTCTGTCGGGAATTTCTGATCGATCCCGCAGCAGCCGGCTCTTTTCTCTCCTCCTGGTGTTCGCCCTTCTGCTCCCCCTGGCAGCTCACGCCACCGGCGGAGATCCCAACATCGAGGGCGGAGGCGGCGGCATGGGCGAAGGCGGCGTGGTGGGAGACAGCGCATGGAACCCCGGAGACGATGGCGTCCGGGTCTCCGTCATGCAGGGAACCACAGCAAAAATAACCTTTGACATGTCCAACGTGCGGAGAACCAGGACGCAAGCGTACTTTGTCATTCGCAATAAGCTGTACTATAAGAACGGTGGGCAACTTGTACCTGAATTTGAGACATATGACAATTTGGAACCGCCTTCAGATAGGCCCCTCCCCACCATCATTCCCTCCAGGAGCGGTGGAAACAATATTGCCGCCATCCGCAGCTACTTCACGGACGAGACGGTGATCCGGGACATAGCTGCCAAGGCTGGTATGGCCTATGAGGAGCTTATCGGAGGAGATTATAAGCTCCTGCTGGAGCCCATTGCCTATTTCAAGTACAATGGCATCCAGTACGCTATGACAGCAACAGAGGCGGCCCTTTTTGATGTGGCCAAGTCCGGGGATCTCTTCTTTCAAATGAGCAACCTGACCCATCAGAACCTTCCCCTGTCCATGTTCCTGGAGCGGACAGACCTGGGGATCCTCGCCTGGGACGGCTCCACTGACAGGCGGCAGTCTAACATAGACATTCTCAACAAACTGGGCTGTGGGATCGTCAGTTTTGTCCCGGAAGTTCTGATCCCTGACCCGCCTCCGGGAGATTACATCTACCGGTGTGATACGGATGTGATCACCGCCGCCCTGGTTCCAAACTATACACTGCGTGATATGACGCCTTCCAGCAATAAGTACGCTACATTTATCATTAACGGGGTGGAATATAAAAAGCAGATGATATGTCCCTATGGCAGCAGCCAGTATATGTGGATCAAATGGCACACGCCCAGCGACCCATGTACGCTCACCGTGACCGTGATCCCGCCGGATATATCAGAGCGGCAGACAGATAAGCACATCCATATCACGGTATCGGTGGAGGACTTGCCGGAAAAGACTCCGCCTAATCCCGGCTATGATGGGCCATATGAAGGCCCCGGCATTACCCACACGGAGTACCGGCCCAACTTTCGGCCCGTAGACCCTCCAGACTGGGGAAGTAATACCCGGGCCACGTGGTCCCAGTGGATAGCCGAGTTGGTCGTTTTGCCTATCGGCGCATTTTGGAAATTCAGTATGGCCACTTATGAAGCGGCATTGACGGTAGACTTTCATCTCCAGCCGAATGAGAGGGTTCCCACAGCCACCGCAAGGGGAACCAGGTACATCATGGGATCGGGGTATGGGGTGGACGCTGTTTGCGGCATCACGGTGAGCGCACACGCCACCAGCGATGATGTGACCAGGGCCCAGAACGTGCTGGCTATGTTCCCGGAATTTGATTACCGGAGTTACTACCGGCTGTTGACGCCGGAGAGCCGGGTATCCTACCGGAGCGTTTGGGGATTTAAGAGTAATCCCTATTCTTACTATGGGGAGCCTGTGCATTTTACTCCTGTATGGTATCCTGACGGAGATTACACCGTGCCGGTGGCGGTCTTTGACGCCTGGACGCCGGGTGGGATGCTCTATGCCACCGTAGAGGATACCGTAGAGATCAGCGGGAGCTGCTACGATGATTGGTATATTCGTTCTTACTGAGAGGAGGAGCACATGATAGCAAAAGAAGCTGGCAGCCCTATGCTGCCGCCTGGGGAGATCGTATGGGTTTCCCACTATGACAAAGAACATGATCTGCGGTACATCATCACCTCAAAGCCGGCGAGAGAAAGCTATTCTCTTTTTGAGCTGGTGAACGGCGGGTTTGTCCGGTGGGGCCGTGGGCAGGATCCTCAAACGCTTGCGGACAGATATGAAAAGGCGCTCCGCTCCTCTGATATGGAACGGGAAGAGTGCGAAGAGCTGGGGCCATAAGGCGGTGGACAAAAAGCCCAAAATCAGGTATAATAATAATACCCCATGCAGAGGGAGGACGAGCAGATTGACACTGGAAAACAAGCAGGGGATCACAGACCCCGCTGAACTGGCTAGGGTCGAGGAGCAGATCAGCAAAAGAAAGGCCGTGGAGCTGTTTGAGAGCGGGCGGTTAGATAGTTTGACCGCCGGAACATTCAGTGCCTTGGCTGAAATCCACAGGTATCTATTTGAGGACATATATGATTTTGCTGGAAAGATCCGGGAGGTCAATCTGGCAAAAGGCAGCTTCCGTTTTGCACCGGTCATGTACCTGACGGCGGCCTTGGAGCATATTGACGCTATGCCTCAATCTACGTATGACCAAATTATTGAGAAGTACGTGGAAATGAATATAGCTCACCCCTTTCGGGAAGGAAACGGGCGCAGTACCAGGATTTGGCTGGATCTGATGCTGAAGCAGGAGCTCCACCAGGTCGTAGACTGGAGCCAGGTGGATAAAAACGATTATCTCCTGGCGATGGAGCGCAGTCCTATCAAAGATGTGGAAATTAAGTGCCTTTTGATGGCGGCTCTGACCGGGCAAATCAACAACCGGACTGTTTACATGAAGGGAATTGACGCCAGTTACCACTATGAGGGATACACCGCTTACAAGGCGGAGGAGCTTTCTTTGGATGAACCGGAGGAAGAATACGAATTAGAACCATAAGATAAGGTCAGAAAGCGCCAGCGTAAAGCTGGTGCTTTTTTTATTTCAGGGGAAAGGAGGCTAAAAATGAATGTTGTCATTTGCAGTGCCCAAGATTCAGAAGCCGCCAAATTTGGCGTTCCGGCAGTCCATGCGCTGCAAAAAAGCCCACAGAATCCATTCTCCCGTGCCTGGGTAAAGCGGGCCGAATATCGGCTGCCGGATGGCTATACCGCTGTTGAAGGGGATGATGGAAAAACCGGTATCTACAATGCTGCTGGGCACCGCTGCCCTCTGATTGACAGCGTATACAGCGGCAGCAGTGAAGGGCGGCCTATTTTGGTTGATAAGGATCTCCCGGAAGGAAAACAGGTCATTTATTTGCACAAGGTATGTGATCTTACTTTGAAAATGCTGAAAAAGTTAGGAGGATAATAAAGTGCTGAACAGAGTTTGCATTGTGGGACGGCTGACTGCTATTCCGGAATACAGGCTGACCGCCGCCCAAATCCCGGTAGCGTCTTTCGGTCTGGCAGTGGAGCGTGATTATAAAAATAGGGAAACCGGAGAAAGGCAGACGGATTTTTTCGACGTCACCGCTTGGCGTGGCTTGGCTGATTTTATCACAAAATATTTCAATAAAGGTGATAAGGTTATCGTGGACGGACGTTTGGAGAAAAACACCTGGACAGATGGTGATGGCTATAAGCGTAAAAAGGTTGTCATTGTGGCGGAAAACATCTACTTTGCACAGTCCAAGACTGGGGAGAAACCTCCCGTTGAGCTCCCCGGTGAGCCGGATTCTGGCGAAGCAGAGGATTTTTCCAACGACCTCTCATGGGAGGGGTCTGAACAGTGAAACGACGCCTTACGGCGGCAGCAATTACGCTGCTGCTTTTTTCATGCTTTGCTGTCTGTTTGGCCTATAACGTCCACCAATTACTCTCCCGCCAGCTTTCCTTTTCCTGGCGTATGATCGTCTGCATTTTAGCGGTAATCCGGGATCCGGTGGTAAGGACTTGGTTTTTCCTTTTGGAAGGCTGTGCTTTGCTGCTGGTATTTTGGATGGTCTTCAGCCGGGAGTACATTAAGTACAAAAGCAAGATGGTTCACGTGTGCCTTGATATTAAGACCCCGGCTGCGGAGGGGCAGGGACAGTATGGCACGGCCCATTGGTTGTCTAAGCAGGACAAAGAGAAAGCATTTACCGTTGTCCATGTGGATATCAACTCCCCCTGTCTCCAACAACTAAAAGCCTGTGGCCGGGATGATCTGGAGGGATGCTTATGAAGCTGTCCGCATTGAAAAAGGGTGGTATCGTACTGGGAATGTCCGAAGATAGATCTCAGCTCTACTGCAATATGGATGATACCCACACTCTGGTGATCGGCGCTACCCGATGTGGCAAGTCTCGGCACATAGTTCTCCCCAGTCTTTGCGTTCAGGCCCTTGCCGGGGAAAGCATGGTGTTAATGGATCCCAAGGCTGAGCTGTATCTTTACACATACCCCTTCCTGGAGAGGCTGGGGTATGAGGTTGTGACCATTGACTTTAAAAACCCGCTGAAAAGCAGTCGCTACAATTTCTTGCAGCCGGTAATTGACGCTGTCAACCTGGGAGAAACCGCTTTAGCAGTATCCCGGGCCAGAGATATTGCCTTTATGCTGGTTCCTGACCGCCCCGAAACCCATACAGATCCTCTTTGGGTCAATGGTGAACGAGCTATCCTAACTGCCAGTATTCTGGCGGTGGTAGTGGATAATTCCCGGCGGCCTGAGTACCAAAACCTAGCCAATGTCTATCAGTTTGTCGTGGAAATGGGCCGTTCTGGCCCAAAGGGAGAGCTGCCTTTATCCCGGTATTTGGCTGGCCTACCTGCCGACCATCCGGCCAGACTGGTAGCTGGGATCTCGGAAGTGGCTCCCCAAAAGACCCGCAGCAGCTTCTTTGCTTCCGGCGGAAGCACATTGAACATATTTACCGATCCGGCGATCCACACCATGACGGCGGCCACCGATTTTGACCTCTACACCACTGGGGAGCGAAAACGGGCCATCTTTATTATCCTTCCAGATCACAAGGGCACCTATTACCCTATAGCTTCTCTGTTTATCTATCAGCACTATCAGGCGTTGGTAGATTGCTGTGATAAGTATGGTGGGCGGTTGCCTCAAAGGGTAAATTTCATGTGCGATGAGTTTGGTAACTTTGTAAAGATCCCAGATTTTGATAAGTTTATGACCGTCGGCGGTGGGCGGGGCATCCGGTTCCACCTGTTCCTGCAGGACTTTAACCAGTTGGATGAAAAGTATGGCGACAAGGTGGGACGAACCATCCGGGCCAACGCTGAGACCTGGATATACTTACAGACCGACAACGATAATACGTTGGAGGAGCTGTCCAAGAAGCTGGGCAAGTATACGGTCAAGTCTCCCAGCCTGTCCGGCAGCACTGGAGGCAACACCTCTGCCAGCTACAACCTTACCGGGCGGGATTTGCTGATGCCGGAGGAGATTAAACGGATCCAGCGGCCCTATCAACTGGTGACATCCAGGGCAGCGCCCTGTGTTATGTATGCGCCGGATCTGTCCAAAACCATCTGGAACGATATGCTGGGTCTGGGAGATATTGAACACAATCGAAAGGTCATTACGACCCGAAACGCCAGACGTCCCACCAGAGAAGTACGCACAGCCTACTGGGGGATATGGAAAAAGTATCAACTACTAATGAACAGTGAGAGGGGAAATGAATTATGAAAAGGAAATTGCTTATGACCGCTGCCATCCTATCCATGCTAGTAATTCCGGCCTCGGCAGCGGGAGGGTTTGCAAGCAGTACGCTTGCGGTAGGGATCAAAAACATGGTCAATGATGTGTCTACTTACCTGGTGATCCTGTGCCCTGTCATCGGCGGCGCTTCTGCCGTCTATTTCCTGATTCGCCGGAGCATGGCCGATGAGCAGGACGGTAAAATGTGGGATAAGCGGATCAAAATGGCAATCCTTTGCGGAGTTGCCGGTATGCTGGTCAGTGGGATCATTGCCATGGTATCCAGCTATTTTTAAGGACAGACACTATGACAGAGATTATCCAAGGCTTTTTTGTGGATTTGGTAAACTCCACTGTGGACGCATTTGACAAACAACTGATGACTTCCTTTGAAAGTGTGCTAAGAGTGGAAACACTGGCTGGAGGAAACACAGTCCTTTCATCTGGCTCTATCGAAAAAATTTATCAGTATATTTATCTGTTTGTCTCTGCTCTTATCGTTCTGAAATTTCTGTATAAGGGCTTTACAATCTATGTCCTCTGGCGGGACGGCGACGCAGATTCCAGCCCTCAGGATATGCTAATCGGAGCTATTCAGGCAATTGTTGTGATTATAGCGTTTCCTACGATTTATAACATCATGGCAAATGTGACATCTGAATTTGCTAGTACGATCATGTCACTGATTCGGTTGCCTTCAAGTGGCCCATCCTCTGCAGGAGGAACAGGGGTTGGCGAGGCGTTTGCACTGATCCCACTCGTTGGCATGGGGCTGACTGACATCATTATCTTGCTGATTTACCTTATCTTGTTTGCTGTCCTATATGTAAAGCTACTCCAGAGGGGTTTTGAGCTGCTAATCCTTCGCCTTGGGGTTCCTTTTGCTTGCATAGGACTTTTGGATAGTGACTATGGTGTGTGGAAGTCCTACATACAGGTCCTCCTCAAAACACTGTTTACCAGTGTGATACAGCTTGTTGCCATGAGCGTGTCGCTGACGATGGTAGCGACTGGGCACATTATCTTGGACAATGCTACTTACAAATTCCTGTTTTCCGCTGACGGCAGGAATCTTCAGGAGACGGCTGATGTATTTCAGCTCACCGCTGCAGAGCAAAATATCCTCCTTGCCGGAGAGCGGGGCAAAGCGCTTTGCCTACTTGGCCGCCAGCACGTCCACGTGGATTTTGATTTACCTGATTATAAGCTGGAACTGATGGGCAAAGGGGGCGGACGATGAGCGCTAAGACCGCCTTACTGATTTTAAGGCTGTTGAACCATGAGGACGGGCAGAAAACTCTGCGGATAGTGCTTATTTCCTTGACAGCCGTCTTTACGGCCATTATCCTTCTCTTTGCCGCTGTACTTAATATTTTGATGGCCCCCTTCCAATACGATGGGATCCTTGGGGAGTTTCAGGAAAAATACTCCTACCTGGTAGCGGAGCAAGAGCCGTTTGGTGATCCAATGACAGAGGAGGAGATCAAGGATATGGTGGCTGCTGCCGCTACAGATGATCCAAACCGCCAGGAGATCCTGCGAACTGCCCTGGCTCTGGTGGGCCGTGTGCCCTATTTCTGGGGCGGCAAATCCGCCGCCGGCTGGAACGATAAATGGAACACACTCCAAATGGTGACGGCTCCAGGTGTTTCCTCCTCCGGTTCTCTGCGGCCCTATGGGCTGGACTGTTCCGGCTTTACTGACTGGGTTTGGAGGACAGCCGGATTTAAAAGCATTGGCAGCGGCGTCCATGCTCAATTCTGGGCCAGCACTCTGATTGATGAGGAGGATCTGCAGCCTGGGGATCTGGTATTCAAAAACTGGCCAGATAATAACGTTATTAACCATGTAGGAATCTACTACGGCAAAGGCGACAATGGCAAAAACCTGTATATCCACTGCTCTGCCGGCGGCGGGGGTGTGGTGATGGACAATTATAGCGGCTTCAAGCTATGGGGCCGCCCACCATTTGAAGAAAAGGAGAAATGAGGCATTGCTTCAAGTTTACTATATTGCTTCGCCAGAGCGGGAGCATCGGTTTAAGCCGGTATTTGAACAGTTGGATGTCGTGGCCACTTTTTTCCCTGTCGTGACCGTTCCTTCCCTTACCGCATTTATCGCACGGGATAAGGCGATCAACCAGCAGAACTTTATCTTTTGCGACCTATCGGATGCAGCCTGGTCTGATGAACATATCCTGAGCGCCGTACAAATGCTGCGGCGCTTTACTGTTGTTCAGCCGGTGTTTCTGGCCTCTCCCGGAGAGCGTACTACCACCCTCTATAAAGCACTTGCGGAATTTCGGGTCGATGGACTTATTGCTGACAGCGGTGACCCCTCGGAGATTCTTGCCGCTGTTCTTCGAGGAGACGGCGGATATGTGCGGCGGCTGGCTGCGGTTCAGAATGCTGTGGTAGAGGTCGCAAATAAGCAAGTATCTCCCTTAATGATTCCTCCGGGGCTGGTAATAGATGTGGCTGTGGGTGGTGCCCAAGCTCGTGTGGGAACCACCACTCAGGCTATCGCCCTATACCATTACCTGGGCAGTCTTGGCTTTCACCCTGTGCTGCTTAACCAGGGGCAGGTGTCATTGACTGCTATGCTGGAACTTTACCAGGATCGTACGGTGACACAGGAAAATTATGTGGAGGTTAATGGAATCCGCATCACGATGGAACGGTCTCCCTCTTTTGACGCCTATATTTTTGATTACGGTGTTTTGTCCCAGGAATGGGCAGAGCCCTTTTGTGGTGCTGATCTGTCTATTCTGGTAGGCGGTGTGAAACCATGGGAGCTGCCTTTGCTGGCTGCAGCTCAAAACATTGCCTTACAGGGAAAACCTCAGCATATGGTTACGCTGTTGTCCTTTGCTGCCCCGGACGATGTGGGAGAAGTGCGGGAGTACCTGGGAAAGTGCGGAGCGGTGGCCTACCACCCGGATATCTGGGCTCCAGGCAGTGACAGCGTATACCGCTCTACTATACTTCCCGCCCTACGGCAGATATGTGGGCAAAGCTAATGTGGATATACCTGTTGGCGGGAATCATTCTGGCAGCGGCGGCTTGGCAGGATGCGGTATCCCATACGATTCAAAAATACGTAATTGTTTTGCTGTTGGTTTGTGGGGTGCTACGTGGAATATGGGAACAAAAACTGTTGGATGGAGCTATTGGGCTTTTTGCCTGCGGAGTGCCTATACTGCTTTTGTCGGTCACTCCTCGGCATGGTGACATTGGTGGGGGCGATGTCAAGCTGTGTGCTGCTTTGGGTGCTCTCCTTGGTCCCTTTAATGGGAGTCTTGTTATTTTAATTGCTCTTATGGGATTATCTCTTTGGGGGCTGTGCACACAAAAAGCAGGCAAGCCAATTCAATATGCGCCCTTTGTTTTACCCGCTTATATGGCGGTTATTTTTTTACAGGAAGGAATGATTTGATGCTTTTTAAAAAGCAAAAAGGATCGACAAAAGATTTGGTTTATGGAAATGCCTCAGAGCCGGAGCCGGTTCGGGAGAGCACTTCCAAATTTAAGAAGAAGGAAAAGAAAGCCAAGCCTCAAAAGGAGCGCCAGGGGATGGGAGGTTTGTTGCGGAATAAGGTCCTGTGGGGAACGCTGTGTATCATTGCTGCGTTGCTGCTGGCCTTTGTCGGTGTACCGATGGCCCAAGAGAAGGCTGCAGCTCTGGCTCCGGTGGTGGTCTTAAAGAATGATGTGCCCATAGGCACCCAGTTGACCAGAGAAATGCTGGCGGTGGTGGAGATCGGGGCAAGTGGCGTACCCCGAAATGCGATCTCCAGCATTTCGGACGCTGCCGGAAAGTATATGGCAACCATTGGGCTGGCTGACGATATCCTGACCGGGAAGCGCTTGTCCGACAACTACCCCACAGATGACCCAGAGCTATTGGCCCTGCCGGAGGGAAAGGTAGCCATGGCGGTTGCGTTGGACAGCTTGGAGCAAAGCGTGGCCAGTAAGCTACGGGCCGGGGACCTTATTCAGCTTTTTGCCGTCATGAATGATACTCTGGATGCCACTGATGATCTGGTGGCAATGGTGGTACCGGAGCTGAGGGCGGTGGAGGTGTTGAACGTTACCAACAACGCCGCCGTCAATATCTCAGACCAGGATGACCCCCTGGATCCTGACGAGGACCGGCAGATCACTACAGTGGTACTTGCAGTGAATCAGCAGCAGGCGGCAGCATTGGCGGGACTTACCGTCAATGCCCATCTTCACTCTGCCCTGGTCCTCCGGGGAAGCGAGACCGGAAAAGCAGCGCTTTTAGCGGCTCAGGAGGAGTATTTTTCCTCCCTGAAGGTAGAGGACCCTGATGAGCCTGGGACGGAAGCAGAGGATAGCGGACAGGCTGGGGCTGAAGTGGCTACTGGCCCGGAGGGAGAGGAGGATACATGAAACTGATTGCAAGCTGGGGAAGCAGCGGCGCTGGAAAAACCACCATGGCCCTGGCGGTAGCCGCTGAGTTGGCCCAGCGTCGGAAGGATGTACTGGTGATGGGGATGGATACCCGGACCCCGATGCTGCCTGTATATCTCCCCAACGCTAAGTTGACCGCCAGAAATTCCCTGGGTGCTGTCTTTGAACAGGAGGTGAGCGAGGCGGCCTTGAAGGATAAGATGCTACAGCACCCACAAAATGACCGGCTTTATTTCATGGGATTGGTGAGCGGGGAAGTGGCTGGTATTACATACCGTATTCCTGACCGGACGGCGGTGCAAAGCCTTTTCAACGTGCTGCAGCAGTCTCCCTTTTCTTACTGTATCGTAGACTGCGGCAATCCCGTGATGGAACCCATTACACTCCTGGCCTTGGAGCTGGCTGACGTTGTCCTTCGTACCACCACCCCCGATGTGCGGGGGTATGAAAGCATGAAGGCAAAGCTCAGGTGGCTTTCCAACAATGAGGACACCTTTCGGACGGAGCGGCATTTGAAGATATTAAACCCAATTTTCTCTTTTACTCCTCTGATGGAAATGGAAACGCTCCAGGGAGATCCTTCTATCGTAACGATGCCCTGGTCTGCTCAGGTGGCCGAGCGGCAGATGGCCGGACGGCTGTTAAGTAGATTTGATGAACCTACAGCCGTCAGGTTTGCTGGAAAAATTAAGAATATTGCAGATCGGATTGAGGGGGATAACTATGGCTAATATGAAAACCAGGCCCTACATACAAGTGCTGGAGGAAGTCCGGGGAGCGATTGCCAGGTCAACGGTATCTGACATTACAAAGACCTCTGAGGCCGCCCTGCGGGATGAGATCCAACGGTATATCGTAGACCACGGGATTCGCTGTGAAATTGAGGACAGCGACTTGGTAAATTATATCTACCATGACATGGCTGGCCTCTCCTTCATTTCCCGTGATGACCTTTTTTCTCGGGAAGGCTTTGAGGAGATCAATATAAATGCCTGGAACGATGTAGAGATAGTAGTCAATGGGAGGCGGCAAAAAACGGAGTATTCCTTTTTATCCCCTCAACACGCCATAGATATCCATAAAAAGATGCTCCGCAAGACGGGTACTCTAATTGACGAGGCCCAACCCAGAGCTACAGCGGATATTGGAGACGGGATTCGTATTACCGTGCTGAAGGAACCTTTGGTGGACACATCTGTGGCAGTTGCAAGCTCAATCCGTAAGGTCAACACCCAGACAATTTCCCGTGACCAACTGCTCACTGGAGGATCTCTTACCAAAGAAATGATGACATTTTTGGAGCTGTGCGTGAAGCACGGAGTTTCTATGTGTATCTCCGGGGAGACTGGCTCCGGCAAAACTACCATTGCCGGCTGCCTCCTGACCGAAGCATCTAAAACCATGCGGACATATACCATTGAGGAAGGCAGCCGGGAATGGAACTTTGTCCGTACCGATGATGCTGGGAAGATCATTAACAGCGTGATCCATACCAAGACCCGTCCCAATACGGACAATCCATCCCTCAACATTGACCAGGAGGCTCTGGTAAAGGACAGCCTCCGCTTTGACCCGGATATCATTGCTCCCGGTGAGATACGGGGAAGAGAGGCGTTTGAAGTTATGGGCGTATCCAATACTGGCCATATCATAGTTACCACCACCCATAGCAATGGCACTCTGGATACGCCGGAGCGGATCGTGACCTTGGCCAAAAAGGCGTTTGATATGTCTGACGTCACTCTCTTTGGCATGGTGGCCAGGGCATTTCCTATCCTGGTTCATATGGAGACCGGCTCAGATCATCGACGCCGGGTTACGGAAATCCGGGAGGTGACCGGTTACCATGATGGAGAGATACTTTCTTCCTTGCTGTATTCCTTTGAAGTGGAGGACAACATCTATGAAGGAGATGTCTGCGTTAAGGTAGAGGGAGACTTCCACCACCTAGCGGGTATCTCAAAGGAGTTACAGCGGCGGTTGCTGAAGAAGGGCGCCCGCCGATCTGAACTGGAACCCTTCATTCATGCAGAGGCAGATAAGGAGGTGATAAATTGAAATTTCTTATCTTTATCCTTGTTGTTCTGGGAGGTTGGCAACTGACCGGGATAACAGTGCCCTGGCCTACCGTCCGGGGTAAGATACGAGCCGGGATTGCCAAACTCCAACAGCCCCAGATAAAAGACAAGAAAGAACGGGCAAAGGACTATGTGCGCCGGATCAACGGCAAGGCTACGGATAACCTGGCGGTTCAGAGCCGCAAGGAAGCCATGGAAGTCTTTGAACGGATTGGACAACGTGGCCGGTATCGTAAAACTTTGCGGCTCTCCTTAGCGTTTGCCGCTGCGGGAGCCATCCTTGGTCTCATACTGCACAACCCTCTGCTCTCTATCGTTCTGGCAGTGGGCTTTTACTTTTTACCGCTCTGGTGGACACGGTTTGAACTGTATCGTTACGACCAGTATCTTAACGAGGAGCTGGAGACCGCTCTGAGCCTTATCACCACATCCTATACCCGCAACAATGATATCCTTACTGCGGTGACTGAAAACATGGATAATATCAATGAACCGGTCAAGGGAGTATTTATGGCCTTTACCCGTAATCTGCGCTATGTGGATGCAAACGCTCCCGCCCAGATCGAACGGATGAAAGCCGCACTGGACAATTCCATCTGGCGGCAGTGGTGTGACAGCCTGATCCTCTGTCAGGCAGATCATACCCTGCGAGATACCCTGCTGCCCATCGTCAGTAAGTTTTCTGATCTGCGGATCCAGCAAGAGGAAAACGACACCAAAATGATGCTGCCTCTGCGGCGGGCCGCTGGAATGATTGCCCTGACGCTCTCCGTTATTCCAATATGCTACATCGCTAACCATGACTGGTATGTCAATCTGGTTTCCACATTTCTTGGGCAAATATCCCTGGTAATTACCGCCATCATAGTTCTTATTACAATTAATGCGGCGATCAAGCTCTCCAAGCCCATTCAGTATAACGTATAGGAGGTGTAGGGGATGAAATGGATGATCTTTATCCTCTGCATGATGGGGCTCTGGCTGCTGATCCCTGCCAGACTGCCAGGGATCTACCGCCCGGCCGCATTGGCTATCCGGCACAGAGCCCCTAAGGCTCTGACCCAAACAGAGGTTGTAATACAGCGTATTGCGGCTTTTCTGGAGCCGCATATCGACATAGAACCCTTCAAGCGGGCTCACCTGGCAGAAATGTTGTCCGGGCTGGGCCATGCGGAAACACCGGAAGTTTGGAAAGCTCGGGCATTGGCCCGGGCTTTGCTTTTTTCCGTGGGGCTATTGCCTCTTTTGTTGGTTTCCACCTTTTTTGGTGCAGTGGGTATGATTCTGGTGGGCGTGTCTGTCTATCAAAGCCAAAGCAAGCTCCTGCAAAGCGAAATGGAGACGCACCGCCAACGTATTGAGCGGGAGCTGCCCCAGTTTGCCAGCACGATCCGCCAGAGCCTTAACAACACCCATGATGTGGTGACTATCCTGAATACCTACAAGAAAATTTGCGGAGAAGCCCTCCAGGGAGAGATTACCCGGACGCTTAACGACATGATGACCGGCAACCCGGAACGGGCTCTAAAGGCTCTGGAAAGCCGGGTTTCCAGTCCTAAGCTGGGACAGGTCGTCCGGGGCTTGATTGCTGTTCTCCGGGGTGACGACCAACAAATCTATTTTGATATGCTGGCTGCGGAGTTTCGCAAATCTCAAAATGAGGAGGTGGAAAAGGAACTGTTGAAGAGGCCGTCTCAGTTAAATCCATATATGGGACTGCTATTTATTTGCCTCTGCTTAATGATAGCGGCGGCTCTGGGTACTTATTTAGTCCAACAACTTCAAAACTATTTTTAATTTTTAGGAGGAACTTAAAATGAAAGCGCTGAAAAACATTCTGAACACGGTAAGGAACAAGCTCCTGAAGGCTACGGTGCAGATTCGGAGTTACCGGGATCTCTCCCAGGCAAAGCTGGCCGAAAACAAAGGTCAATTTGTCATGGATCATGCGGTGGTGTTTGCCATTATTCTGGTTCTTGGCGGTATTGCCATGGCTTTGTTGACTACCTTCATGCGGACTGATATGGCCCCGCTCCTGACCCAGAAGGTTCGGGATTTCTTTAGCTGAGATGCGTCAGAGACAAGATAAGCGGGCCCGTAAAAACGGGCCCGCTCTTTTTTGGGAAAAACTCCGCCAGCGTCGGGGTGATTTTACCCTCAACAGTGCCTTTATGCTCCTGTTTGTGATGATTCTCCTTGTCTTGAGCATTAGCACTCTGGGAACCATCAATGATGCCATGAAGCTCCATTCTGTGGCGGCGGATCTGACCCGCTATATTGAGATCCGAGGTCAGGTAGATACCCAGGTCTACACCGAAATGGCCCGCTTGGCCAATATCGCCGGAGTGACGATTGACCATTATACCATTAACACATTTGGGGGAGGAACGAAGGTGCAGTTTGGTTCATCCTTTACCGTTACTTTGGAGACCACGGCACACCTCGGTGTAGGTGGTGTGCTATCTGTGCCCGTGCCTCTCAGGAGTACAGTATCAGGGAGGGGGGAGCGGTATTGGAAGGTATAGCCGGGAAGTTGCGGGATCAAAGTGGCGAGATCAGCCTACGGCTCAGCATAACGCTTCTGATAGGCGTTCTTCTTTTTCTTGTGGTATTCAACATCCGCCACGCCTATCAGGTAATTGACCGTGTCATTGACCGCACAAACGAGGCGGTGCTGGCAGTGGCGGCCTCTAATGGGCCCAGGGCCCTGCAAGGGGTACGGGAGGCTGAAGCAGTGGTAAGAACCTACAATGGGGTTGACTGGAGCCGAGTAGTTACCTCTGATGAGGTGCTATATACCCTTGGCGAAAGCCTGGGTGCCACTGTGGGCCATCAGTCTTTGAGCCGGGAAGGCTTCCGTATCGACCACTTGACCACCAGCTACACCAACAATGACGGAGGGGCGTTAAATTTTATTACCACCATGGATCTCACAATATCACTGCTAGGGGGGAATAGCCTGACCATTACAAGGCCCCTGGAGGTGCGGACTACCTATGAAGCAAAATTTTAAAAAAGCCTGTTGGCAAATGAGGATGAATCCGTTTGTGGGCCCCCTGCTGGCAGGCTGGGCCGTTTTTGCCCTTACGCTGCCCTTAATAGGGGTGGGGCGGTTCTATGCCGCCCTGCTCCTCTGGGGGGCACTGTGGGCCGTTCTGGAGCGTGCAGCACCAAAAGGATACCCCAAGAGCCATGTGCGGCTATTGACGCCAAACTTTTTTGCAGTTCGGGATATTGCCGGCTGTTGGAGGATCTTTCAGCGCCGTCCGGAGCGGGTAGAAAACTGCAAAGCTCTTTTGAGGGAACTGCTGGAGGATCAACATAGGCTTCCGGCGTCTCTGACGACAGGGCTTTACCGTACTCTGACCCACGACACGATTCTGAACCGGCTGAGGGGAATGGGCAACGTGGCCATTCTCTCCAGCTCTCCGGCCTATATGGCCACTCTGGAGGATACAATCACCCGTGCCGTTGGCCGCCGTTGCCAACATTGCACAGAGCGCTGCCCCTTCCGGGGAAAGCGTAAGCTCCGGCAGTTCTATGAAGTCCGCTTCCTGGTGTCCTGAAAACAACAGAAAAAGGCGCCTGCCGGTCGCAACGGCAGACGCCCAAGGAGGGAAAAGATATGTCAAAAGCTCATAGATACCACTCTATATTCCGCATACCGAATCAGTTAATCCTGGATCAAAGTCTCAGTTTCAGCGCCCGCCGTCTGGGAGCCGTCCTGTATAGCCGCCGCAATCCGCTGGGCTGCTGCAGGAAATCTCTGGCTGCGCTAGCCAACTTGTCCGGGCTGTCCGTGACCACCACCCGCAAAGCGATTGATGAACTCTCCGCTGCCGGTTACATCGCCCACATCCATACCTATCGATACAATGAGCAGTTGGGACGCATGGTCTACGCTATCGGTGTCTACCAGTGCCTTCTTTCCACGGCCAAAGGCTTTACCTCGGTTCCCTGGAAGCTCTTTGACGCTCCCATGACAAACAGCGCCTTTGTTGCAGCTCTGTACCTGTATTACCAGGCAGGTAACAGCTCCCGCTGTTTCCCCAGCCTGGTTGCCATCTGCCAGGGCATTGGTGCGAGTATGGCCACTGTCTGCCGTGCCAGGAAGCTCCTGGACACTGTGCGCCTGTTTTGCATCCTTCAATGCAAAAAGCTCAACCGGGCATTCAGCAGTAACTCTTACCATGTCCTCCAAACGGCGGCGGATGTGTGTAATGCCGGCTCGTCAGATTCGCAGCCTTCGCCACAGCTCATCCGGGTGGCTCCTTTCCCTTGCCTCTTAAAGCATATCACCCAAAGCAGAGCGTTTCAAGTTCTTTTTTCCCTTTTAGGTACTCTCAAAATTAGCAAACTACAGTCTTTACTTAGATAACGTTAGGTTTATACCTATAGGGAGAAGAAAGATGAATCAGGACAACAAGGTAGGCCCAGTCAGTAACTCCCATTTCCATAGTTCTCTCTCCTTCAAAGTAAGTTGACAACCCCAGATTTTGGTGGTAGACTATCTCTGTATCGTTGTACTCGATGATATAAGTTGACCCCGCTTCTGCTACAACAGAAGCGGGGTCATAAGGGACTTTGACAAACACGTGCCAAGCCCTCCCACAAGGGTTACGATAAAGCGCCTAACAGCGTAGGCACGTCAGACTGGTCAACTGATAGAAAACCGTCGTGGTGGCCCAGAAGGTCACTGAGAGCCGACCCCACACAGGCCGGGTAAGACGTTTGCATCCTGCGAACGCAGTAAGGAGCAGGTGGTTCCTGTTCAACTCCATGACAGCGGCGGTATAATGCTACTCCCTATGGCTGTGGTTTTGGGTTGTCGTACCCTTCAAGCTGC
>CANDEE010000020.1 GCA_947383685.1 uncultured Pseudoflavonifractor sp.
AGATCCCTTGCTATCCTAAATTATACCAGAACCGCCGCTGTTTTCCAAGAAAAACCGCAGCTTCGGCTAAAGCTTATCCGGTTTATTTTCCCTCCAGCGCCCTGCGCAGCATTTCCCGATACTCCTCCACCGCCCAGCTGGGGGCGGTAAGCTCCACCTCATGGCCCAGGCCGAAGAGCCAGCCGTAAAACTGGGGGGAGACCACCGCCTCCACCGTAAGGACAAAATGGTCCTCCCCGTCGGGGATAAGCATGGCCTCCTGGCCAAAGCGGTCCAGCATCACGTTGACAAAGCGGGAGGCGCAGCGCAGACGGACTTTTGCCTCTTTTCCCGAAAACATATGAAAATGCTTCTGTCCGTACTCTGCCAGATCAAATTTTTCATAGCCCCTGGGGGTGTCTCCCGTCTCGGCGCATACCGCCAGACCACTCATCCGGTCCACCCGGTAATGGCGCATTTCGCTTCCCCCCTGCTCCCAGCCCACCATATAATAGTTCTCGTCGCTCCAGATAAGGCCGAAGGGGGTCACCCGGTAGAGCTCCCCGCCCCGACGAAGGACCTTCTCCCGGCGGGCGTTGTAGTCAAAATAGCGGAAGCTCACCAGCCTCCTGCCGGCAATGGCGGTGTGGAGCTGGTCGATGGCGTAGTAGACGCCCTCGTTGTCGGTCTTCACCCGGCGGTCCACATAGACCTGGCGGCGCAGCTGCCTGGCCTGGTGCTCGCTGGTAAGGCCGGAGAGCTTGCCGATCAGGCTCTCGCTCTTTTTCCGGCTGATGAACCGGGAGGACTGGACCGCGTCCACCAGCAGCTTCAGCTCCGCCAGCTCAAAGTCCCGCTCCCCCACAAACCAGCCGCCGCCCCGGCCCTTGCGGAGCTGGACGTCCAGACCAAACTCCCGGAGGGCCTCCATGTCCGTGTAGATGCTCTTTCGCTCCGCCGGGATGCCCTCTCTGTCCAGAGCCTCGATGAGCTCCGGGGTGGTGACGGGACAGTCCTCATCCCCCTTCTTCAGCAAAAGCTGGTACAAAACCAGCAGCTTCGCCTTCTGATTGCTCTTTTTCGCCATATAAAGCCCTCCCTTCTTCCCTCTCAGGATAGCGGATTTAGTGTCCTATAAACAGGACTATATCATCTTCTGCGAAATTTTGCAAGAAAATCTTCCTGAAATTGCAGAAGAATACAGGGCGGACTTGACAAGTTTCCGTTCCCGTGATACTATACCATCAAATCAACCTGTATAGAGGCGCGGAGCTCATCAGTACTCCCCCGCAAGGCCAGGCAGCCGTGGGAGAGGAAAGGGGGCGCCGCCGAGGGAAGCAAGGGGTGCCTGCCGCTTGTTTTCCGGGCCGTCGGGAAACACCCGCCGGACTGTCACAGTTTCCTCTGTGGAGCGCTATCCGGGTCTGTGGGGCCAAATGGGGGCGGTACAGCCCCGGTCTTACATTCCTTTCGGACGTTCTCCCCAGAGAACGTCCGTTTTTTTGCAGGAGGCGGTCCCCGCCCCGGCAGGGCAAAATAAGGCAAACCGCTGAAAGTTCAAGGGCTTTCCCCGTTTTTCTTTACAAGGAGCGGGAAGCGTGGTAAAATAGTTTATCTACAATAAAATGGGAAATATGAATCAATAGGATGCGAAAGTTTCAAATTTCCCCGGGAGGCGTTTTTTCTTGCGTATTACTGCCATTCAGGTGGGGCGGCTTTCTCTCCCCCTGGCCCATCCCTTCAAGACTGCCCTGCGCACTGTGGACCGGCTGAACGATATTGTGGTCCGGGTTTTGGGCGAGAACGGATTGGAGGGGTTTGGCGAAGCGCCTCCCACCGCCGTGATCACAGGAGACACCACCGGCTCCATCCTCTGCGCCATTCAGGATTTTATTGCCCCTGCCATTGTGGGGATGGACCTTATGGACCTTCCTGCGGTGATGGAGAAGCTCAATTCCTGCATGGTCCACAACACCACCCCCAAGGCCGCCGTGGACATGGCCCTCTATGACCTGTGGGCCAAAACCCAGGGTAAGCCCCTCTACCAGCTTTTGGGAAATGCCAGGACCTCCTTTGAGACGGACATTACCATTTCGGTGAACCCCGTGGAGGAGATGGTCCGGGACAGCCTGGAGGCCGTGGGCCGGGGCTTTACCACCTTAAAAATCAAGGTGGGCAAGGAGGGGGAGGCCGACGTCCGGCGTATTGCCGCCATTCGGGAGGCCGTGGGGCCCAACGTAAAGCTGCGGGTGGACGCCAACCAGGGCTGGACCGCCGCCCAGTCGGTAGCTATTATCAAAACTATGGAGGACAAGGCCCTGGATATTGAGCTGGTGGAGCAGCCCGTACCCGCTCTGGACATCGCGGGGCTGAAATTCGTCACCGGGCAGGTGGATACCCCCATTCTGGCCGACGAGGCGGTGTTTTCCCCCACAGACGCGGCAAACCTGATCGCCATTCACGCCGCCGATTACATCAACATCAAGCTGATGAAAACGGGCGGCATCTGGAACGCGTTGAAAATCTGCGAGCTGGCAAAGCAGCATGGAGTCAAATGCATGATCGGCTGTATGCTGGAAAGCCAGGTGTCGGTAGCGGCTGCCGCCCATTTGTGCGCCGCCCAGGAGGTCATCACTATGGCGGACCTGGACGGGCCTTCCCTGTGCGCCACGGAGCCATTCCCCGGCGGCCCGGTCTTTGACGGAGCCACCATTTCCATGAGCGGCGACCCTGGCATCGGAGTGCGCTTCTCCACGGAGTGGGAGTAAATTTTGTATCGTCACCGCTCCCTGCGGTTATGATAGGGGCCTTTGCGGCCCTATTCAAAAGGAAAGAAGGAACTCTTTATGAAGCTTACCAAACGACTGACCGCATTGTCTCTGGCTGCGGCCCTTTGTCTGGGTATGGCAGCCTGCGGCGGAAAGAAGGACCCGGACCCTGCGGGAAGCACCCCGCCCGAGGGACCCGCCCCCGCCCAGACCTCCACCTACCGCCAGCTCTATTCCAGCGAGGTGGAGACCATGAACTACCTGACCACCACCACCTTTGAGAACCTCCGCATTCCCGCCAATGTGGTGGATACCCTCATCGAGTATGACCGCTACGGCGTGGTCCAGCCCTCCCTGGCTGAGAGCTGGGAGCACAACGACGACTCCAGCGAGTGGACCTTCCACATCCGCAAGGGCGTGAAGTGGGTGGACAAGACCGGTGCCGAGATTGCCGAGGTCAAGGCCCAGGACTGGGTGGACGCCGCCTACTATATCCTGGACGCCAACAATGATTCCGGCAGCGAGTATAACTGGGACGTGGCCCAGGTGACCAACGCCCACAACTACTATGAGTACACCGCCTATCTGCTGGCTCTGGAGACCGCCACCGACGGCGTGGACGAAAACGGCAACCCCGCCAAGCTGGATGAGGACGGCGAGGTCATTGAGGAGGTCGCTCCCGTGGCCAAGGAGGACATCGGCGTGAAGGCTACCGATGACTACACCCTGGTCTTTACCCTGGACGCCCCCTGCCCCTACTTCCTGTCCATGCTGTGCTGGAGCGCCTTCATGCCCGTCAACGGCGAGTTCCTGGAGGCTCACAAGGATACCTTCGGCATTGACGCCGACAACCTGCTCTACTGCGGCGCTTATATCCTCTCCGACTTCCAGCCTCAGGTCCAGCAGGTGCTGATCAAGAACGCCACTTACTGGGACAAGGACAACATCTTCATCGACACCATTCAGCGCACCTATAACGCCGAGGCCAACACCCTGGGCACCACCATGTTCCTCCAGGGTGAGGTGGACGAGGCTGAGATCAGCGCCAACCTGCTGTCCTCCCTCATGTCCTCCTATTCCGACCAGATCCACTCCAGCCGTCCCGACACCTCCTACTCCTACTGGTACCTGTTCAACTTTGACCCCAACTTTGACGCCCAGTATGAGCCGGAGAACTGGAAGAAGGCTGTGAACAACGAGAACTTCCGCCTGTCCATCGTCCACGCCCTGGACCGGGTCAACGCCCTCCAGGTCTATAACCCCGAGGACCCTGAGTCTGAGCTGAGCAACACCATCACCCCCCTGTCCTTTGCCTCTGCCAGCAAGGACTACGCCTACTACGGCGGCCTGGACAAGTACACCGAGGGCGACTCCTTCGATTCCGCCAAGGCTCTGGAGTATAAGGAGAAGGCCATGGCTGAGCTCACCGCCGAGGGGGCCACTCTCCCTGTGAAGGTCTATGTCCGCTACAACCCCTCCACTTCCAACTGGGCCGACGAGTGCCAGCTGGTGGAGCAGCAGCTGGAGGGCCTGCTGGGCACCGACTACATTGACGTCATTGTGGAGGCCGGCCCCGACACCGGCTTCCTGGGCGCCATCCGCCGCACCGGCAACTACGGCCTGATGAAGTGCAACTGGGGCGCCGACTTTGCTGATGCCTCCGCCTTCATCGTAGACCCCTTCAAGGAGGGCTCCTCTTACAGCTTCATCTTCAAGAGCGAGGACCCCGAGACCCAGGCCTACTACCAGGAGTACCTGGAGCTGGTGGCCAAGGCCCTGAAAATTTCCGACGACGCAGAGGCCCGGTACGAGACCTTCGCCCAGGCCGAGGCCATCCTGCTGGATCACGGCTTCGCCATCCCCATGCACACCAGCTCCAAGCAGTACAGCTTCTCCCTGCTGAATCCCTTCGAGGGTCCCTATGCCGCCTTTGGCTTTGCCAACTACCGGTTCAAGGGCCAGCACCTGCTGGAGAAGTCCATGGGCATGGAGGAGTTCCACGCCGCCTATGAGCAGTGGCTCACCGAGCGTGACGCCGCTGTGGCCGCCGCAAAATAAGAATCGCTTGCTTTTTCCCAAGCCTTCCGGCAACACCCCCGGAACCCCCTTTTAGGGGGTCCGGGGCGTTGCCCTGTTGCGGAGCTTGGGCATTTGCGCCTCCGGAGGCCATCCCGGGGACGCGGATGCCTGCGCTTTGCCGGTCCGGCAACCTATGATTCCGTTTTCCTTTTACAAGGAGGTCCTAATATGCCGAAATACATTCTGAAACGGGTCCTGCGGTCCTTTCTCACCATGGCTATCGTTATTACGGTAGTCTTTTCTCTGCTGCGGCTCATGCCCATTGAGGGATATTTTGAAAACTACGACAAGCTCTCCCAGACCCAGATTGACCTGGGCCTTCAGCAGCTTGGCCTGAAGGACCCCCTGCACAAGCAGCTTTTGAATTACGGTAAGCAGCTTCTTACCGGAGACCTGGGGACCTCCATCCGCTACCGCAAGGGCGTTTCCATCAACTCCATTGTGGCGGAAAAGGCCCCCGTCTCTCTCCAGCTGGGCCTGATCTCCCTGGCCATCGCGCTGGCCCTGGGTCTGCCTTTGGGTATTCTCATGAGCCGCAGCACCAGGACCCGGTGGAAGATCGGGGATAAGCTGGGCACCGTGTTCATCGTCATCATCCAGGCGGTCCCCGCGGCGGCCTACCACATCCTCATCCAGTTTGCCGGCTCCCAAGGGGTCATCAATCTCCGCTGGCTGGGCGTTGACTGGGCCCTTAAGCTGCCCATGCTCTTTAAGCTGGGAGATTACCGCACCTATATCCTGCCTATCCTGTCCCTGTCCATCGGCAATATCGCCTACTACGCCATGTGGCTCAGGCGGTACATGGTGGACGAGGCCAACAAGGACTACATCCGACTGGCCCGGGCCAAGGGCGTGCCCGGCGGGCAAATTTCCCGGAAGCACGTTTTCCGCAACGCCATGGTGCCCCTCATTCAGTACATCCCCAACTCCATTCTGTTCACCCTGATGGGGTCCCTCTATGTGGAGTCCCTCTATTCCATCCCCGGTATGGGCGGGCTGCTGGTCACGGTCATCAAGCGGCAGGACAACACCATGGTGCTGGCTCTGGTGGTCATCTACTCGGTCATCTCCATCCTGGGCCTGCTGTTCGGTGATTTGCTGATGGCCCTTCTGGACCCGCGGATCACCCTGTCCAAGAAGGAGGAGGCGAGATAATGGCACGGCATATTTTTCAGTCCCACCGGGATAAAAAGACGGAGGACCTGGACCGCAGCCTGGGCCAGCAGTTGAAGCGGGACCTCTCCTCCCCCGCCTCCTCCGGCATGACCGAGGAGGAGCTGTTCTCCTTCGCCCCCTTTAACCCCGACGCCTCGGAGCGGGGCGGCTACTCCAACTACTCCTATTGGCGGGCCACTCTCCGGGCCTTCTTCAAGAACAAGGTGGCGGTGTTTTTCCTGCTGGTGTTGGTGTGTACCCTGGCCTTCACCTTTATCCAGCCCCATTTGCCCGGACAGCGGGACCCCATCCTGATCCACTATAACGAGAGCGGCCGATGCCTGGCCAACCTCCAGCCCGGAGAGCAGGGCTTTATCTTCGGCACCAATAACCTGGGCCAAGATATTTGGGCCAGAATCTGGTCGGGTACCCGGACCAGCCTCTTTATCGGCTTTACTGTAGCCTGTGTGGAGGCCGTTCTGGGCATCCTGATGGGAGTGCTGTGGGGTTATGTACGGCAGCTGGACTTCTTCTTTACGGAGCTTTACAACGTTTTTGACAACATTCCCCAGACCCTGCTGCTCATTCTGATCGCCTATGTGCTCAACCCCAGCGTACCCACCATCATTTTTGCCCTGTGCCTTACGGGCTGGCTGGGCATGGCCCGGTTCATCCGTAATCAGATCATCATTATCCGGGACCGGGACTACAACCTGGCCTCCCGGTGCCTGGGCACTCCCACCCGGCGGATCATTTTCCGCAACCTGCTGCCCTATCTGGTCAGCGTCATTACCATGCGGATGGCCCTGTCCATCCCCTCCGCCATCGGCAACGAGGTGTTCGTCACCTATATCGGCATCGGCCTGCCGCTGGAAATTCCCTCCCTGGGCAACCTCATCAACACAGGCCGGGAGGTCATGATCATGGCTCCCCTGCGCTATCAGCTCTACTTCCCGGTGGCCGTCCTGGCCGTCATCACCATCTCCTTCTATATCATCGGCAACTCCTTCGCTGACGCGGCGGACCCGAAAAACCATGTGGACTGAGGAGGGGAACCCTATGACAAACGACAACATCATCCTCTCCTTTCAGGACCTGGATATTCGCTTTACCCTCCGGGGTCAAGTGCTCAACGCCATCCGGGGGGTGTCTCTGGACGTTTACCGGGGGGAATCCCTGGCGATCGTGGGCGAGTCCGGCTCGGGCAAGAGCGTGTTTACCAAGTCCGCCATGGGTCTTTTGGACGCAAACGGCACCATCGCCGGGGGCCACATCTGGTATGAGGGTAAGGACCTGACCACCTTCCAGCGGGAGAAGGAGTGGCTGACTATCCGGGGCAAGGAGATCGCCATGGTCATGCAGGACCCCATGACCTCCCTGAACCCCCTGAAAACCGTGGGAGACCAGATTTTAGAGGCCGTTCTGCTCCACCAGGGCCTGAAGGGCGAGGCCGCCAAGGCCGCCGCCATTGAGGCTCTGGCTGCCGTGGGCATCGACGAGCCGGAGCGCCGCTATAAGCAATACCCCCATGAGTTCTCCGGCGGGATGCGCCAGCGGGTGGTCATCGCCATCGCCGTGGCCTGCCGGCCCAAAATTCTGATTTGCGATGAGCCCACCACCGCCCTGGACGTGACCATCCAGGCACAGATCCTGGACCTTATCAAAGCCCTCCAGAAAAAGCTGGACCTGACCACCATCTACATTACCCACGATCTGGGCGTGGTGGCCAACGTAGCCGACCGCATCGCCGTCATGTACGCCGGGGATATTGTGGAGGTGGGCCGCTGTGAGGAGGTCTTTTATGACCCCAAGCACCCCTACACCTGGGCGCTGCTGTCCTCTCTGCCCCAGCTGGGGGTCAAGGGCCAGGACCTCTATTCCATTCAGGGAACGCCGCCCAACCTTTTCTATGAGGTCCACGGGGACGCTTTCGCCCCCCGGAACCCCCAGGCTTTGAACATTGACTTTGTGGAGCGTCCCCCCTTCTTTGAGGTCAGCCCCACCCACAAGGCCCGGACCTGGCTCTTAGACCCCAGAGCTCCCAAGGTGGAGCCTCCCGAGCATATCCGCCATCTGCGAGAGAAAGGGGGCTATCCCCATGGGTGAAAGAGAGAAGCTGCTGGAGGTCAGGGACCTGAAGGTGACCTTCGGCACCAAGCGCCACCCATTTACCGCCGTAGACGGAGTCTCCTTTGACATCTACAGGGGAGAGACCTTCGGCCTGGTGGGAGAGTCCGGTTCCGGCAAGACCACCATCGGCCGGGCCATTATCCGGGTAAACCCGGTCTCCGGAGGGACCGTGACCTACAACGGTCAGGTCATCTCCGGCAAGGTGAGCCGGCAGGTGGACCGCCAGGTTATCCAGAATATCCAGATGATCTTCCAGGACCCCATGGCCTCCCTCAACGAGCGGGCCAAGGTGGACTATATTGTCTCCGAGGGGCTTTACAACCTGGGGGAACATTTGAGCGAGGCCCAGCGGCAGGAAAAGGTATCCCGCGCCCTCTCCGCCGTGGGGCTGCTCCCCGAGTTTGCCAGCCGCTTTCCCCACGAGTTCTCCGGCGGCCAGCGCCAGCGCATCGGCATTGCCCGGGCCCTTATTATGAACCCCCAGTTCATTATTGCCGACGAGCCTATTTCCGCCCTGGACGTGTCCATCCGGGCCCAGGTGCTGAACCTCATGTCCAAGCTCCAGAAGGAGCGGGGCCTTACCTACCTCTTTATTGCCCACGACCTCTCGGTGGTCCGGTTTATTTCCGACCGCATCGGGGTCATCTACCGGGGCAAGCTCATGGAGCTGGCGGGCAGCGAGCAGCTTTTTGCCCATCCCCTCCACCCCTATACCAAGGCCCTCCTGTCCGCCATTCCCATGCCCGACCCGGTGGGAGAGCGGGAAAAGACGCTGCTGGTCTATGACCCGGCCTGCCACGGATATACCCAGCAGGACCCGCCCCAGTGGGTGGAGATCGAGCCGGGGCACTTCGTCCGGGGCAGCGAAAGGGAGCTGGACGAATACCGGAAGGTACTGGAAGGATAAAATGGAGGGGCGGCAAATATGCCGCCCCGCATTTTCTTTTCTTGATTTGAGGTGTTTATGTTATGTTAACCCCTAGTTCACTCTATCCCGGCGCCAGAGTCGCCCTTCTTTGCACTTCTTCCGCTGTTCCAGAGGAGCGGTTGGAGCCGTCTATTGCCGCCGTCAAGGCCCTGGGGCTGGAGCCGGTGGTCTATCCGTCTTGCTATTATGTAAACCGTCATGGCTATTTTGCCGCCGATGACGCCCAGCGGGCCAAGGATTTGCAGGACGCCTTTGCGGATACGGCTATCCAGGGCATCCTGTGCATCCGGGGCGGCTATGGGGCGGGGCGGCTGCTGCCTCTTATCAACTGGAAGGACGTGGCCCGGCACCCCAAGGTGTTTTGCGGCTACTCTGACGTGACCGCCCTCCACATTGTGCTGAACCAGGACTGCCGCATGGTGACCTACCAGACCCCCATGCCCTCCACCGAGTACTATGAGCCCATCGACGACTTCACCATGACTTATCTCCGGCGCGCCCTCTTTGGTGCTCTTACCGGGCCTATGCCTATGGGGGAGGCCGTGGAGGCCCTCTCCCCCGGCTGCGCCCAGGGGACCCTATGCGGGGGCAACCTGTCTCTGGTCCGGGACAGCCTGGGGACCCCATGGGAAATTGACACAAGGGGGAAAATCCTGTTTTTGGAGGACATTGGAGAAAAAACCTACCGCATTGACGATATGCTGACCCAGCTCCGCAACGCCGGGAAGTTTGCCGACTGCGCGGGCGTACTCCTTGGCGCCTGGACAGACTGTCCCCCGGAGGATCCGGAGCGGACGCTGGAAATCCCCGAGATCATCCGGGAGTTGGTCCTTCCCGCCGGGAAGCCCACTCTCTCCGGGCTTTGCTGCGGCCACGTACTGCCCACTATGTCCCTGCCTTTGGGGGCCACAGTGGTCATGGACGCGGACAATAGGACATTGGAGGTTTTGGCATGAAAGCAGTCGTCCATTCTCCCATCTGTCCCCTGATGAGCCAACCCCGCCGGGATTGCGAGCTTGCCGATGAGGCTCTCTTTGGCATGGTGGTGGAGGTTTTAGAGGAAACCACCCCCGAATATTGGCGGGTCCGCACCCACTACCGCTACGAGGGCTACGCCCCGGTAAACTGCCTGCTCACAGGGGACCAGGCCGTCCAACAGTGGACTGCCCTGCCCAAGAAAGTGGTCCTCCACAAGAATACCTGTGACGTGATGGCGGACCCCAAGGTCCAGTCCTGGCCCATCGTTACCCTTACCATGGGGGCGGTGGTGGCCGTGACAGCGGCCCCCGAAACCGACCCGGAGAAGGGGGAGCCTACGGGCTGGCAGCGGGTCTCCCTCCCCGGCGGGCAGGAGGGCTACGTCCGGACAAGCTGGCTGGACACCTGCTATGATTCTCCTATCGATCTTCCAGAGGACCGGCTGCGGCAGCGGCTGTGCGACACCGCCAAGCTCTTTGCCCGCGCCCATTACCGCTGGGGCGGTAAGACTCCCCTGGGAGTGGACTGCTCGGGACTGGTATCCATGAGCTACCTGCTCAACGGTATCATGATCTGGCGGGACGCCTCCATTCGGGAGGGCTTTCCCATTCACGCCATCGAACGGGAGGCCCTGAAGCCCGCCGACCTGATGTTTTTCCCCGGTCACGTGGCCATGTATCTTGGGGACCAGCGGTACATCCACTCCACGGGAAAGGCCGGCTCGGACGGGGTCGTCATCAATTCCCTGAACCCTGCCGCCCCGGACTACCGGGAGGACTTGCCGGAAAAAATCACCGGGCTGGGGAGCTATTTTTAAGCCTCGCCGCACCCTACGGATCAAAAAGCGCCTGTAACCGTTGGGGGGAGCTTCGTAAAGAAGCTCCTCCCAACGGTTTTTATATGGTCAGCCGAGTGTGACCGAATTGCACGAATATTTACTCCCACCGATTGCTCCTGGTGGAAAACGGAATGGTTATTGGGCTGACATTGCCCAGCAGGCTGTGATATGTTTTTTCCGTTGGAAAATCAAATGGCCGGGCAAAACCGTACGCCATAGCCTCCAAAATTGACAGGGCATTCATAAAAACAGGTATTTTTATCCCGTTTCCCTTACCGCTCCGGCATTTGGAATCCTGAAAGCGCTTTGTTTAGATAGTCGTTAAACGGCTTCATCAGACGAAAAAGCCTGGTTGCATGAGCAAGGAACTGCTCCGCATCTTCAAGCTCCGCATCCTTGACAGGATATTCCAAATACCAGCTCTTGAGCTTTAAGCTCTCAGCCTGGGGATGCTCCCTATCGTATCCGGCAGGAACATTTTTGAGCGCCGTTCCCCGCACAGTGAAGTGCTTTTCGAAATCTGGAGCATGGATGATTTTTTCCCATTCCCCGCCGTTTTCGGAAATGTAATCACGCACCATTGTTGTCGCATCCCTGAACATATCCGCAAACAGGCCCCCGCCTAAAAAGGATTGATCTCCCGGCTTTATCATCAGATAATATCCGACCGGAACAGGCAGCTTTCCCATAGAGGATATATGGGCGCGAAAGGCAGGGTTATAGGGGGACTTGTCCCGGCTGAACCGGGTATCCCGGTTCAGTTTGAACGTAAGCGTTTGAGGGGTGTTATGCAGAACGCCTGGCTCAAATTCTCCGATGTTGAATATAAGCTCCTGGATAAGAGCTTCAAACTCCACATTTGCCGCTTTATAGTCTGCTTTATGTGCATGATACCATTCCCGGTCGTTGTTTTCACGCAGCTCGGTCAGGTATTTCAGGATCGTTGATATATTCATTGATCAAGGTTCCTCCTACGCATTTTGCACGACAGATAAGGCTGTCCCGTCTAAAAATTTTTGGATAAACCGCTTCAAAGCCTCCGGCGATTGGTAGGTCTTGCAGAAAGAAAACTCCTCTGACAAATCATCGATAGACTCCATTGCTTCTTTTACCTCCAACATGGTTTCGGGAGAGATCGGCGTGGCGGCGGTAAAATCCAAGTGGGTGGGAGAAATCCGATGATTTTGAATTGCGTAATTGACCCGGTTGATGCAGCGGCATTTTCCGCTCCCATATTCGCCGCAATAGCCGCCCAGAAAATCTGCCATTTTCTTTCTGATCCGGGACAATCTCTGCCGGTATGCCTCTGGAGTAATGCCCAAAATATCCCCCGCAATGCGGCTGTCCACCTTGAACATCGTACCCAGGATAAAAATACACCGGCTCTCCACATCAAGGCATTGGAGCATGACATTGGTACAGGACATTTTCAGTTCCTCCGCCAAAATGGATTTTTCTACGTCCTGCGTCAAGTCCGGTATGCCGTCAATTTTTCCATTTAGAATATCATCCCCATAAAACTCGAAGCTAAGGGGAAATTTTGCGAACATATGCTTTTTGTAGTTTTTCAGGTGGTTGACTGCAATACTAAATACCCACGTGGAAAAGGAGCTTTCCCCTTTGAAGGAGGATAAATGCGTGATCACTTTCAACAAAATGTCTTGTGACGCGTCCTCTGCGTCCGGAAAGGTTCCGAGCATCCGCAGCGACAGGTTGAACACCAAATCCTGTACGCTAAGAATAACGGTTTCCAGTGCGTTTTTGTCCCCGGCGGCAGCTTGCTCAACCAGGCTCAGAAGTTCTTTATTTTTTATGTTGTCCATGATTTTTACCTCCTATATTTTTATTAGACAATCAACGCAAGGGGTTGTGACAAAAAATTTGAAATATTCCCGGATGGGGAATGCCCCTATCCAATATTATAAAGCATATGGCAAGCGGTAAAAAGCGGCGCAGCCTTTATGCCACGCCGTCTTTCCCCGATAAGTTTTTATTTTCAAGGCAATCTTACGCCAAGGTTGCCGTCCGTCTGGTTTTGCGCGGTGCCGCCTTAAGATAACTCAGGGGCGACACTCCATAAGGAAGTGTCGCCCCTGAGTACAGGCGCTTTTTGATGGCAGGAGGAAAATTTTACTTGCCCAGCTTGTCAGCGATCTCCTGACCGCAGAGGTAGCCGGAAACCATGCCCCAGCCGTTGTTGGCGCCGCCATAGGTGACATAGGGCTTCTTCTCGGTAAAGAGGACGCCCATGGCGCCGGTACCCACAGCGTACAGGCCGTCAATGACGGTCTTGCCGTCGGCCTTCAGGACCTGCAAGTGCTCGTTGATGTCCAGGCCGCCGCAGGTATCATAGCAGTAGGAGGCCATGATGACGCCGTAGTAGGGACCGCCGTCCACCTTCTCCAGCAGAGCGGCGTCCTTGCCAAACTCCTTGTCCACGCCGGTGGCACAGTAGCTGTTGTAGTCCTTGACCGTCTTGCTGAGGGTCTTGGCGTCCATGCCCAGCTTGCCGGCCAGCTCCTCAATGGTGTTGGCCTTGACCACCATGCCGGCCTCCTCGGCGGCTTTCATGACCTTGTCCACGTTGGGAACGGGAGTGCCCATGGGAATCTGGTGACCGGAGCCCAGGAAGGCGGCGGAAGGACCGGCGTTATTTACCTTCAGGCCGTTCTTGGCAATGTCGTCCAACTGGGTCTGGCTCCAGATGCTGTAATAATTGGGGCCGGCGATCCACGGATCCAGGAAGGACACGCCCGTCTCGGCCACGAACCGCTTGCCGTTCTTGTCCACGGCCAGGGAGTTGGCGCTCCAGCCCAGGTTGGCGGGCAGGTCGGCCTCGGTCCACCAGGCGGGACGGCCCAGGACCTCGCCAACCTCGCCCTCAATGAAGTGCTGCTCAAACCGGGGGTCGGCGGAGAGCCAGGTCTCGGTACCGGAGTTGTGGACCTCGGGGGCCATGCTGTTGTTGTAGGTGCCAGCGCCAATGTTCAGAGCGGCCTGGAACATCTTGCCGTCATTCTGGAGGGAGCCTACCTGCTTCCACTGGCCCTTGATGGGGAAATAGGTTTCCTCCAGCATCTTCTCCACCAGCTCGGGGTTGCCCGCGTAGCCGCCGGTGGCAATGACTACGGCCTTGGCGTTGATGGTGTACTCGGTGCCGTCAACCAGATTCCGGGCCTTGGCGCCGGTCACGTTGCCCTTGGCGTCGGTGATCAGCTCATAGCCCTCGGTCTCCAGCATATACTCCCCGCCGGCCTTCACAAAATCCTTGTAAATACCGTCGAAGTAGGTGCCGATCTGGGCCTTGTTATACATAATATCGTTGGGCAGCCACTGGTACTTGGTGTCGTACACGTCGCTGGGGGTAAAGCCCCGGAGAGGCTCGGCAAACTGGAAGCCGTGGTCATAGACCAGCCAGTCCAGCACCTTGCCCGATTCATAGATCATGCGGTGGATGATCTCCTCCTTGCCGTCGCCCTCATCGTACTCCACCCAGGCCTTATACATCACATCGGCGTCGGTGTAATCCTTGCCTTTGTTGTGCTCGGCCTGGAACTTGGGAGGATTGACAAAGAGGCCCTCGGAGGTAATGGAGGAGGTGCCGCCGTACTTGCCGGCCTTGTCGATAGCCAGGACCTTCAGGCCCCGCTCTGCGGCGGACATGGCAGCGGTAGTGCCGGAGCCGCCCATGCCGATGACCAGTACCTCGGTGGTGATGGTCTCCTGACCGCCCTTCTTCTCGGGGACGACCTGGAAGTTCTTGATGGCGGAGGCGTCGCTGCCGCCGGCCTTCAGGGCCTCCTCCAGCGCGGTGGCGGTAGCCATCTTAATGGCGTTGGAGGAAGCGGTGGCTCCGGTGATGGCGTCGATGGCGACAGACTGATGCTCGATCATGCGGGGAATCAGCTTGTCAATGGCAGCCTGAAGGATGGTGGGGGTATCGGAGGTGTTCTCCTTGTCCACCGTGATAGACAGAATCTTATCCGCAGAGACCTCCACCGTCACGTTCAGGCCGTCCCGGGCCCGGTAGCTCTCGGCATAAGCGGTATACTTGCCGGGCTTCATCTTCACGGCGGCTGTGGTAGCGCCGGTGGCCTGGGCCAAGGCATCGGCCACAGCGGTCTTGACTCCGTTGGAGGTCATGGTGGCGCCGGACACGCCGTCAATCTCAGCATTGCCAGCGGCGATGACCTGGGCCTGGAGCTTTTCCAGGGCGGCGCCGCCGATGGCGGGAGTCTCTCCGGCGCCGGTCAGGGTGCAGGCGGTGATCTTGCCGCCGCTGACCGTGACGGTGGCGGTGATCTCACCGCCAAAGCCGGCGGCCTTTCCGGTGTATGTACCGCTGCCGCTAGGGGCGGTAAAGCCCGGCACGTTCACCAGGACGGCGGTGTTGGGGTTATTCTTGTCCCACTCCACCTGGATGTTCAGCAGCTCGCTGAGGTAGCGCAGGGGCACGTAGGTGGCGCCATCATAGGCGAACACCTCGGCGGGAGCGCCGTTGGACTTGGTGGGAGTGACTTCCTGGCCATTGATGGTCATGTTCATGGGGGTAACAGTGATGTTCTTCTGCGTCCCGGCTGCCGCGGCAACCGTTCCCATGACCATAACCATGGCCAGCGCAAGGGCTGTGATGCGTTTCTTCATGATACATTCTCTCCTTTCCAAAAATAATATAGTTCACTGAACTATATTCACCCAAATTATATCTGAATGAAATTACATTGTCAATATGATAACGTTAAGAAATCCGCAAAAAATCACCGCCGGGAGGCGGTGATTTTCAGGAGGGCGAAAATCCTTGGGGCAGAGGGGGCAGTCCCTACCTCTCCAACAGCTCCAGCAGCCGTCCCAAGTGCTTGCGCCCGTACGGTTTCAAATCGATCTTCTCATGGTTGAGGAACCAGGTGACCAGGATGCCGTTGATAGTAACGGAAAATACCTCGAAAAATGCCTCGTCCGTCATGCTCCCGGCAGCAGAAAATTCCCCCGTCTCCCGTCCCCGGGCCAGGACCTTGCCCAAAAACTCCCGCTGGAGGTGAACTCCCGCCTCGTCGTCGCCCACGTTATCCTCCAACTGTCCCAGCATCAGGGATTTGGACAGGACAAGGCCGCTGCTTTCGATCCGTTCCATGTATTTCTCCACAAAATCCAGATACAGCTCCCGGGCGCTTTTCCCGGGGACGATCTCACAGGCGGAGCCAAGGTATTCGTTATGCTCCCGGTCCATGAGCACAATGATGTCCCGCTTGGCGCTGAAATACTGGTAAAAGGTGCCCACCGACACCCCGCATTCCTTGCAGATGCGGCTGACGGTCACGTTGCGGTAACCCTCTCCGGCAATCAGCTCCATGGAGGTCCGCAGCAGCTTTTCCCTGGTTTCCTGGGCCTGGATGTCCCGGTTGGTGAGTTTTTCCTTCATCCCGTTTCCTTCCTCAGTTAAAAATGTCTCCGTCCTCGGCAAAGAGCTGCTTGATCCGCTCCATGACCCCCTGGTGTTCCGGCGCGGCCAGGAATTGGTCGGCTTGAAGCAGCTCCCCGGCAGCGTCCTGGGCCTCCTTAAGAACCCGGGTATCCCCCGCCAAATCTGCGGAGCGCAGGTTAGGCAGGCCGTGCTGCCGCTGTCCAAAGAAGTCGCCGGGTCCCCGCAGCTCCAGGTCCTTTTCCGCAATTTTGAAGCCGTCGGTGGTCTTGGTAAAATACCGCAGCCGCTCCAACGTCTCCTGGGCGCGGTTGTCCGTGATGAGCACGCAGTAGGATTGCCACCGGCCCCGGCCCACCCGGCCCCGGAGCTGGTGGAGCTGGGAGAGCCCAAACCGCTCGGCGTTCTCAATAATCATGAGGGAGGCGTTGGGCACGTCCACTCCCACCTCCACCACGGTAGTAGAAACCAGCACATCCAGTTCCCCCCCGGCAAAGGCGGACATGACCGCCTCCTTCTCCCTGGCCTTCAGCTTGCCGTGAACAAAGCCCACCCGCAAATCGGGGAAGACCTGCTGGGAAAGCACCTTGGCATAGGCCGTGACCGCTTTCAGGTCGCTGCCCTCCCCCTCCTCTACGGCGGGGCAGATGACATAGACCTGGCGGCCCTGGGCCACATTTTTGCGGACAAACTGATACATCCTCTGCCGTTTGTCCTCCCCCACCAGGTAAGTCTCCACCGGGGTCCGTCCGGGGGGCAGCTCGTCCATAACCGTCACGTCCAAATCCCCATAAATCAGGAGGGCCAGGGTCCGGGGAATGGGAGTCGCGGACATGACCAACACATGGGGGGCGGTTTTTGCCTTGGAGCTGAGAGCGGAACGCTGGCCCACCCCAAAACGGTGCTGCTCATCGGTAATGACCAGCCCTAGGTCGGCATACTCCACTCCCTCAGAAAGAAGGGCGTGAGTGCCTACAATAAGGTGTATCTCTCCCGCTGCCAGAGCGGTCCGGACGCTCCTTTTCTCTGCGGCCTTCATGCTGCCCGTCAGCAGCCCTATCTTCATCCCAGCGGGGGAAAGGAGTTTGTTCAGCGTATCAAAATGCTGGTGGGCCAGGATTTCCGTGGGGGCCATCATGGCGGTCTGAACTCCTGCGGCATAGGCGGTCCAGGCGGCGTAGGCCGCCACCGCCGTCTTACCGGAGCCTACGTCTCCCTGCACCAAGCGGTTCATGGGTCTTCCTGAGGAAAGGTCGCCGGCGATCTCCTCCATGGCCCGCAGCTGGGCCCCGGTAGGCGTAAAGGGCAGCAGGGAGAGAAATTCCCGTGGCTCCCGCCGGGGTAGGGTCCGTCCCTCCGCTCCCGCCCGCCGCCGGCGGAGAAAGGCCATACCACAGGAGAGGAAGAACAGCTCCTCAAATACCAGCCGCCGCCTGGCAACGTCCAACGCCTCCTGGTCGGCGGGAAAATGAACGTTTTGACAGGCGTACTCCGCCGTGCAAAGCCCGTGGGCCAGCCGCACACCGCTGGGGAGCCGATCGGGAACAAGCTGGGCACAGGTCTCCACGCAGGGCAGGGCCAGCCCCGCCAGCAGATTGTTGCTCACCCCGGCGGTAAGGGGATAAACGGGCATGATGCGTCCGGTGAAGCGGGTCCTGCCCTCCCGCTCGAACACCGGGTTGGTAAACTGGCGGTGACGGCCCATGACCTCCAGCTTGCCGTAAAAAATGTAGCTCTCGCCGGGGATGAGGGCATGGCGGACGTAATCCTGGTTAAAAAAGGTGACCTGGGCGGAGCCGGTATGGTCCACAATACGGCATTTGGTCACGTTCAGCCCCTTGCGGATGCGGGATACGCTGGGTGAATCCGCCACCATGGCAGATACGCAGACGGGAAGGTCTGCGGGGGCGTTGGAGATGGTGTACATTCTGGTCCGGTCCTCATAGGCCCTGGGGTAGTAGGAAAGGAGGTCGCCCACGGTTTCCAGCCCAAGTCTGGCGAGGGCCTTGGCCCGGGCAGGGCCGATGCCGGGAAAGGTATCCAGCCTGGTTGCCAAATCCATTTCTCTCCCCCCTTCCCTTTTTCCTGCTTTTCCATTATAATTATAGTATCACAAAATTTTCTTTGGAACAATCCCGAAAAAGGAGTGTATCTCATGGACGTAATTCTCAACTTTCTTCGCCTTACCGAAACGGAACGGGACGCCTTTCGCTCTGCCGCCCCAGACCATGAGCACCTGTTCCGCCCGGTGGCTGACCAGACCAAGGATGCCCGCACCGCTCCCGATGAAGATTTGGCCCGGGCCACCATTATTATCGGCTGTCCCCCCGCGGCAGAGATGAGTAAATGCCTTAACCTGAAATGGCTCCAAACCTGGTCCGCCGGGGTGGCCCCCTATCTGGCCCCCGGCGTGCTGCCCGAGGGCTGTAAGCTCACCTCTGCCGTGGGCTGCTACGGCCCCGCCGTCTCCGAGCATATGCTTGCCGCCGCCCTATCTTTAATGAAGCGGCTGCCTGCCTACCGGGACAACCAGAATGCCTGCCGCTGGGCCGACGAGGGAATCGTCAAAAGCTTTCACGATTCCAATGTCCTGCTTCTGGGGACCGGAGACATCGGCAGCCACTTTGCCCAGCTTGCCCAGGCTCTGGGCGCCCACACCATCGGCCTGAACCGCCATCCGGAAAGGCCGGTATCCGGGATGGACGAGCTGCACCCCTTGACCGAACTGGACCAGTGGCTTCCCCAGGCCGACGTGGTTGCCATGTCCCTGCCCGAAACGCCGGAAACCATCCACCTGATGGATGCACGGCGGCTTGCCCTGATGAAACCGGACGCCATTCTGGTCAATGCGGGCCGCGGCTCCGGAGTAGACAACCTGGCCCTGGCGGAAGCCCTACAGGCGGGCCATCTTTGGGGCGCGGCCCTGGACGTAACGGAGCCGGAACCTCTCCCGGCGGACCATCCCCTCTGGGCATGCCGCAATTTGCTGCTGACCCCCCACTCCGCCGGAGGGGACAAGCTGGACGCCACCATCCGCCGCATTGCCGCCCTGGCCCAGGAGAATTTGAAGCATTACCTGGCGGGTGAGGAGCTGCGAAACCGGATGAAATAAACCTTTCCGGGAAGCAAGCCCCCCTTATTTTTCTATCAAAAAGGGCGGCGTTGTGAGTACACAACGCCGCCCCTTTTTCTTTTTTCAGTCTCCCCGCACCATTCGTACCATGTCCTCCGTAATGTCAGTGGTATACGGGTTGATACACTGGTTGATCAGCTCCAGACTTCCGGCAATGTCCAGCTCATAGACCGAGATGCCGTGATAGGTGGCTCCGCCATCCCCCGGCAGGGTCCCGGTGGTCAGGTCGTCAAAGCTGAATTTCAGCGCCGGCTCTACAAACCACAGCATATTCCCCAGGGTCAAATCAGTCTTGACATACTTGGAGAACAGCTCCACATAGCTGCCCACCTTTTGGGGATTGGAAAGGACCTTTTTGGCAATGGTCTTTACCATCTCCTGCTGGGTCCGGGTCCGCCCGATGTCCAAATCGGGATAGGCGGGGTATACGTTGTCAGGGTACTCCCCCGGTCCGTCGGAGTTATTGCGGCAGCGGACCACCTCCAAGGCCTGCTTCCCCGTAAGGTGCTGCATCCCGGGGTTGTAGTGGATGTGCAGATTCTGGTCGGGAGCGTCGTAATTCATATAGACAGGCACGTTGAAGTCCACGCCGCCCACCGCGTTCACGATCTCTACGAAAATGTTGGTGTCGATCAGCACATAGTGGTCGATGGGGAAGCCCACGATCTCGCCCACCGCCTCCTTCAGCTGCCCGATCCCCCCGTCGGGTGGATTATAGTAGTTGCCGTTGGAGTAGGCGGCGTTGAGCTTATAGTACTTCCAACCCTCCCGGTCCACCACTGTGTCCCGGGGGACGGACACCAGGCCGATCTTCTGATTGGCTGTGTCGTAGGTGCAGACCATGATGGTATCGGTGCTGCCGCTGACCTGGTCCTCTGCCGCCAACAGGAATGTCCAGGTAGCCTCCTTCCGCTGAAGACCCTGCCGGCTCTCGTCCACATCCGTAGTGGCGGGGTCGTCGGTAACAGTGGGAATATAAGGCGCGGGAGGCGGCTCGGCGGTACTGGGCCGGCGGGAGGCCGCCTTATACCCCAGCCACAGTCCCACGATAATGGCGGAAATGACTACCAGAGTGGAATAAAGGCCCCGGAACAGCCGCTGGATGGGAGAGCGGCGGGAACGCTTCTTTTTCTTTTTTCTGTGTCTGGCTGCCAAGACCCTCCCTCCTTCCTCACAGGCAAGTATACCCAAAAAATACAATGTCCACCGCTGATAAAAACCAGCGATGGACATTATACTTTCATTTTGACCGGGGCGCAAGATGGGGAAGGGAAAAAATAAGAAAATTGTCAGCTTTTACCGTTCTGGGCCAAAAGAGCGGCTGTAAGGGAATTGACCGCCCCCAGCAAATCCACCAAAAGCTGGCTCTGGCAGGAGAGCTGCTCCAACGCCTGGGTCATAGCCGCCGGCGCGTCCTCCTGAACAGAGTAGGCCGGAGCGGCAGGCTCCACCTTGGAAGTCCCCAGGGGAATGGTATGGGGATAGCGGTGCATAGGCTCCTCCCGGCTGGCGGGTTCGGCGGCGGTCAAAAGCTCCTGCCGGGCAGCCACCACCTTGGCGTGGGCTTGGGCGGCGGAGCGGTATGTACGGCTGTAACGCCTTGCCATCATAGTAGTACCTCCTTTCTCGTACCCCATCCTATGCGCCAAACCGGAAAATGGCCCATCCGCTTGACATTATTCCGGCAAAAATGTAGACTGAAAAAAGAAACCCCGTGAAAGGAATGGTGTCTATGAAACGAAACAAGCTGGTTGCCCTGACCTTGGGGCTGGTCCTTTTGTGTTCCTGCACCCCCAAGACCCCGGAGCCTGCGCCCACCCCGGTCCCCACCGTGGAGCCTACCCCCACGCCTGCCATAGAGACGGTCGAGGTGGACGTCGCCATGCTGAAGGGTCCCACTGGCCTGGGCTGCGCCAAGCTGATGGAGGACGCCGGAATGAATGTGGGCTCCCTTGCCAGCGGCAACAGTTACGCCTTTCTTCCCTGCGCCGATCCCGCCGAGGCGGTGGCCCTCCTTACCAAAGGGGATGCGGACATCGCCGCTCTGCCCACCAATATGGCCTCTATCCTCTATCATAAGCTGGACGGCGGCATTCAGCTCCTGGCCCTGAACACCTACGGGGTGCTGTATATTCTGGAAAAGGGAGACAGCATCCAGTCCATGACGGATTTGGAGGGCAAGACCGTCCACGCCTACGGACAGGGAGCCAACCCGGAGTTCGTTCTGAACTATCTGTTGGAGCAAAATGAGGTAGACCCGGAACGCGTAGACGTCCAGTGGCACGCCTCCACCGACGAGGTGACCTCCCTTATGACCGCCGGAGAGGCGGAAATCTGCATGCTGCCCGTTCCCGCTGCCACAGCGGTCCTGATGCAGAACGAAAACGTCCGGGAAGCCCTGGACCTCACTGAGGAGTGGGACAAGGCCGGAGGTGACGGCGTGCTGACCATGGGCTGCGTGGTGGCCCGGACAGAGTTTGTCAAGGAATTCCCCGAGGCGGTGGAGGAGTTTTTGGCGGAATACGAGACCTCCATCTCCTACATGACCGACCCCGCCAACCTCTCTGACGCCGCCCTCTTGGCGGAGAAGCAGGGCATCGTCCCAAAAGCTGCCGTGGCGGAGAAGGCCATCCCTGCCGCCAACCTGTGCTTTGTCACCGGGGACGACATGATGGCAGGCATCCAGGGCTATTATCAGGTACTGTTCCAGGCCGATCCCGCCGCCATCGGCGGCTCCATCCCCGACGGGGCCTTCTACTACAGGGCGGTGTCGCCCATAACCGATGTGTGGAAGGATGGGGGCTCCAATGGGACGGTCTTTTATAGTAAGTGACAGATGAGAAACAGGTATTGGAAAAGGTTGGCTCCGGCGGTGTTCTGGCTGGGAGTATGGTGGCTCTGCGCCGCGGTGGTGGGAAAGGAGCTACTCCTTCCCTCCCCAGCGGCGGCCTTTCATGCCCTTTGGCAGTTGGCGGGCACAGGGGGGTTCTGGCGTTCCGTCCTGATGAGCCTGGGGCGGATCAGCCTGGGCTTTCTGCTGGGGGCAGGCCTTGGGACCCTTTTGGGAATCGTCACCGCCGCCTCCCGGTGGGGGGACCTGCTCCTGTCCCCCGCCCTCCGGGCGGTACGGACGGTGCCGGTGGTATCCTTCATCCTCCTTCTCTACTTCTGGCTCCCTACGGGCCGGGTCCCGGCGGCGGTGTCCGCCCTCATGGCTCTCCCCGTGGCCTGGCGCTCCGCCCGGCAGGGCATCGCCTCCGCCGATCCCCAGCTTTTGGAGCTGGCGGAAGCCTACAAGCTGGGCACCTGGCGAACCGTGACCCACGTCTATTTTCCCGCCGCCCTCCCCGCCCTTGCCGCCGGGTGGGAGACCGCCCTGGGCCTCGCCTGGAAATCCGGCGTAGCAGCAGAAGTATTATGTCAACCTAAATGGGCCCTGGGAACCGGCCTTCAAGTCTCCAAGGCATATCTGGACGCCCCCGGCCTGTTTGCCTGGACAGGGACGATGGTAGTCCTCAGCATCCTTACAGAATGGGCCTTACGGCTGGCTCTGCGGCCCTGGAAGGGGGGCAAAAAGGGATGATAGAGGTCCAAAATCTCACCGTCCGCCTTGGAGATAAGACCATACTGGATCACTTTATGTTAATGATTCCCGCAAAGGGCCTGACCTTTCTTTCGGGGCCTTCCGGAGTGGGTAAAACCACCCTTCTGCGGGCGCTGGCGGGGCTTTTGCCCCTGGAAGCGGGAACGGTCTCCCTCCCCGGCGCCCCGGTGATGCTCTTTCAGGAGGACAGGCTGTTTCCCCGCCGCACCGTCCGGCAGCAGGTGGAGGCGGTTCTGCCCGCTTCCCGCCGTGGGGAAGCCGCCCGCTGGCTGGAACTGGCAGAGCTGACCGGCGCGGCGGATAAACTGCCGGAGGAGCTGTCCGGCGGCATGGCCCGGAGGACCGCCCTCTGCCGGGCCCTGGCGGTGGAGGGGGCGGTCTACCTGCTGGACGAGCCCTTTGCCGGAGTGGACCTGGACCGGGCCTTCCGCATTCTGGAGCGGCTCCGGGAACTGGACAGGCCCATTCTGATGACGGGCCATTCCCCCCAACTGGCCCAGCGGTGCGACAGGCTGATACAGCTATAAAAAACCGTGGAACGAAATTCGTTCCACGGTTTTTTAGAATTATTTTTCGTCCAAATGATCCTTTTCCGGCTTGTGGAAGTGGGGCAGGGACGCCAAGATCGGGGCCAGGAACACGGCCACCAGGCCCCCGGAGAAGCCGTTGTTATAAAGGTTTACGCCCCCCACAAAGCCCCCCGTACGGAGGACCACCGAGCCGTGGAGAAAGCCCGCCAGAACACCCGCCGGAGCGCCAAAGCACCCGGCGATAGGAGCCAAAGTCGTCCCAAAGAGGGCCGCCATCTGAGAGGCGGGATTGGTCACCTTCCACTCCATGGTAAGGCCGCCCAGTGCCACCCCCGCCATGATGGGCAGGATATTCCGGGCGTGCTTGCCTCCGGCGGAAAAGCCCATAACGGTAAGGATACAGCCCAGAGTGGGACCGCTCACGTCCCCGCCGATGAGCAGAAGGTAGCCCAGGCACAAAAGGCCGTTGACCCCCATATTGACCAGCACCGCCCCACCGCCGTATGCGGCTAAAAAATCGCTGGGCGCACGGCCCGTCTCCCTCAGCAGGGAGCGGTAGCGGACCAAAACCTCCCGGGGCGGCCTCCCGGCAAAGAAGAATCCCGCCGTCAGGCAGAAAAGGCACAGCCCTGCCACAAAGGCCCCCAGGGTCCGGGTATACTCCCCGGACCAGATGGAGACGGTGGAGGGATCAATGCCCATTGCGTGAAGGACAGGCATCAGGACCATGGCAGTCAGCCCACAGGCAAAGCCGATATTATAGAGGTTCATACCGTTCTGGATGCGGAAGGTCCGCTGGGACAGGGGCGGGACCACAAACCCGATGAGCACTCCCAGAAAAATCCCCAGTACGGGGTGATAGGGGTGATTCTGGGAGAAGCAGACAAAGCTGACCAGAGGTCCCAAAGTGGTAGCCATCAGCCCCGCGTTGGAGCAGGAGACGAAGGGGACCCTCCGGACCCTGGCGGAGAGGAGAGAACCCAAAATAATGGGCCAGATATTGAAGAAATTTTTGCCAAACAGGGAAAACCCGGCAACCAGGCCCAAGGTGGACAGGGTCCCGCCGTTCATGGGGTCCCCCGCCAGGGCCATGACCAGCAGGGCGGACAAAAGGACCAGGGCCGAGTTCACCAGCGCTGCCCCCACACCTCCCAGGGCCACGTAGTCGGTGATGAGCACGCTCTGGGAGGTGAGGATCGTCCCCAGCCCCGTCAAAATCCGCAGAGGGCTGTCCAAAAGGAGGGCCAACAGGACCAACAGAGCGCAGTAACCCAGGGCCAAAGGGTAAATTTGCCTGCAAAGGGGCTGTTTTTTCTCTGTGGCCTGGGTAGACATGGAGCGCTCCTCCCTTTACTTGGAATCCGCAAAGAAGTCCCTGGTCTGCTGGGCGTTTCGCATAACCTCAGAGCGCAGGTCCTCCAGGGAATCAAATTTTCGCTCGGGGCGCAGATAGCAGTAAAACTCCATCCGCACCTCCTGTCCGTAGAGGTCGCCGTCAAAGTCCAGCAAAAACCCCTCCGCCGTCACGGCGTCCCCGTCCCGGATGGTGGGTCGTATCCCCACATTGGTGACGGCGAGCCGGCTGTCCCCGGATGTAAAGTAAACTTTACATCCGTAGACTCCATAGGCGGGGATCAGCAGACCGGGGGCAAAGGTCAGGTTCACCGTGGGAAAGCCCAGGGCGGAGCCCAGCTTTTTCCCGTGGGCCACCTTGTGGGTGAGAACGTGGGGATGACCCAGAAACCGGACAGCCTCGTCCATATTTCCCTGGGAAATGAGGCGGCGGATGTGGGTGGAGGAGACGGTGACCCCATCCAGCTCCACCTTGGGCACCACGTCGCAGCCGAGGCCCAGCTCGGCGCAGAGAGCCTGAAGCCTCTGGGGATCGCCTTCCCCCTTATAGCCAAAATGGAAATCATGGCCTACCACCAGATGGACGGCCCCGTGGTCCCGAACCAGATAGTCCGTGACAAACTCCCGCCAGGGGGTTTTCATCATGTGGTCATCGTAATGGGCCACAATGACCTCCCGGATGCCGTAAAGCCGTTCCATCAGCCCCGCCCGGTCGGCGGGGGTGGTGAGGAGGGGAACCGGCTCCTTGCCCGGAATGAGAGCAGAGGGGTGGAGGTCAAAGGTAAAGGCGGCAGGGACGGCCCCCAGCTCGGCGGCCCGTTTCGCGCAGAGGGACAGGAGGGCCCCGTGGCCCAGGTGGACGCCGTCGAAAAAGCCGAGGGCGATGACGCGCTTATCAGATTGCACTTGTTTGTCTCCTTGCAGTATGTGACATGAGGCGGCCACCAGCGAGCGATAGCGAGCCGCCGCTGTGCGGCGTTATTTTAATCTGATGCTTTGGGCTGAAGGACCAAAGCCACGCCATCAAAGAACCCTAATGCGATGACACGCTTTTTGTTTTGCATAGGTTATACCTCAAAAAAACTTTTGATGGTGGTCAATCTTCCGTTTTTACACCGGCTTAGGGCCAGAAAGTCCCCAGTTTCCCCATAGACCCGGTATTCTCCGTCCTTTAGCTTGGGGGTAGAAAGGGATACCCCATTACGAACCTTTTTCTCTCCCTGAGCCTTAAGCCGCAGAGAGGGACGGCCGGCAAAGAGCCTGTCCACAGGAATCAGAAGGGAGGCAGGGTCGGGGTGGGCAATGACCTCCTCCAGAGGGTGGCTTTCCGTCAGGACAAAACCGCCTGCCCTGGAGCGGCAGAGGGAGGACATACAGCCCCCACAGCCCAGGGCCTGGCCTATATCGTGACAGAGGGTGCGGACATAGGTGCCCTTGGAGCAGAGAATGCGAAGAAGGTAGGTGTCCGGCTGACCGGGGTCTTCCTCCAGCAATTCCAGCTTATGTATGGTGATTTTCCTTGCCGCCCGCTCCACCTCCTGGCCTTTTCGGGCCAGCTCGTAAAGCTTCTTGCCGTTGATTTTCACCGCCGAATACATGGGAGGAATCTGCTCGATCTCTCCGGTAAATTGGGGCAGCAGGGCGGACAGCTCCTCCCGGCCCACGGAGACAGACCGCTTTTCTAATACCTCTCCGCTGGAATCCTGGGTATTTGTGATAACACCCAGTTGTAAAGCAGCGGTATATTCCTTGTCGGATTCGGTGGCGAACTCCACCGCCCGGGTAGCCCGGCCCACAAACACAGGCAGGACCCCGGTAGCCATGGGGTCCAGGGTGCCCCCGTGGCCGATCCGCTTTTCCTGAAACACACCCCGGAGCTTGGCGCACACGTCCATACTGGTCCAGTCCTGGGGCTTGTTGATAATGATAACGCCGTTAGCCATGGGAGCGCACCTGCCCGATGGCGTTCAGGATGGCGGCCTTGGCATCTTCCACGCTGCCCATGACGGAGCAGCCCGCCGCGGCGGCATGACCGCCGCCGCCCAGGAGGGCACAGACCTTGGAGGCGTCCAGGTCCGCCGCCGTGCGGACCGACAGCTTGCATTCGCCGGGCTTCAGCTCCCGGATGGTCACCGCCGTATGAACTCCGGCCAACTGGCCCACGACGGCGGCAATGTCCTCCACGTCCTCCTCAGCGGCGCCAAACTCCGCCATGTCCCGGAGGGAAATGGCGGCGATGGCGGTCTGGCCTCCGTGGTGGAGGTCCATGGTATCGACCATGCGGCTTTCCAGCCGCAGGCGGATGTAGCTTTTGGTCCGGAAATGCCGCTTGTTGACGGCGGCATAGTCAATGCCCGTCTCCATCAGCGCCGCCGCCACCCGGTGGGTGTGGGGGGTGGTGTTGGAGTAGACAAAGCAGCCTGTGTCGGTACTCACCGCCACATAGAGGGGCAGGGCTATGTCCAAATCCACGGGGAACCACTGGGTAATGATGCGGTAAATGAGCTCTCCGCAGGCGGCCTTGTCCGCCTCCACACAGTTATACCGGGCAAAGCCCGTGTTGGACGGATGGTGGTCCAGAGCCAGCTCCACCTTGCCCAGCCAGGGCTGGGCGCTCTGGGGGAACAGGCTTTCGCTGGCAATATCGGTGCTCACCACCGTATGGGGAACAAACCCTTCCGGAGCCAGGGTATCCCCCCAGTAGGGATCAAAAAGGGCGGTGGCGTCCTCGTTGGGCAGGACATAGGCGGACTTGCCCAGCTTGCGGAGGGCTCTGCACAGGGCCACGGCGCAGCCGATGGTGTCCCCGTCGGGGCGGCGGTGGGTGAGA
>CANDEE010000021.1 GCA_947383685.1 uncultured Pseudoflavonifractor sp.
CTGGGTGGCGGTGACGGAGTGCACGGTGGTCATCAGGCCGTCCTTGATGCCGAAGGCATCGTTGAGCACCTTGGCAATGGGGGCCAGGCAGTTGGTGGTGCAGGAGGCGTTGGACACGAAGGTCATGTCGGGGGTGTACTTATCCAGGTTGACGCCGCACACGAACATGGGGGTGTCGTCCTTGGAAGGAGCGGACATGACGACCTTCTTGGCGCCGGCCTTGATGTGAGCCTCGGCCTTCTCCTTGGTCAGGAACAGGCCTGTGGACTCCACCACGTACTCAGCGCCCAGCTTGCCCCAGGGAATGTTGGCCGGATCACGCTCGGCAAAGATGGGGATCTGCTTGCCGTTGACCACGATGGCGTTCTCGGTAGAGGAGACCTCGCCCTCAAACCTGCCATGCATGGTGTCGTACTTCAGCATATAGGCAAGGTAATCGGCGGGACACAGGTCGTTGATACCCACGATCTCAATGTCGGGGTGGTTGACGGTGGCCCGGAAAACCATGCGGCCGATACGGCCAAAACCATTGATGCCAACTTTGATGCTCATGTTCATTACTCCTTTTGTGATTCATTTAACATTGTGAGATAAATAACGAACTTAACCGCATATGATTATAACCTATCTTGACCCAATTTGGAAGGGAAATTTTGCCGAAAGGGGAAAAATTTTTCACGAATTTTTGGCGCAAAATTGCACAGATTTGACAAGAGGGGAAAATTTTTGGCAAAATGATTGTTGTAGCCCATCTATTTTGATATACTGCAACCAAAGTGGTCCGCATAAGATAGAGAAATGGAGGACACCTGTATGGAGGAGAAGCTGCTGACAGAAAAGCTGGTGACAGAGATACGGGACCGGGTAAGCGACGGGATGGCGGCGGTGGATTTGCTGGGGACTTTGGTGCGGGAAAAGGGGAGCCGGAAGGACCAGGCCTATTTGGAGGCAATCAGCAAGAGCTTTCACCGTCTGCTGCGGCTGATCCGCCATGTGGAGGCTTACGGTACGCAGGCCATCGACGGGGATAAAACCCTGGACCTGGCGGGACTGTATCGGAAGCTGGGCCGGGACGGAGAGGATATGGCAAAGCTGCTGGGACTGAACTTTTCCTATACACAGCCCTCAGACTCCAGCGTGATCTCCTGCGGGGACGATTATCTGCTGGAAATGGCGATTTTGAACCTGATGGCAAACGCCTTTGAGGCGGCGGGACCGTCGGGCAGGGTGACGATGGGGGGCAGACTGGAGGGAAACCGCTGGATCGTGACGTTGGAGGACAACGGACCTGGACTTCCCAGGCCGGACGAGAATGAGGATCCCTATCTTAAGACGCACAGCGGAGTGGGTTTGGGGCTGGATACGGCCCACAGGATAGCGGAACTCCATGAGGGCGTTGTGATGCTGAACGCCCCTGCGGAGGGTGGGGTGCAGGCGGTTCTGTCCATCCCCGTAAAGAAGCCAAGGACCCTTGATGGGGACGAGGGGACCGACGTCAATGACGTCAAGGAGGCCGCCGCGGTGAATTATATGGTACGGGAAGGGGGATTCGCTCCTACGCTGCTGGAATTTTCCCACTTGCTGTCGAAGGAGAATTTTTTCCCGGAGGATTGAGGGAAATGGGCGGTTCCAGCCGCCCATTTCCTTTTAGTAGGGGATAAAGGCCATATTTTTTCTTCTCCCCGTTGACGTTGGGAGGATTTCATGCGATAATGTGATGATATATCTTACAATTATTTTCTGCATAAGGAGAGAAGCCCTTTGACCCAATTTTTGCTCCGGCACTTTGTTCGGGAATATGAGAATACCCAGGACCCGGCGGTCCGGGAGCGCTACGGCATCCTGTCCGGAATGGTGGGAATCGGACTGAACCTGTGTCTGGCCCTTGGAAAATTCCTGGCGGGCCTTGCCTCCGGGGCGGTGTCGGTGACGGCTGACGCCTTCAATAACCTTTCTGACGCGGCCTCCTCGGTGGTGACCCTGGTGGGATTCCGTCTGGCGGGGCAGAAGGCTGATGAGGACCACCCCTACGGGCACGGGAGAATGGAATATCTGGCGGGCCTTGCCGTGTCGGTGGCCATTTTGCTGGTAGGGGTAGAGCTGGCGAAGGGGGCCTTTGAAAAAATTCTACATCCGGAAACGGTCCGCTTTTCCTGGCTGTCGGTGGGAATCCTCTGTGCCTCCATCGCGGTGAAGCTGTGGATGTACAGATTTAACTTGGACTTGAGCCGGCGCATCTCGTCGGCGGCTATGGCGGCTACCGCGGCGGATTCCCTCTCCGACTGCGCCGCCACCGCCGCTGTGCTGTTGGGCCTGCTGGTGAGCCGCTTTGCCCAGGTGTCCATTGACGGCTGGGTGGGGATTCTGGTGGCGGCCTTTGTCCTCCGGGCAGGCTGGGAATCAGCGAAAGACACCATTGACCCCCTGCTGGGAAAGGCACCCGACCCGGCGCTGGTGGAGGGCATCCGGCAGACGGTGCTGGCTTACCCGGAAATAGGGGGAATCCACGACCTGATGGTCCACGACTACGGGCCGGGGCATATCATGGCCTCTCTCCACGCGGAGGTGTCCATTGACGCCGACATGGCCCAGACCCATGACGTCATTGATAATGTGGAACGGGAGCTGGCGGACAAATACCATATCGCCGCCACCATCCATATGGACCCCATTGTCACCAGTGACAGGCACATTGCCGCTCTGCGGGAGGAGATGCTGGACCTGGCCCGGCAAATTGCCCCCGGTATGAGCATCCATGATTTCCGTATGACCGAGGGCCCCAGCCACACCAACCTGATTTTTGACGTGGTGGTCCCCCGAAACTGTACCCTCTCCGACGAGGAGGTGCGCCAGACATTCTCCCGGCTGGCGCAGGAGAAAAATCCCCGGTATTTTACAGTGGTCCAGGTGGACCACTGCTATACAGAGTAAAATTCACAGTTCATTCACCGAAATGGGAAGAAAATCTGCTATAAAGTAGGAAAATACCAAAGAAGGAGGAATCTCCATGGCACAAAAAATTCTGATTGTGGAGGATGAGGCCAACATCGCCCAGCTCCTCCATCTTTATCTGGAAAAGGAGGGCTATGAAACCCAAATCGCCTCTGACGGCGGCAAGGCGGTGGAACTGTTCCGATCCTATGACCCTGACCTGGTGCTGCTGGACATTATGCTGCCTGTGATGGACGGCTGGTCGGTGCTGAAGAAAATCCGTGCCGAGAGCAAGACCCCCGTCATTATGCTCACCGCCAAGGGGGAGACGGACGACCGCATCACGGGATTGGAGCAGGGAGCGGACGACTACATCGTCAAGCCCTTTGAGACCAAGGAGGTCCTGGCCCGTATCCGGGCGGTGCTCCGGCGGACCGTGGGGGAGGAGGAGAGCGGCGGTAGCCGCAGCCGGCTTACCTTTGACAAGCTGGTCATTGATTTGGACGCTTATGAGCTGACGGTGGACGGCAAGCGGATCGACACTCCTCCTAAGGAGTTGGAGCTTCTGCACCACCTGGCTTCCGCCCCCAACCGGGTTTTTACCCGGAACCAGCTTTTGGACGAGGTGTGGGGGTTTGACTACTTCGGAGATTCCCGAACGGTGGACGTACATATCAAACGTCTGCGGGAAAAGCTGGAGGGCGTCAGCGACAAGTGGAGCCTCAAGACTGTGTGGGGCGTGGGCTATAAGTTTGAGGTGACCGGGTCTTGAAATCCCTTTACCGGCGGCAATTTGCCATCATGGCAGCAGTGATCCTGGCGGCCTTTCTGTTGCTGGGCGGCGCCTTTGCCGCCCTTAGCTACCAGTATATCATCCAGGATAAGCAGGAGGCCATGGAGCGCAACGCCAGCTATGTTGCGGGTTTCACCGGCTCCTACCTGTCCAATGGGATCGGCTCCAGCATCCAGGATTCGGGCTATCAGCTCTATATCGCGTCCCTGGCCAATATCTCCGGCTCTACCGTGATTCTGGCGGAAAACGATGGGGAGATTGTCTACGCCTCCTCGGGAGCAGGGGCGGGAAGCCTTTTGAGCGGCGTTGTGCCCGCCGACTGTATGGAGGCTATCAGCGTCCAAGGGGGATATTCCGGGCGGAACAGTTTGGGAGGACTCCTGAACGACAACAGCTTTGTCACAGGGGTGCCTATCCTGCAAAGCTCCTTTATCACGGGCCTCACCTACCAGCGGGGGGTGGTGCTGGTGGTCAGCGATACCTCCACCCTTACAGCGATGTGGCAGGACCTGGCGGCCATTTTCCTGCTGTCGGCGGCGGTGGTGCTGCTGCTGGCCTCCGGCATCAGTTCGGTGACCTCCATGCGGCAGACCAAGCCCCTGAAGGATATGGCGGAGGCGGTGCGCCGCTTCGGCCAGGGAGAATTCGGAGTCCGGGTCGAGGGCTGCGAGGGCCGGAAGGACGAGGTGGGAGAGCTGGCGGAGGCTTTTAACGCCATGGCCGATTCCCTGGCTAAGAGCGAGGCCCAGAGAAGTGAATTCATCGCCAACGTTTCCCATGAGTTAAAAACCCCCATGACTACCATCGCCGGGTTTGCCGACGGGATTTTGGACGGTACCATCTCCCGGGAGAAGGAGGGGGAGGCTCTGAGCACCATTTCCTCGGAAACCAGAAGGCTCTCCCGCTTGGTGCGGCGGATGCTGGACCTCTCACGGCTCCAGTCGGCGGAGAATGTTACCGCTCAGGAGCGGTTCGATGTGTCTGAGCTGCTCCTGCGGGTACTGGTGAGCCTGGAGGGAAAAATCACAGGCCGGGGGCTGGACGTGGAAACCAGCCTTCCTGATGGCTCTGTTATGGTCTGGGGCGACCCGGACGCCATTACCCAGGTCTGCTATAATTTGCTGGATAACGCCATCAAGTTTGCCGCACCCGAAAGCGTTCTGGGTCTGGGGATCCAGGTGAAGGGGGAGAAGGCCTATATCTCGGTCCGCAACCTGGGGGAGACCATCCCACCAGAGGAGCTGAGTCAGATTTTTGACCGCTTCCATAAAACGGACCGTTCCCGCAGCGAGGACCGGGAAGGCGTGGGTCTGGGGCTTTATATCGTTAAGACCATTATCAACAACCACCGGGAGACCATCCAAGTGACCAGCGAGGACGGAGTAACCACGTTTACCTTCACCCTGACCATTGCCTGAGTTGGCAAACATCGTCAGTACTTTCATAATTCCGCTTTACGTGAAATATGGATTCAATAATTATAGAGTAAAAAGAGAGAGGAGGGCCGCCATGCGTAACAGTATCTACGACTACGACGGATGGAAACGGGATTCCGGCATGGTGCCCCAGGAATGGAAGCCGGGGGAGGCTCCAGCCCCGTATGGAGAGGTGCCGGGGAGCCAGTCTGCGCCGCCGGAGGGACCCTCGCGCCGGACTCCAAATTTGTGGAAGGGGAAAAGGGGAAAAAAGGCTCCCGGAACGCCCAAAAGGCGGCCCAGGGAGGAGAATGGCACGGGGGGCTTTTGCCTGGTACTGGCCCTGATTCTGATCCTGACTGGGGTAGCGGTATACTTCCAAGGGGGTATTATGCCGGGGGACTCCCCTGTGGAGCGGTTCTGGGAGCAATTTCCAGGTTGGGATCGATACTATGAGTATGCCGAGGAGACCGACTGGATGGAGGACTTGGAAAAGACCTCCATCCCACACGCTTCCCTGGGTGACGCCACGCTGACCCTGACGCCCAACGAAGGGGAGGTCCTTACCCCCCAGGAGGTCTATGCCAAAGTAAGCCCCGCTGTGGTAGGTATCCGGGCTGTGGTAGACGGGGGAATGTATCTGGGTACAGGAGTGGTCATGACCGCCGATGGCTATATCATCACCAATGCCCATGTGATTTCCGGCGCTCAGAAGGCCAGCGTGGTCTTTTCAGATAATTCCAGGGTAGAGGCCCTTCTGGTGGGCTATGACGGGGAGACTGACCTGGCGGTATTAAAGGTAAATAGGAAGGACCTGACCCCCGCCGTATTTGGGGATTCGACTCAGCTTCAGGTGGGCGATCCGGCCTATGCCATCGGCAATCCCTTGGGAGAGGAGCTGCGGGGAACCATGACCAATGGTATTATCTCCGCCATCGACCGGACGGTGGACATGGACGGACAGAGCATGACCCTGCTCCAGACCAACGCCGCCCTTAATTCTGGCAACTCCGGGGGCGCTCTCATCAACGCTGCCGGGCAGGTGGTAGGCATCACCAACATGAAGATGATGTCGGACTGGGAAACCATCGAAGGTCTGGGGTTCGCCGTGCCTACCGCCCAGGCCAAGGTGGTGGTGGACCAAATCATTTCCCTGGGTTTCTATACCGGGCGGCCCGCCCTGGGGATCACCGTAGTTGACCACTATGACGCCGACGGGAACCCCGATGGGGCGGAGGTGCGCAGTGTAAAAAAGCTCTCTGACAGCAGCGGAAAGCTCTTTGCCGGAGACGTGATCGTGAGTGCCCAGGGAGTGCCTGTCACCTGTACCGATGACCTGCTGCGGATCAAGGATTGGCTCATTGTAGGCGAGGAGCTTCACCTTCAGGTTCGGGCCGGGGAGGAGACGCTGGAAATCTCCATTACACTCCAGCGAAGCAGCGACCTGTCGGACAGCCCGGAGCTGAAAACCAGGCGGGAAGCGTCATAAGGATAAAAAGCGGGCGTCCCGGAAACGGGACGCCCAAATCGCGATACGGGGAGAATGGAATGAACACGGGTATGGGATGCCGTATGGACCAGCTCCCTCACCACAAGAAATTTATACCATAATTTCCAGAAAATGTCAACCACGACCTTTGTCGAATCTTGGCAGATAAAGATTCCGTAAAAGAACACAAAAAATACGGAAAAGGGGGATGACTTCTTGGACAAAATGTGGTATTATACAAACAGAGGGGCAGACCTGTTGTCCGTCTAAAGAAGCCCACGGGGCAAAAGGAGTTGACGGCTGTATGAAGTTTACCTTTACCGACAAGAAGGTCAACCTACCCAAGAAGGTCCATGAGTACGCCGAAAAGAAAGTGGGGAAGCTGGATCGCTATTTTCCCGCCGAGGCCGAGGCCACGGTGGTGTTCAGCGTAGAGAAGGGGCGCAATAACGCCGAGGTGACCGTCCGGGACCGGGGTACCATCTACCGGGTGAGCGAGTCTACAGCGGATATGTTTGCCACCATTGATGCGGCGGTGGCCGATATTGAACGGCAGCTGCGGAAAAATAAGGCCCGGCTGGAAAAGCGGCTTCGGAAGGGCGCATTTACTCCTATTCAGGAGGAAACCAGCTTTGCCCCCGATGAGCCCGAGGAGGAGTACGACATCATCCGCACGAAACGCTTTCCCATGAAGCCCATGTCGGCGGAGGAGGCGGTGCTTCAGATGAATCTGCTGGGCCATACCTTCTTTGCCTTTAAGAACGAGGACGACGGAGGCGCCTTTGCGGTGGTATACAAGCGGGCGGACGGCGGCTATGGCATCATTGAGGACGACGGCTGAGAAACCATAAAAACGGGCCGGGTGACCCCCGGCCTGTTTTTTCTTCTTTTGGGACGGGACAGAGAAACTCTTTCCAAATCCTATTTGCTGTGCTATACTACATCTCATCCAACCGAAACCAATAAAAAGGGGACTTATCTATGAATGGACCCATTAAGGCCATTGTTCTTGCCGCGGGAAAGGGGACCCGCCTCCACACCGAGGGGGTGGACCTGCCCAAGGTGCTTCGGGTAGCCGCTGGGGAGCCGCTGCTGGCCCACGTGCTTCGGGAACTGGCGTTTTTGCCTGCCCAGGATATTCTTCTGGTGGTGGGCTACGAGGCCGACAAGGTGACTGCCGCCTTTCCCGGCTATCCCAAGGCCTACCAAAGCCCCCAGCTTGGCACAGGCCATGCTGTCCAGTGCGCCGAGGGCGCCTTGAAGGGCTTTGAGGGCCACATCCTCATCTGCTATGGGGATATGCCCCTGCTGCCAAGGAGCGCCTATGAAAAGCTCATTGACGAGCATACTGCCCAGGGCAATGCCTGCACCCTTATGGCGGGGGTGACGGACCAGCCGCTGCCCTATGGGAGAATCGTCCGGGACGAGAAGGGCGGCTTTGCCCGGATTGTGGAGGACAGGGACTGCACTCCGGAGGAGAAGGAGATCAAGGAGCTGAACGTGGGGGTCTATGTCTTTGAGGCAAGGCAGCTCTGGCGGGCCTTGACCACCCTGCGGCCCAATAACGCCCAGGGGGAGTATTACCTGACCGACGCCCCTCTGTGGCTGGTGAAGCAGGGAGAAAAGGTGGGGGTATCCGCCGCCTGCACGGCAGAGGAAATGTTAGGGGTCAACACAGTGGAACAGCTCCAGCAGGTCGAGGATTACATGGAAAAACGGAGGAACGGGAAATGAATGTGTTTATCAGTGCCGATATTGAGGGCACCTGCGGCATTACCACCTGGCCGGAGACCGAGCGGTCCACCCCCCAGGACTATGTGCCCTTTCAGAAGCAGATGGCAAAGGAGGTCCGGGCTGCCTGCGACGGCGTCCTGGCGGCGGATAAAGCGGCCCAAATTTTTGTGAAGGACGCCCACGATTCCGCCCGGAACCTGGACCCTGCGGCCCTTCCCGAAAGCGTCCGCATTATGCGGGGCTGGACGGGGGACCCGCTGAGTATGATGAGCGGGCTGGACACGGAGGACTTTGGGGCGGTCCTCTTTACCGGCTACCATGCCTGGGCCTCCAGCGGGGGGAATCCTCTGAGCCACACCATGAACCTTCAAAATGAGTTTATCACCCTCAACGGGGTGAAGATGAGCGAATTTATGATGAACGCCTATACTGCCGGGTACTACGGAGTGCCGGTGGTGTTCCTCTCCGGGGATAAGGTCCTGTGCGACTTTGCCCAGGAGTTTATTCCCGGTATCACGACTGTGGCGGTGAACGAGGGCCGGGGCGGGGCGACGGTCTCCATCCACCCTGAGGCGGCAGTGAAGGCCATTAAAGAGGGAGCCAGGAAGGCAGTAAAGAGCGCCAAAAATTGCCTGGTCCCCATGCCCGATTATTTCAAGATGACCGTCCGGTTCCGGGAGCACAAGACGGCCTACTCCAAGAGCTTTTACCCCGGCGCCAGCCTGGAGGACGAGAAGAACGTGGTCTACTCCTCTGACGACTGGTTCGAGATGCTCCGGTTCAGCCACTTTGTTATCAGCGATTAAGGAGGACGGATGGAAACGGAAAGCCGCCTCGCCGTCCTGATCGACGGTGACAATGCGCCCCGCACCGCGTTGAAGGAAATCATGGAGGAGTGTGTGAAATACGGCACTCCCACCGTGAAACGCATCTATGGGGACTGGACGATGACCAATATGGATTCCTGGAAGCCTCTGCTGTTGGAAAACGCACTGATCCCTGTCCAGCAGTATAGCTACACCACGGGAAAAAACTCCACCGATTCGGCCATGATCATTGACGCCATGGACATTCTCTACTCCAGGCGGGTGGATGGATTTGTGCTGGTGACCAGTGACTCCGACTTTACCCGGCTGGCCCTCCGGCTCCGGGAGGCGGGGATGAAGGTCTACGGCGTGGGGGAGAAAAAGACCCCGGCTCCATTTATCGCGGCCTGCGACAAGTTCATCTACGCGGAGGTGATCCGGCATGTGGAGGACAAGGCGGATGAAAAGGAGAACGCTGCCCATGCCCGGAGCACACACGGGCGGAAGTCTGTGCCCCAGAGTATCGTGAGGCTTATCGCCTCCACCATTCAGGACGTGTCCGACGAGGACGGCTGGGCCTTTATGGGGGAGCTGGGCAATATTTTGCCCCGGAAGCGGCCTGATTTTGACCCCCGAAACTACGGGTTTGAGAAGCTGACCAGCCTGGTAAAGTCCATCGACCGCTTTGAGATAGACGTCAGGTCCACCAGCGCGGTCAATGTGAAACACATTTATGTAAGAGACAGAAAGGCGAGAGGGCTGGCCTGAAAACCACCCGGCGGCGCGGAGAACGTGCCGCCGGGTTTTCTTTTGCTCTGGAGGAAAGGCGGCCGCTTCCTATCACTTCCATTGACACCTTGGAGGGAAAACGGTAAAATAGAAAGGAATTTGTCGAATCCCTCCAAGGAGCCGAACCCCATGAAAAAGTTGACTTCTCTGATTCTGGCCCTGGCGCTGGCTGCCGGGCTTTCTGTTCCCGCCAGGGCTGCCGTTCCGGAAACCGTGTCCCTTCGTTACCACGATGAGGCGGCCCTTCAATATGGCCCCGAGGTTCCTGCCGAGGTGGTGAACGTATTCTTCAACGGGGCGCCCATGGCATTGGACGCACCCGCTGTCAGTCAGACGGTGGACGGCGTTGACGGGCGCACCATGGTGCCCATCCGCCCCATTGCCGAGGCCCTGGGAGCCACGGTATACTGGGATGGAGAGGCCCGTCAGGTACGGATCGCCGCCGGGACGGACCGTATGGTACTTACTTTGGGCTCTCCCACGGCGGAGGTGAACGGAGAGACGGTGGACCTCCCTGGGCGGGTACCTGCTGTGGTGGTCCGGTACGGGGAGGTGGAGCGGACCCTGGTTCCGCTCCGGTTTGTCTCAGAGCAGCTTCACGCCCAGGTGGACTGGGACAACGAGGCCTTTGCCGCTATGGTCACCGCTGTGGTGGAGCCTCCTGACCCCGACGCGCCTCCCAGAGGACGGCTGACCCGGCTGACCGCCGATGATAACGCCCAAACCATTACCCTTTCCTTAAGCTCCGAGCCCCAGTACCGGGTCACAGACCTGGGAGACCGGGTGGTCATTGACCTGATGGGGGTGGTTATCGGCAGCGGGGGGGATGGTATCCTATGTCCGGAGAACCCGGTGGTGAGTCAGATCCGCTACGCCCAGCATGGGAGCGACATAAACCCGCGGGAGAACTATGTGACCCGGGTGGTGCTGGACCTGGCCCGGGGCTGTACCTATGGAGAGAACGTGACAGTCACCGGGGATGCGGACCTTCAGGCGGTAATCATTTCGGTGACCCCGCCGGAGACGGGAGCCGAGCTGCCCACTCTCCCGGAAAACTGGGACCCGAACGCCTATATTGTGGCGCTGGACGCGGGACACGGCGGTTCGGCAAATGGAGCGGTCTATGAGGATGTCAGTGAGAAGGACATTACCCTGCCCGTCACCCTTCGGGCGGCGGAGCTGTTGAAGGAGAAAGGATACAATGTGGTCCTGACACGGAATGAGGACGTGTATATGGACCTTTATGACCGATGCAATGTGGCAAACAATGTGGGGGCGGATATTTTCGTTTCCATTCATGCCAATGCCAGCCCTACCAACCTGTCCTTTCAGGGGACCTTTACCTACTCCTACCCCAACAGCGTTGCTGGGGAGCGTCTGGCGGGCTATATCCAGAAGGCGGTGGTGGCCCAGACCGGCTCTATGGACTGGGGATTGCTCACCAACGATTATGTGGTCCTCCGGGAGACCGTCATGCCCGCCGCCCTGCTGGAAATGGGATTTATGTCCTGCCACGAGGAGCTAGAAAGGCTGATACAGCCGGAGTACCAGGAGAAGGTGGCCCAGGGCGTGGTAAACGGGGTGGAGGGGTATCTTGCCACCCTGCCGCGAAAAACGCCAAAGACCGCCGGAGCAGGGGGGACTCTGGTCCCCCAGGGAGAATAAAAAAAGGCCGTCCGGGAAACCGGACGGCCTTTTTATTGGGGTCAAAGCCGCTTTCCCTGGAAAGCGGTGGCGATGGCAAAATAAAGGGCCAGGTACAGGGTAATGGCGGCTCCGGCGGAGGCGCCGATATAGTAGGAGGTCGTAAGTCCCGCCACTCCGCAGACCATTGCCCCCAGTATGGAAAAAAGGTGGTACTGCCGGATGTTCCGGGCCAGGCAGCGGGCCGCGGCGGCGGGGAGGACCAGCAGGGAGTTGATGACCAGCAGTCCCACCCAGGTCATGGACAGGGTGACTACCACGGCAATGGCGGCGTTTAACACTGCCTCCTGCCAGAAAACCTGGATTCCCCGGCTATCAGCCAGGGCGGGGTGAAGGGCGGAGAGGAGCAGAGTGTTGTAGGCGCAGACCCACAGAACCAGAATCACCCCCAGAATGGCGGCCAGAAGGATGGTTTTTCGCGGCTCTACGCTTAAAATATCACCGATAAGCAGGGTGTTGAACCGGGTGAAGGAGCCGCCGTCCAGGGTGGCAATAAAGATGCCCAGAGCCACCGCTGTGGAGGAAAAGACCCCAATCACCGTGTCGCTGGCCAAAGCCGAGCGGCGGCGGACATAGGTAAAGAGAAGGGAAAACGCCAGGGCGAAGCCCACGGCGGCCCACATGGGCTCCGCCAGCCCGCACAGGGCCCCAATGGCGATGCCGGTGAAGGCGGAGTGGCCCAGGGCGTCGGAGAAAAAGCTCATCCGGCTTTGCACTACCATGGTGGAGAGAAGGCCGAACAGCGGGGAAATGACCAGAATAGCCAAAAGGGCATTTTTCATAAAAAACATCTGCCCCGGCTGGGCCCACTCAAAAGGAAGCAGGTCTACCAATGCGTACCACAGGGACATTCACTCCACCCCCTTTCCCATTCGAAGATGGAATACAGTTTGAAATTCGGGGCTGGAGAGGACCTGCGCCGGAGAACCCATCTTCAAAACCGTATTCTGAAGAAGGAGCACCTTATCGGCATACTGCTCCAGAGTGGCAAAGTCATGGGTGGAGAGAAGGATGCTGAGGTCGTAGGTCCGCCGCAGCTCATCCAGCATGTCCAAAAGTTGCTTTTCACCCTCCACGTCTACCCCGGAGAGAGGTTCGTCCAGAATGAGGATGTGGGGGAGGGGCTCCAGGGCCAGGGCCATGAGGACCCGCTGGAGTTCTCCTCCGGAGAGAGCGCCCACCCGCTTGCCCAAAAGTCCCTCGGCGTGGGTGCGGGCGAGACAGGTCATGATTCGCTCCCGCAGCTTTCCGGGGATGGGTAAAAACACAGGCCAGTCGGAGATGGCGGCGGCAAAGAAGTCCAGCACGCTCACCGGATCGCCCCGGTCAAAGGCGGGGGACTGGGGCACGTAGCCGATGATGGGCCGCCGCTTTTCCCCGTCAGAGCGGTGGAAGCTGATGGAGCCGGAGTGGGGAAGCTGGCCCAGGATGGTCTTAAAAAGAGTAGATTTTCCCGCCCCGTTGGGGCCGATGAGGGCCACGATCTCTCCGCAGTGGAGGTGGAAGGACACGTCATGGAGCAGCTCGTCCGAGCCCATGGTGACCCCAACGTTCTTCAACTCCAGGCAGCACAGTCCCTCACAGCCGTGGCCGGTGCAGTTTTTGTGGATGTGTATGCTCATTTCAGGGCCTCCCGGACAGTTTCCATGTTGGCGTACAGGGCGTTGAGGTAGGCGGAAAACCTGCCCTCCCCGCCGGACATAAGCATATCGAGTTCATAGATGCCACAGCCCGTTTCCCGGCTGATGACCTCCGCCGTGGCCCGGGAGCCGTTTTTCTCCACGAAGATGGCGGGGATGTGATATTGGTCAATAAGGGCTGTGATCTCCTTGATTTCTCGGGCTGAGGCGGTAGAGCCTTCCTCCTCCTCGATGGCCTTGAGGAGAGTCAGGCCACATTCTTTGGCGAAATATTGGAACCCGTCGTGGAAGGTAATGAGGTAGGGGCAGGACAGGCCCCCCAGAAGGCTGGCGGGGTCAGGAAGCTGGTATTCCACAAATGGGCCTGTCAGCTCCACATATTCCGCAAGGGCCTGACGGAGCTCGTTCCTCACCGTCAGGCCCCATCCGGCGTCCATCCAGTAGTGGGGATCCCACTCCTCCTCATGGTCATGCCCGTCGTGGCCTGCGTGTTCCAGAGTGGGCAGCAGGTCGACAAACCTCGAGCAGTCGATGACTGCCGCGCTGGATTGGCTGAGGGCATCGGACATAAAATCCTCCAGCCCTGCCCCGTTCATGACAATGACATCGGCCCCCTCAATGGCCTTCATGTCCTCCACCGTCAGGGTGTAGTCGTGAAGACAGGAGGTCTGGGAGTTCACCAGAAGGTCTACTGTCACATCCTCCGTTTGGGTGGTGAGGTCGGTGACCAGGAGGTATATGGGGTAGGTGGTGGCTAAGATATGCAGTTTTTCATCCCCGGCAGGGGCTGGAGTACAGCCGCCCAGCAGCAGAAGCGCTGCCAACAGGACAGGGAAAAGCCGCTTTTTCATGTGCCGCCTCCTCTTTGTAGGGTGGGTTACTATTATACTCCCATTTGTCCCGTTTGTAAAACAAAAGCGGCGCCGCCCTGATGGCAGCGCCGCTCTTTATGGACTTATCCCAGCAGGGCGGGAAGATTGAAGGTGACAAATACAACGGAGCCAAGCAGGGAAAGGGTTACCGCCAGAGCTGCGAAGGACAGCAGGGCAGGACCCGCTCCGTGGCTGAGGGAGGTCAGCGCCCGCTCCGCCGTCAGGATGGCCCGGTGGCAGTCAGAGCCGCGTCCGCCCTTTCGGCCGCTCTCCACGTACCGCCGGGCGCCGCCCAGGACCCCGCCGGAGAGGGAGAACAGTAGGGACAGGGTTACGCTGAGAATCAGTACACAGCCCAAGAATCCCATCAACCCCTGGAACCCCAGCAGCAGCCCCGCGGCTGCCGGGGCAATGAGAGCCAGCAGTGCCGGGGGGATGAAATACAGCAAGGACCGGACGGCGCACCGGGAGACGCAGACGGCGTAGTCCGGGGCCTGGTCCCCGCTTATCAGCTCCTCATTGTCCTGGAACTGGCTGCGGGCCTGGAGAAGCAAGGCCCTGGCAGAGCTGCGAATGGCGGATAGAAAGAAACCTAAGAAAAGGAAGGTGGTCAGAAGCCCCCAAAGAATTCCCGGGAGCAGCAGGGGAGTCAGCCAGTCAAAGACCTGCCCGGACTGGCTTTCCTCCAGCATCTTGGCAAGGCCCAGAAACAGCGCGAACCCGGTCAGGGCAGAGGCACCGGCGGCAAGGCACCGGCCTCCGTTGACGGCGGAGGCTCCGATCGAGGCCAGATTGTCCGCCCGGCGGCGGGGGACCTCGTCAATATCGGTGAGGGAGGCGGCATGGGCGGCGCAGTCTCCTGCGGGGCCGGTTCCGGCGACAGTCAGGGTGATTCCAGAGGTAGAGAGCAGTCCCACACCCGCCAGGGCGATGCCATAGGCTCCCTTAGGGAAATCGTTCAGCCCTCCGGCGGTGCAAAAGGCAGCGGTGAGAGTGGCAGCCAGGAGCAGGACGGGGAGGGTGGCGGCAAGGTGGCCCATAGCCAATCCCCCGGTGAGGGCGGCAGTGGAGCCGGTTTCAGCGGTTTCCGCCAGAGACCGGGCAGGCCGGTACGTGTCGGAGGTGGCATATTCCCCGGACAGGGGAATCAGAAAGCCCGCCGCCAGGCCCACGGCAATGGAGGGACACAGCGTCCAGCTCCCCATCAAAAGGTAGGTGACGGGAATCGCGGCAACGGCAGTAAGGACAGCGGGGACCAGGGCGGCAAAGCGTAAGCACCAGGGCAGGGAATAGCGGTCTCCCCGCTCCCTGGGCCGGACCGTGAGAAACCCGATCAGGGAGGCGACAGCTCCCGCCGCCGCTACGGTCAGGGGAAGGAGCATGGCGTTCCACGCCATGTCGGCGGAGGCAAAGGCAGATACCCCCAAAAAGAGAGCGGCAAAGAGGCCGTTTTCATAGGCCGAGTACAATCCGGCGGACAACCCGGCGGCAGAGCCGACCCCGTGCCCCACCCGGTCGGCAATGGCGGTGGGATTTTTGGGGTCGTCGGGGGGCAGGCCCATCTCCCGGTCCACTGTTTCGGCGGTTGTCCCGGCGCTCCGTGCGAAAACGCCGCCCATATGGAAAAGAAGGGAGACAAGGGCGCTTCCTAACCCAAAAAAGAGGAGGGTCCGGGCAACAGCCTCGGCATCGTAGCCCATCTGGTATTTGAGCAGGAAGAACCAGCCGGTAAGATGGACAAGGCCCAGTCCAACAGCCAGGAAGCCAACCGTGGCCCCGGCGCTGAGGGCGGCGTCCACCCCCCGGTCCAACCGCTCCCCGGCGGCAGAGGCGGACCGGGGACCCGCGGCGGCGGTGGCCTTGGCCCCGGCAATTCCCACCAGAAGCCCGCACAGTCCTCCGGAGAGGAGGGACAACGGCGTAGTTTGCCCCAGGCGGCGGAGATAGACAAGCGCCTCCATCAGCCCAAAGACCAGGAGAAGCCCTGCCCCGGACAGGAGTACTTGCCACTTCAGGTAGGCGTTGGTGCCCTTGCGAAGGGCCTCCGACAGTCCCTGAGAAGGCTCATCCCCTTGGGACAGGGGAAGAAGCCGCCCCAGTTGGAGAAAGGAAAATAGGAGGGAAAGGCCTCCGCCCACAAAACCGACCCAAAACCAATTTTCAATATGCAAAATGGTCCAACTCCTTTGCCGCCTCCGAAGAAAAGACGGCGGGAATGTGTATATTCCCAATTTTACCAATATCCGACTACTTTTTCAAGCACCAGTTTTAGTAAAACGGAAATAGAGGAACCAGGGAGGATGGTCCGCCCCTTATTTTTCTCTTTCCTCTTTTCCGGAAGTGCGCTATAATAAAAAAGGAATCCATATTTTGAAAAAGAGGTGGCTTTTATGCAGGAACATGAGCTTCAATTCCACATCAAATGCAAAGAGGGGGACGTGGGCCGGTACTGCATCCTTCCGGGGGACCCGGGCCGGGTGGAGAAAATCGCCGCCTATCTGGACGATTCCGTAAAAGTCCAGCAGAACCGGGAATATGTGGTCTATACCGGCTCCCTTCTGGGAGAGAAGGTCAGTGTCTGCTCCACGGGCATCGGCGGCCCCTCCGCCGTCATTGCCATGGAGGAGCTCCACGCCATCGGCGTGGACACCTTTGTCCGGGTGGGCACCTGCGGGGGCATCAACCTGAAGGTTCAGTCCGACGACGTGGTCATCGCCACCGGAGCCGTCCGTCACGAGGGGGCCAGCCGGGAGTACGCTCCCATTGAATTTCCTGCCGTCAGCGATTACGAGGTTCAGCAGGCCCTTGTCCAGGCGGCGAAAAACCTGGGCAAGAGCTGGCACGCCGGGGTAGTCCAGTGTAAGGATTCCTTCTATGGACAGCACTCCCCCGCCCGGATGCCCGTCAGCTACGAGCTGCTGGCGAAATGGGAGGCCTGGAAGCGGCTGGGAGTGCTGGCCTCGGAAATGGAGTCGGCGGCCCTTTTCTGCTGCGCCGCCGCTCTGGGGGTGCGGTGCGGCTCCTGCTTCCACGTCATTTGGAACCAGGAGCGGGAGGCCGCGGGCCTGGATCAGAAGGAGAGCCACGACCTTCACGCCGCCATTGAGGTGGGCGTGGAGGCGGTGAAATTACTTATTAAGGAGGATCGGCGGAGATAAGAGGATTCCTAACTAAAGATAGCGGAAGGCCCTCGATAGTTGTATAGGATAATACAACTATCGGGGGCCTTCTTTGCTTTTGCAGACGGAGTAGTGAGACGGAAGAACAGCCCCAACCTTTACCCAAAATCGTGACGGCTGGTATTTAGGTTATAGCGATAAAAGATTCCTACAATTTTATCTATACATTCAAAATCTGTTAATTCCTCTTTATCCAATACGTCCTGTATCTCCTGCAATGCTCTGACAGCCAGTCCATCTGTAATGAAGGCAAACTGATCTGAGGTATAGATATCCCTAACCAGATTTAATGCAAAGTCTCCCAGTGCGTGTGCTGCCAATTCTTCACTCACTGCCACTTTATTTACCTCCTTGTCTCACTTTTACAACCGATTTTATCACGACATACGGTTAAAATCAAGCAAAAGTGCAAAAAGTGAGACGGAGGGGGCGATGATATGCCAAAACCAAGGACTGGCAACGGAGAAAAGAATTTAATAGCTTCCCGCCTAAAGTCCTTGAGAGAGCGGGACAACTTGTCCCAGCGAGATTTGGCCTATCAACTCCAGTTGATGGGTTTGGATATGGATAAGAATGTTATCACCCGCATCGAAACCTGTAAACGGTATGTGACAGATATAGAACTTCAGGCTTTGGCAGCAATTTTTCATGTGTCTTATGAATATCTCATTGACGGCAAGGAATAACGCCGCTCTCTTTTGAGAGCGGCGTTATTCTTATTTGAGAGGTAGAGTTACAGGTTTAAGCTCTCTGCCACTTCCTTCAAGGTTTGGGCCGATTTGCGGAAGGCCGCCTGCTCCTCCTGGGACAGCTCAATTTCCAGTACCTTTTCCGCTCCGTCCCGGCCCACCACCGCCGGGACGCTCATGCACAGGTCGTCTACGCCGTAAAGCCCCTGCAAATTGACCGACACAGGCATGACGGAGTGTTCATCCCGGACGATGCACTGGGCGATGCGGGCCACTGAGGCGGCGATACCGTAGTAGGTGGCTCCTTTGCGGTCAATGATCTCATAGGCGGAATCCCGCACGTTTTTGTAAATAAGCTCCAGAACCTTGTCGTAGTCTGTGATCTCCTGAAGCTCGCAGAAGTGGTCTAGGTCCACCCCGGATACGTTGGCTCCGCTCCAGACTGCCAGCTCGCTGTCTCCGTGCTCTCCGATGATGACGGCATGGACGCTGCGGCTGTCCACCCGCAGATGCTCACCCAAAAGGTACTTGAGCCGGGCCGTATCCAGCACCGTGCCCGAGCCGATGACCTGCTGGGGCGGAAGACCGGAGATTTTTTGGGCCGCCCAGGTGAGGATGTCCACCGGGTTGGAGACGATGAGCAAAATGGCCTCCCGGTTCACCGCCGTAATTTGGGGAATGATAGAGCCCAGTATGGCCACATTTTTTTTGACCAGATCAAGCCGCGTTTCTCCCGGCTTTTGGTTGGCGCCTGCGGAAATAACGATAAGGGCACAGTCGGCAAGGTCGGAATAGTCCCCGGCGTAAATCCGCATGGGCCGGGAGAAGGGAAGGCCATGGGCGATGTCCATGGCCTCGCCCTCGGCCTTGCCCCGGTTTACGTCCAGCAGTACCAGTTCGGAAAAGACCCCGGAACGCATCATGGCGAAGGCGGAGGAGGACCCTACAAAGCCGCAGCCGATCATGGCGGCCTTTTGAATATTGACCAAGAAAAAGACCCCTTTCAAATGGAAGTAATTCCAGTGTATCCGTAAAATAAAAAAATATGAAGGGCCCCCTTGACAGGGGGGGAAAAAAGTGTATAATTAGCAACAGTAAAACATATGAATAATTGTTCATATGATATGGAGAGGAGGGGGCCTATGGCATGGGAGGACGTGCCGGAGGTGGAGAGCTGCGAGTTTATCCATGTCCACGAGGACGTGGTGAAGAAGGTCACAGCGGAGATGCCGGGGGACGAGACTCTGTACGACCTGGCGGACCTGTTTCGTATCTTTGCCGATTCCACCCGCATCAAGATTTTGTATGTGCTCTTTGAATCGGAAATGTGCGTGTGTGACATTGCCCAGCTTCTGGGCATGACCCAGTCTGCCATCTCCCACCAGCTCCGGGCATTAAAGCAGTCCAAGCTGGTAAAGTACCGCCGGGAGGGGAAGACGGTATTTTATTCCCTGGCTGACGACCATGTGGTGACAATTTTAGCGCAGGGGATGGAGCACATTGCCGAATAAGGGGCAAACATAACATAAGGAGGAACCAAACATGAAAAAGAAATTTACTCTGACCGACTTAGACTGCGCCAACTGCGCCGCCAAAATGGAGGACGCCATCAACAAAATCGACGGCGTCACCGCCGCCACCGTCAGCTTTATCCAGCAGAAAATGACCATCGAAGCCGACGACGCCCGCTTTGACGACATCATGGCCGAGGTGGTAAGGGTGTGCAAAAAGGTAGAGCCCGACTGTTTCATTAACCTATAAGATATGACCTTCTGGGATGAGATCGCCGGGGTTTACGACCTGGCGGAGGCAACCAACCGCAAGGCGTACAGGGAGGCTGTCCGCCGGGTGAGGGAGTTGATCCCCCAGTGGGCCTCGGTATTGGAATGTGCCGCCGGGACGGGGGAATTCTCCCTGGCTGCGGCGGAGCGGGCCGGCTCGGTGACCTGTACCGACCTTTCCCGGGCCATGCTGGATAAGGCGGCAGTCAAGGCAAAACGGCGGGGGCTTACCAATATCTCCTTCACGGTAAGGAACCTCATTGACCTTCCGGAAGGGGACGGAATGTATGACGTAGTCATCGCCGCCAACGTTCTTCATCTGCTGGCCCGGCCGGAAAAAGCGGTGAGCGAGCTGTGGCGGGTCACCGCCCCCGGCGGAAAGCTGATTTTGCCTACCTTCCTTCAGGGGGAGGCATCTCTTTTCGGCAAAGCGCTCATCGGGATATACAAGCGTATGGGCTTTCGCCCCCAGCGAAAATTTACTCTGACGACCTACCGGGATTTCTTGCAAAGGCAGGGCCTTTCCGCCCAGGTGACCCGTGTTCCGGGCCGGGTCCCGGTGGGGCTGGCGGTGGTGGAAAAGCCATATTGACACAGGAACGGCAGCGGGCGGGCATTGCCCCGCCCATTTTCCCAAGGAGGGATGCCCTATGACAAAAAAACAAAGAAGGACCCTGGACCGCATTGGTGCCGCCGGTGGATTGCTGGTGCTGGCGGTGGTGCTGGCTCCCAGGCTGTCTGTTCCCGCGATTTTCCTTTTCCTCATTCCCTATTTCACCATTGGCTGGGACATTCTCTGGAAGGCCCTCCGCAATATCAAGAACGGTCAGGTTTTTGACGAGAACTTCCTCATGGCTATCGCCACCGTAGGGGCTCTCGCCATCGGGGAATACCCGGAGGCCGTCTTTGTCATGCTCTTTTATCAGGTGGGAGAGCTGTTCCAAGCGGTGGCGGTGGGAAAGTCCCGCCAGTCTATCGCCGCCCTTATGGACATCCGTCCCGACTATGCCAACGTGGAGCGGGACGGAAAGATTGAAACGGTTGACCCCGATGAAGTGGCGGTAGGGGAGGTCATTGTTGTAAAGCCCGGCGAGCGGGTGCCCATCGACGGGGTGGTATTGGAGGGAATGTCTACCCTCAATACCGCCGCTCTCACCGGCGAATCCCTGCCCCGTGACATTGGCCCCGGCGGCGATGTGATCTCCGGCTGCGTGAATATGTCGGGCCTTCTCCGGGTACGGACGACCAAAGAGTTCGGGGACTCCACTGTGGCAAAGATTCTGGACCTGGTGGAGAACTCCTCCACCAAAAAGGCCAGGACCGAGCAGTTTATTACCCGCTTTGCCAAATGGTATACCCCGGCGGTGGTTATTGGGGCGGTTCTGCTGGCAGTCCTGCCGCCCCTTCTGTTGGATGGGGACTGGACAAAATGGTTCCGGCAGACCCTCATCTTCCTGGTCATTTCCTGCCCCTGCGCCCTTGTGATCTCGGTGCCGCTGACCTTTTTCGGCGGTATCGGCGGCTGCTCCAAGGCGGGAATTTTGGTCAAGGGCAGCAACTATCTGGAGGCCCTGGCCCGGACGGAAGTGGTGGTTTTTGATAAGACCGGCACTCTGACCCAGGGAGTCTTTCGGGTGGCTACCATCCACCCGGAGGAGGGCTCCGAAGAACGGCTTTTGGAGCTGGCGGCTTTGGCGGAAAGCTATTCCAGCCACCCCATTGCCCGCTCTCTGCGGGAAGCCTATGCCGGCGAGATCGACGAGACCCGCGTGACCAACGTGGAGGAGCTGGCGGGCCGGGGCGTGAAGGCCGACATTGACGGGGAGACCGTCTACGTGGGCAACGGAAAGCTGATGGAGGATATGGGCGTTTCCTGGCATCCCTGCCACAAGGTGGGCACCATTGTCCACGTAGCGGAAAAGGGAAAATACCTGGGCCACGTCGTCATTTCCGACCAGGTAAAGCCCGACTCCCAGGCCGCCATTGCCGCCCTGAAGGCGGCGGGGGTGAAAAAGACGGTCATGCTCACCGGCGACGCCCAGGAGGTGGGCCAGGCCGTGGGCGAGGAGCTGGGCCTGGACGAAGTCCATGCCGGACTGCTGCCCGCGGACAAGGTGGAGCGGGTGGAGGCCCTGTTGGAAAAGAAATCTCCCAAGGCTACCTTGGCTTTTGTGGGGGATGGCATCAACGATGCCCCCGTTCTCTCCCGTGCCGACGTAGGCGTTGCCATGGGAGCTCTGGGCAGTGACGCCGCCATTGAGGCCGCCGACGTGGTGCTCATGGACGATAAGCCCTCCAAACTGGCCCAGGCCATTTCCATGGCCCGCCGGACGCTGCGCATCGCCAACCAGAACATTATCTTTGCCCTGGGCGTAAAGGGGATATTTCTCCTTCTGGGCGTACTGGGCAAGGCCAACATGTGGGAGGCCACCTTTGCCGACGTGGGGGTCAGCGTCATTGCTATCCTCAACGCCACAAGGGCCTTGAAGGAATAAAAAGCGACCCTGTCCCGGTCAAGGGACAGGGTCGTCTGCTTGTTCTGCGGAGAGACGGCGGAGCAGAGCGTCACACTGGCGGGTGGAAAGCCCGGGCAGAACCGCCATGTCGTCCAACTGCTTGTATGCTTTCCAGGCGGTTTCCGCCTGCTGCTGGGCAATGCAAAGCTGCTCCTCCAGCTTGGGGAGAGAGGGAGAGCGGCGTTTTTTAGGATACTTTGGAGGCCGTCCCCGTTTCGGGGGAGCGATAGGAAGCCCCTGTCGGGCCAGCTCCAGCCGCTGCTGGCATTTGGCAACGTAGGCGACGGCTTCGATGTGGTCTTGGGCGGCCTTTTGGTAAAGGGTAAGGTATTCAATCAGTTGGGCCCTGGTCATATTGGACTCAGGTTTCATAAAATCCTACCTTTTTATATGTTTACCGCGCCTGACCTGGGGGCGGATGCCCCCAGGCGGCGGGCGAAAAACAAAAACGCTGTGCAGGCATAGCCTACACAGCGTAAGAAGAGAACTTCTTATGCAACACAAGCATAGGAAACAAATACAATAAAACCGCCCCTTGCGAAAAGGGCTGTTCTATCGTATAATGTTCCATGCGGTGCGGTCGAATGACCGCTGTGTAGGTGGTTGCTCACCTGTGCAGGCCGGCGGGTGTTGGCGCACCCGCCGGCTGCCGCATTTTTGTTTTTCGCCTTGATTATATCAGTATTTATGGGGAAGCGCAAGTATTTTCCTTGAAATTCAAGAGGGGATGGCTTAGCCATCCCTCTTTTTATGGCTTACACCGATGCAGCGTAGGGAACTTCCAATACCCGGGCCTTTTCCAGGGCCAAGACCAGCATAGGCAGCAATATGAGCTGAATGATAATTCCCGGCATGGCGGTGACAAAAGCGGCGGTGAGAAAGACCTCCATGGAGTAGGCCCCCGCCCGGAACACCAAGGCGTTCATGGCACCGTAGACTGCCCGTCCAATCAGCATGGAGGCAATAAGCTGAAGGTAGAGGTCGACCATCCGCTTGCCCATGTGAATGAACCGAGTGGAAAGCCCGGAGATCAGCCCGTAGGCCGCCAGCTCACAGGCCATAGAAGGCAGCACTGCCGCCGGGGGCATCCCGGTAATAAGGTGAGAAAGAGCGGGAGCCAGCAGCCCGCAGGTCAGCCCATACTGCCAGCCGCAGGTAAGTCCGCACAGAAGGACGGGGATGTGCATGGGCAGCAGGACGCTGCCCGCGTTTGGGATGGAGTGGGTGGCGGCAGGCAAAACCACGCCCAGGGCCAGCAGCAGGGCCGCCAGCACCAGTTTCTTGGTACGATAGTCGTTGTTCATGGTGTGAATACCCCTTTCGGCAAAAAACGCCGCAAAAGCGGCCCCCTTCGTGGGGACTTCACCTTTGCGGCGTATTTTGACAATCCGTATTGTTGAAATAGGGCGAGCCGTTTTCGTAACGGCAGTTCGTTGGAATGATGATAGCAAAAAGTGGGAAAAAAGTCAAGCCTTACCCCTTTTTTGCTCCCAGTTCCACCGGCTTCTTGGGGACATTTGCCGTCCGGGCAGAGGTCTTTCCCTCGGGCTTGATTTCTCCGGCGGCCATCAGGGAACGCTTGGTAAGGGTGGGGCCGACCAGCTCGTAGACCAGCACGGAAAAGAGCACCACATTCCGTACCATGGCGCCGTCCGCCAGGTTCTGGGCGGTAAGGGCCATGCCCAAGGCCACCCCGGCCTGGGGCAGCAGGGTAATGCCCAGGTGCTTTTTGATTTTGGCATCGCACCCAGTGGCGGCGCAGCTTGTATAAGCACCCAAAAATTTGCCCAGGGAGCGGAACAGGATGTAAACAACGCCCACCAGCAGCACCAGGGGTTGCGACAGCACGCCCAGGTCCAGTTCCGCGCCCGACAGGACGAAAAATAGAATGTTCAGGGGAGCGGTCCAGTGGTCCACGCGCTCCATAATCTCCTGGGAGGTATGGCAGATGTTGCAGAACACTGTGCCCGCCATCATGCAGGTGAGAAGCAGGCTGAAGCCGATATGGATGCCGCCCACCTCAAATTCGACCATAGAGAGACCCACCGTCAGCAGCACGAAGCCGATGGACAGGCTCCGGCGCTTGCTCCGGGAGTGAAAGAACTGTTCCATGCAGTGGAGCAGGAATCCGGCCAGCCCACCCAAAATCAGAGACAGGATGATTTCGATCACAGGCTCCACCAGAACGCTGATGACGCTCACCATACCGCTCTCCATGGCGGAGGCCACACCGAAGGAGGCAGAGAACAGCACCAGACCCACCGCATCATCGATGGCGACCACCATCAGCAAAAGGTGGGTAAGGGGACCGTCGGCCTTGTACTGCCGGACCACCATCAGGGTGGCGGCGGGAGCGGTGGCAGCGGCGATGGCGCCCAGAGTAATGGCGGAGGACAAGCTGATCAGCGCCGGGTTCAGATAGTGGAGGGCGATAAGGGCCATGTCCACCACGATGGTAGTGACCACCGCCTGGGCGACGCCCACTATGATGACCCGGTGGCCCATGCTGCGGAGCTGCTCCAGCCGAAATTCATCTCCGATGGCAAAGGCGATAAAGCCCAGGGCTACCTGGGAGATGATGTTGAATTCCGAAACTTGCTCCAGACTGGCAAAGCCCAGGCCGGAAACGCCTAGAGCGCCCAGGCAGAAGGGCCCCAGGAGAAGGCCGGTAATAAGGTAAGCAGTAACAGCGGGCAGGCCCAGCTTTTTGGCGGGTCGGGACATGAGAAGTCCGCCCATCAAGGCAATGGACAGGCAAATGAGGATTTGGGACATGAGAATTCGCTCCTTTGGGGTCAAAATCATGGCAACGCATTGTAGGATAGCACTTTTGACCAAAAACTGCAAAGGGTTTTTGGAAAAAAGGTCAACAAAATGGACCGGGTCCCCCGGTCCATTTCTTGTGCTTTATTCAGTTTCCTGGGTTCACTGTTCTTCCGGAGCAGGGAGACGGGAGGTGTCCACCAGAATATCACATTGGTGTTCGATGGAGAGGGGGCCAAAATAATTTTCCTCCATGGGGATCCACCGCTCCTTGAATTTTTTCAGGCTTTCAGGGGTCTCCCGCCGCTCCAGCCGGGAAAGCTGGACTTCCGCCGAGCAGGTGAAGAAGATGCGGAGGGTGGCGTAGTTTCGCAGCTCCGGGTGAAGGGCGTAGCTCCCTTCCACCAGGTTAAGCCGCCGGAAGGGGATGCCCTCCGGTTCTCCCATGGTCATGGTGGAGCAGTCAAAACGGCGGTGGGCTACCGCCTCCTCCCGGCGCAGAGGTTCAAAAAGCTCAGTGGCCGCCCGCTCATAGTCCACATTGCCGCCGGGGGTGGCGAGACGTTCGGGGGTCCGTTTGGCGGGAGGGAGGAAGAAGTCGTCCATATGGAACACATTGCACTCGTCAAATAGCTCTGCCGCTTTCTGGGCAAAGGTGGTCTTGCCGCTGGCGCAGCGTCCGTCTACCGCTACAATGACGGGGCCGTCCGAATTCCGCAAAAGGGCGTCAATGGCCCGGAGGGCGGGGGCGTAGAGGGCCAGGTCCCGGTCTATGATCCGGTAATGGGGATGGTAAAGCTCCCGGTAGCCCTTGCTGTGGCGGAGGGGCGGGCAGCCCTCGCTTTCATAGAGAGACAGGAACAGCTCCAGCTCCTTGGGGTCCAGGGGCAGCTCTCCGGCCCAGGCCATGGCGGTCAGTGTGCCCAGCTTTTCCCACAGCCCCGCCAGGGTTCCCCGAGGCCGAGCGGAGCGGACAAAGCACCGGGAGAGCAGGGGAAGGTCCGCGTCGGTGAAGCACCGGGGGTCCAGGTGGGCACGGCACAGTCCGCCGCCAATGGCCTCCACGGCGTACTCGGGGGTGTAATGCTCCTCCGCAGCCTGAGCAAACTCGGCTCGCAGGGTTTCCAGCGCGTCTCCCTCCGCCACCAGGTGGCCGGGACCAAACTCGCTCTGGTAGAGCAGCTTCACATAGTCCCGTGGCTCCATGCCGGGATACCGCTGGGCATGAAGGCTTAGGATGTTTTTCAAAGCGCTCATATACCCGCCTCCTTTGCGGCCAGCTCCACGGCGTTGTCCAACAGCTCCTCCAGCTTCTGGTCGGCGGCCCCCGCCACCAGGATGCCGCAGCCGCTGGACACAGGCACTAAAATGCGGCGGGCCTTGGCGGAGGATACTGCGGCGGCGATGGCGGGGCTTATCTCGCCCATGAGGGAGTTGGCGGCAAGAAGACCGATGGGTCCCAGGATCAAGTCGGCCTGGGCGGCGTTATAGCACACGGCGTTTTCTCCGGTGGCGGCCTTGTCCGCGCCGGCCTTGAGCATGGCGGAGGTGGCAAGGGCGTTAACGCCTACCGCCCGAAGCTGGACCCGGTTCCCCAGCCGGGCCTTCAGACGGGACACCAGCGCGGCGCCCAGGCCGCCCCCCTGCCCGTCAATGACGACAATCAGCATAATAAAAGGGCCTCCTTGGGAAGTATGGATGAAAACAGGATACCATAAAAAGGGACGTTTGGGTAGAGGCTTAATTAAATGCCGTGCCACTGATAAAAAAATTCTATGGTAACCGTGAAAGATTAGATTGTAGAGAAAGGAAGCGGTATGATATTATATTAACAGATTTGACCGTGAGTCAAACAAAACAAGGAAAGGGGAGAATGTACAATGAAAAAGAGGATCACCGCCCTTGCGTTGGCCATGGTTATGGTCATGGGCACGGTTGCCGTGGCAGCCGGGGCAGAGAAAACAATCTCCGTCACCCCCATGAGCATGAGCGTCAACGGCCAGACTGTCACACCGACCAAGTCCGACGGGACTGCCGCCGAGGTGTTTGCCTATGACGGCGTTACCTATGCGCCCCTGCGTTACCTCAGCGAGCTGCTGGGGATTGACGTGGAGTGGGACAAGAACGACTCTAACACCGCCAAGCTGGTGGGAGTTCCCAATGTCTCCGGAGCCGTGTCCTACACCCCCGGCACCTATACGGGAACCGCTATGGGCTTTGGCGGCCCTGTCACGGTTGAGGCCACTGTCTCCGCAGACGCCATTACCGAGGTGAAGGTCACCGGCGCCGACGAGACCCCCACCATCGGCGGCGCTGTGCTGAACGCCCTGGGGAATCAGGCCGCTGCCAAGGGCCTGGAGATGGATACCATCACCGGCGCTACCTACACCAGCCGGGGAGTTAAGGACGCTCTGACTGTGGCTCTGGCCAAGGCCCAGGGCAAGGCCGTGACCGCTCCCACCGACGGCAAGTATACCGTCAACGCCATCGGACATGAGGGCACTATTGTGGTTACCACCATGTTCAAGGACGGCAAGATCAAGTCCGTGACCATCAACTCCCAGAGCGAGACCGAGGGCGTGGGAACCTACGCCATCGACCG
>CANDEE010000022.1 GCA_947383685.1 uncultured Pseudoflavonifractor sp.
GCCCTGAAGACCATCGTCACCACCGAGATGGCCCGGAAGGTCTGTGAGGTCAACGGCGTGCAGATGTTTGACACCTTTACCGGCTTCAAGTTCATGGCGGAGAAGAAAAACGCCCTGGAGGCTTCCGGCGAGGGCAAGGTCATCTTCTCCTATGAGGAAAGCTACGGCTATATGCTGGGCGACTATGTCCGGGACAAGGACGCGGTTACCGCCGCCCTGGTGGCCACCGAGATGGCGGCCTACTACTATGACCGGGGCATGACCCTTTACGACGCTCTCCAGGAGCTGTATGCCAAGTACGGCGACTACGCCGAAAAGACGCTGAACCTGGTGATGCCCGGCCTGGACGGCCTTCAGAAGATGGCAAAGCTCATGGCCGACCTGCGGGAGAAGCCCCTCACCGAGATCGCCGGAGTGCCCGTCACCAGGCGCAAGGATTACAAGGACGGCACCGAGGAGGATGTGGCCACCGGCAAGAAGGTAGAAATGGAGCTGAAGGGCTCCAACGTGCTGAAATACAAGCTCTCTGACGGCACCGACCTCATCGTCCGCCCCTCGGGCACCGAGCCCAAGGTGAAGGTCTACATCCTGGCCAGCGGCCAGAGCAAGGCCGAGTGCGCCGAGAAGGTAGCAAAATACGCCGCCTGGGCAGAGACCTTGAAAAACTAAAGGATTGCTGTCAAAAGCCCCCCGGAGCAAGCTCCGGGGGGCTTTCTCGCCCGTTCCCTCTACGCGGCTGTGATTGATCCCATTCCCCTGTTAGAAAAGCCCGTCCCCCAAAATTCCCAAACATTACAGCTATACAGCAAAGGGGAAAGGTCATATAATGGAGGTACTTCTATGGATAAGGAGGCCCCCCTATGACCATCGAACCCATCGGAGCCGCCAGCGTGGCCCTTTACCTCACCCCCGCCGACCTCAGCCGGCGGGGCCTCTCCGCCGCTCCCGGCAGCCTCACCTTGGAGCAGGCTTTGGAGCTGACGAGGGAAGCCTGTGGACAGGCGGGCATCGTCCTGGACGGAACGGTAGAAATTGAGGCTTACCCCGAGTGCTGCGGGGTGCTGGTCTTTGCCCGCGTCCGGCCCGTGGGACCAAGCTGGTTCCTCTTTGACGACCTGGAGGCCCTTTTGGAAGCAGCGCTGGCCCTACATAATGTCCCCGTAGACGCGTCCCTGTGGTGGTGGGAGGGCAAATACTGGCTCTCTCTGCCCTCCGAAGCAGAGGGCGCGGCGGCAGTGTGCCGGGAATTTGCTTCCCCCCGGCAGGCCGACCCCCTGTTGGAGGCCCGGCTGAAGGAGGCGGGCCAGTCCATCTTCCCCCACCATGCCCTGGCCCAGCTCTGCCGCCATTTTTTGCGTTTACATCTGTGAAATTTATGGTATAATAATGGGGCGGGTCTTGGACCCGCCCCACTATTATACCGGAAAGGGAGGCTTTTGGCATGGACAAAAAGGGCGGCGTCAAACCCATCGCCAAGAACGCCAAGGCCTTCCACGACTACTTTGTGGAGGAGCGGTATGAGGCCGGAGTGGTCCTGTCGGGCACCGAGGTCAAGTCCATCCGCCAGGGGGGCGCCAACCTGAAGGACAGCTTCTGTCAGGTGAAGGACGGGGAGCTGTGGCTCTACGGGGTACATATCAGCCCCTATGAAAAGGGCAATATTTTCAATAAGGACCCCCGCCGGACCCGGAAGCTGCTGATGCACAGGCGGGAGATCATGCGCCTGATGGGCACCGTCCAGCGGGACGGCCTGACCCTTGTGCCCCTGTCCCTCTACTTCAAGGATTCCAGGGTGAAGGTAGAGGTAGGACTCTGCAAGGGCAAAAAGCTCTACGACAAGCGGGCCTCGGCAGCGGAGCGGGACAGCAAGCGGACCATTGACCGGGCCATGAAGGAGCGGGGCCGGTATTAAAGGAAAGGATGTGTTTTCCATGGCACAGAATCCCATTGTTACCATCGAGATGGAGGACGGCGGCGTCATGAAGGCTGAGCTCTATCCGGAGGTAGCTCCCAACACGGTAAACAATTTTATCTCTCTGGTGAAGAAGGGCTTTTATGACGGGCTCATCTTCCACCGGGTCATCCCCGGCTTTATGATCCAGGGGGGCGATCCTCAGGGCACAGGCACCGGCGGGCCGGGGTACACCATCCCCGGCGAGTTTACCTCCAACCGGTTTAAAAACGACCTGAAGCACGACCGGGGGGTGCTCTCCATGGCCCGGACTATGGCCCCCAACTCGGCAGGCAGCCAGTTCTTCCTGATGGTAGCCCCGGCCCCCCACCTGGACGGCGAGTACGCCGCCTTTGGCAAGGTCATCGAGGGCATGGACGTGGCAGACAAGATCGTGCTGGCCCCCCGGAACGTCTACAACGACAAACCCAACAAGGATCAGCGGATGAAAACGGTAACGGTGGACACCTTTGGGGTGGAGTATCCGGAGCCTCAGAAATCATAAGTTTTACATTTCCCCGGCCTGTATAGGCCCTTGACCTGAATGGTCTTGACCTTGACCTTTTACCAACCAAAACCAGCGAAGCTGGTTTTGGTTGGAGAGGAGGGGCAACGGAGTGAGTGAGCTCTGGCCTTTAGGCCGGAGCGAAGGATACGAAGTTTGCCTCGACGAGGGGGCGTACTGGTTTCGACGGGGGCGTGGAAGTGGGAATAGCGGGCGGATGCGCCTAACATCCTTAAAATAGGCAAAAAACAATTAAACGCCAACAATAACGTTGAGCTTGTCGCGGCTTAAGCCGTGACCGTTCCGCCCAGGAGGGCCACGGCCTGGGACGGGGCGTCGTTGAGTGGCGAACGTGAGTGCGCAAAGCTTTGAGCGCACCATGCACAATGAAGCTACCAAGCCTATGAGTGTGTCAGCCCACGCTTAGGTAAGGGAATGTAAAGGACTGTCTGCGCCCGGAGAAGTTCCCATGAAAATGCTTTCGGACGGGAGTTCGACTCTCCCCGCCTCCACCAAAAACAACGTGGACCCCTTAAAGGGGTCCACGTTGTTTTTATGCAAGGGGAAGACCCCCTTTTTTCAAAAAGTCAGACCTTCCCCAGCCCGTGAACGGCCTTCGCGCAGGAGCGGAACTCCTCCTCGTCCGTTCTCCAAATCTCATACTCCGACAGGGAGGGCAGGCCCATGGAGACCTCCGCCTTCCGGTAGACCATGCCGCTGTCCACCGGTCCCTTTCGGCCCGTGGTGTGATAAGCCAGAACGCCCGTTTTTTCATAAATTTCCCGGATATTTCCCCGTTTTATGCCGCTGCCCGCCATAATGGCAATCCGGTCCGATCCCCGTCGGCGCAGCTCTCTCAGCAGCTCCGTTCCCTCCGCGGCGCTCCGGGCCTGACCGGAGGTCAAAATGGTCCGGCAGCCCAGCTCCGCCGCCGTTTTCAGAGCGGCGAATGGGTCCCGGGCCATGTCAAAAGCCCGGTGAAGGGTGACCTCCATTCCTCCGGCCCGCTCCATCAGCCGCGCCATCCGCTCCCGGTCCAGACTGCCCTCCGCCGTCAGCACACCGATGACTACGCCGTTGGCCCCCAGTTCCCGGAACCGGGCGATTTCCTCCCCCATCTCCTCCAGTTCCTCCGGAGCATAGAGAAAATCCCCAAACCGTGGACGGATCAGCACATTGATTTTTACGCCGCAGTCCCGGCAGACCTGCTCAAACAGGGCCTGAGAAGGAGTCGTCCCACCGATGGCCAGATTGGCGCACAGCTCCAGCCGGTCCGCCCCGCCCCTTGCCGCCGCCATGGCGGAGGCATAGGAGTCCACACAGCCCTCAATCAGAGGTCGCTCCATTCTCATTCCTCCCTCTCCAAAAAGCCAGAGCTTATTTCATTCCATCGCGGTAACAGCGCCCGTATGGCCATCCACCGCAAAACGCCAGGTGTCCGTCTCAATAAACCAGGCAGGGGTCAGGGTCACGTCCCCCACACCCCCAACCACATAGCCGGGATACATTTCTGTAATTTGGGAGCATACATACCCTTCGCCTCGGCTCAGCTCGTCCAGGAGCCGGGCCAGGGCAGTGGCGGCGGCAACCGTCTCCTCGGCAGGAAGGTCCTCCCATGTCCCCGCCAAAAGCCGGAGGTTCAGAGTCTGGACCTGCGTCCCTCCTTCAAAAAAGCTCAAAACGGCGGCCTGGCCGGGGATAGGAATCCCATTCCAAAGCTGGACATAGCGGAGGCCGTCCTTCTCTCCGGCCCCAGCTTGGTCCACTCTTTGAAGGTCCACCCCCAGCTTGGAAAGCCGCTCCAGCACCGCATTTTCAGAGAGAGCCGTGCCGGAGTCAAACTCCACCTCCAGCTCCCCCGACGCAGCGTTGACAGCGATTCCCTCAGTCCCGGTGTATACGGTCCTGGCCCCCGAGGTTTGGACGCCGGACACCGGCCCTACCAAAAGGGCTGCCTGCTCCTCCCCAAAGGGAGACAGGGTAACCCGGTGAGAGATGAGGTCCAGTGTCCCCGGTACCTCCTGGGGCAAAAAGGCCACGCCGTTTCGGGCCAGAATGTCCACCATCCGTTCCCGGGTCTCCCGGTCGCTCCAGCGGCTCCGCCATTCCCGCAGGCCCACCTGCCCCAGCAGGAAGCCGTTGACGATCACCAGCAGCAATATGATGATGTTTTTGATTTTAGACCAGCGCATGGCAGGCCTCCTTACGGTTCAAACGGGCCGTATAAACAGCTTTGCTATTCCTCCGCCATCCAGCCGGCGGCAAGGGAGCTGCTCCCCGTATCATGATAGCTCAAAATCAGGCGTTTCCCGCTGTCCTGGTAGGTTTCCGCCCCCAGTGCGGCAGCGGCCAGCCGCTGCCCAGGCAGCAGAGCCGTCTCCCCCGTGGGAAGGTAACTCCGCAAGGTCAGGGCGAAATCGGTTACCCGCCCATCGGCAATGGTAAAGCTGGCGGACCAGCCCTCCGTTCCCGTTTGCAAGGGGATCCCCTCCAATCGGCTGTGGAAGGTGACGGTCCAACCCTCCTCTCCCTCCTCTGTCCCAGTAAGGACAAAGTCCAGGGCCTCCCCCTTCCATGGGGCGGCAGCCCGGTTCAGCAGGGTCCAGGCAGCGGTGGCAGCCTCCTCCGCCGTCACCCGGCCTGTCTGGGTAGAGACGGGATAGCGAGCCTCCTCTCCGGCGTGAAAAATCACGCCGCCGTCGGCGCTCACCCGGAGGCGGTCACCGCTCTCGTTGATGGCCAGGCCCCCGGCGGCCTCATAGGCGGAGCCTACCCCAGACTGAAAGCCCAGGGCGGTGAGGAGCTGCTCCAATGCCTCCCCGTCCCCCACAAAATCAGGTGCGGAGACAGCATACCGCTGGGGCTGGGGGGCAGTCATGGGTACCAGCACGTCCGGGTCAATGGTTTCATAGGCCCGGTCGGTCTGGGCCAGGACATAGGCAAAAGCGGCGCCGTTGGGATCGAATTTCTCCAGAACAGCGTCCATATGGCCCTCATAGTGGACCTGGGTAGACGTCCGGTAGTAGTCGTTTCCGTCCCGCCAAGAGAGCCAGACCTGGGTCCCGTCCCAGGCCAAGAGGAGGGCGCAGGCCTTTCCCTCCAGGCTCCCAGTCCCCTGCCCCAGCCATGCGGACATGACGGAGAGGGAGGGCGCACCCTGGAAGGTACAGTAGATTCCCGGCGCCTCCAAATATGCCTGCCACTGGCGGCGGGTGGTCCGCTCCGGAGTCCCTGCGGCGGCAAAGCCTTCCCCCAGCAAAGGAGAAAGCTCCCCGAAGGCCCGGTCCACCTGGAGCGCATCATATACCGCTCCGTAGAGGCCTCTGGTGTTCCGGGCGGCGATCCCGTATGGCTCCACCGCCTCCTTGGGCTGCCGGGCCACCGGCTCCACCGCCGGGGGGGCGGCAGCCACCCAGCCCCGAAGCTGGGTAACAAGGGGAGTCTGCCAGGCCAGGAACACAGCGGAGCAGGTCAAAGCTGCGATCAAAATATCCTTGCCAATCTCAATCAAACGCCGCCGCCCGGTGGGCTTTGCCACCGGGGGGGCCTCCTTACGCCTCGGCATGGCGGGGGCCCTCAATGGGCAGCTCTACCCGAATGGTCAGGCCAGGGTCCGGCTTGTCCACAATAGAGATACTTCCCTGATGCTGGTCTACGATCTCTTTGGCGATGGAAAGGCCCAGGCCGGTGCCTCCCGACTCCCGGGAACGGGCCTTGTCCACCCGGTAAAAACGCTCAAAAATGCGCTCCCGGTCGGCTTTGGGGATACCAATGCCGTTGTCGGATACCTCCAGCCACACCTTATCCTGGTTGGAGCCGGCTGTAACCGCAATCTTCCCTCCATCGGGGGTATATTTGATGGAATTGGACACCACGTTCATCATTACCTGAGTGATCCGCTCCCGGTCTGCCGTCACCTTGGGAAGACGGTTAGGCAGCTCCACGGTGAGGGTATGCCCATGACGCTCGGCCTCCAGGCGGTTGGCATTGACCATGGTCTCAATGGCCTCGGCAAAGGAAAAGGTGGTCAGGTTCAGCTCGCTCCTGCCCGAGTCGAACCGGGACAGGGTGAGAAGGTCCTGCACGATGTGGGCCATCCGCTCCGACTCGCTCAAAATCACGTTGAGAAAGCTTTTTTCCATGTCGGGAGGCAGGCTCCCGGCGCTGTCCACCAGGGTCTCGGCATAGGAATGGATGTTGGTCAGGGGGGTCCTCAGCTCGTGGGAGACGTTTGCCACAAACTCCTTGCGCATCTCCTCAGTCTTGTTCCGCTCGGTCACATCGTGGATGACCACCAGCACTCCCGTCTGATGGTCCCGGTCAAAGGGGGCCAGCAGCAGTTCCAGGCTCCTGCCCTCCAGCTCCCGGCTGCCGGCAATGAAGCCTAAGGCTCCCGGCTCCAACGCCTCCCGGAGAGAGGCCATATCTCCAAAGAGAGCCGTATAGTTTACCTCTCCCCCGATGGGCAGGCTCCGCCCCAGCATTTCCTCCGCCGCGGGGTTGGACTGGATGATCTCCCCCCGCTGGTCAAAGGCCACCACGCCGTCGGTCATATGAAGAAACAGGGTGCCCAGCTTGTTCCGCTCGTTCTCCACCTCTTGCAAAGTGCTCTGGAGCTGGCGGGCCATGTCGTTGAAGGTGGAGGTCAAAACGCCGATCTCATCCCGGGAATCCACCTCGATCTTGTGGGAAAAATCTCCGGAGGCTACCTCCTCCGCACCCTCGGTAAGCCGCTCGATGGGGGTAATGAGGGTCTTGGACAGGAGGAAGGACAGCAGCACTGAAATGGCGATGCCGAAGGCCAGAGCCTCCAGAATCAGGACTACAAGCTGACCCGTCAGGTTCTGGACCGCCTGCTTGGAGTCCTTGATATAGACCACATAGTCCCTTTCCCCCCGGGTAACGGGGATGGCCACGTCCATATAGGCGGCGGTGGGGTCGGAGGAGTCGCCCACCTCTCCGGTAAGGGCGGCGGACAGGTTGTGGGTCAGAGTGAGGGATACGCCCTCGGTTTCATTGGTACCCGCCAGATACGCTCCCGTGGCTCCGTCCAGCACATAGAAATTCCGGGTCAGGCCGTCCACACCCAGGTCGCCGCTCCGCGCCCGAAGCATCTGGTCGATCTGTTGGGCGCCGCTCACCTCATCGGGGGCGGCATTTTCCAGATCATGGTAAAATTCCGGGTCATTCTGAAAGACGCCCTGCATCTGGGAGTAAAACTGGTCCAAATAAAATCCGGACACCGAGTTCACCAGAAAGGCTCCTACCACCGTCATCAGCGACACGATGAGCAAGGTCATAATGAGCATCAGCTTCATATGCAGGCTGCGAAACATGGGTTACCCCCCTTTTCACCTTTCGCTGGGACAGAGCCGGGGCAGGACCCCCGCCGTCACTCTAAAAACGCATGGGAGAGAATGGCAAACTCCTCCTGGCAGGGGAGCCATTTTCGCTCCATCCGCTCCAGGGAATCGTCATACCGCCGGGCCTCCTCCTCAGCCTTCCCGGAACAGGTACCCCAGTCCCCGGCGCGTCAAAATAAAGGCGGGGTTGGCAGGATCGTCCTCCACCTTCTCCCGGAGCCGCCGGACAGCCACGTCCACCGCCCGTACGTCCCCCACATAGCCGTCATAATTCCACACGTGCTCCATGAGGGCCTCCCGGGAATAGACCTTCTCTGGGGAGGAGGCCAGATACTTCAAAAGCTCATACTCCCGCTGGGTCAGGTCCAGGGCTTTGCCGTCCTTAAAGGCCATGAGAAGGGCCTCGTCAATGAGGATACGGCCCCGCTCCATGCGGCTGCCCCCGCTCTGGGCCGGGGCGGAGGGCTGCTCGGTGAGCATTTCGGTCCGGCGGATATTTACCTTGATCCGGGCCAGCAGCTCCCGCATGGAAAAGGGCTTGGTGATGTAGTCGTCGGCCCCCAGTTCCAGGCCAAAAACCTTGTCGCTCTCCTCCTCCCGGGCGGTGAGCATGATAATGGGAGTGGAGCGGTTTTTTTCCCGCACCGCCCGGCACACGTCAAAGCCGTCCATTTTGGGCAGCATCAAATCCAGCAGGATGAGGTCCGGGTTCTCCTCCAGGGCCAACTTCAGGCCCATCTCTCCGTCATAGGCCTCCAGCGTGTCGTATCCCTCCCGGCCCAGGTTAAAGGAGAGAATATCCACAATATTCTTTTCGTCCTCTACGATCAGAATTTTCTTGCTCATTTCGTCCCTCCCGCCTCACGGCTCAAGAATTCCCTGACCCTCAGGGCAAGGGCCACCGTCTTGGCGTCGGTGATCTCCCCTGACAAAACCCGCTCTAAAAGCTCCGTAAAGGGGAGCCTGCGGACCTCTAAAAATTCATCCTCATCCAGGTGCTGCTCCCCATGGCGGAGCTTTCGGGCCAGGTACATATGCAGCTCCTCCGTACAGAATCCCGGCGACATAAGGAGCTTGCCCAAATAAATCAGCTCCCCGGCCTCACAGCCGATCTCCTCCGAAAGCTCCCGGCGGGCGCCGAGCTCGTGGTCCTCGGCTCCGTCCAGCTTCCCGGCGGGCAGCTCCTCCAGGACTCCGGCAAAGGGATAGCGGTACTGGCGCACGGTGTAGGTGTCGCCGTTCTCCTCCAAAGGCAGCACGCACACCCCGCCGGGGTGCTCCACCACCTCCCGGCCCGCCATCCGCCCGTTTTCCAACCGCACGATGTCGGTCCGAAGGGTCACGATCCGGCCCTGGTATATCACCTTCTGGTCCACGGTCTCCTCAAACAGCTTCACCGCATACCACCCCATTTTTATAAGTAAATTCATTGTACCACGTCCGGAAAAAATCCGCCACCCCCAAAAAAGAGGTTTTTTTCAAAAACAGTGAAACTTTTCCCTTGGTTGTACGTCTATATATTATCATGGTCTTGTATCGTCAGAAACACTTAAGAATTTGTCACCGCTTTGTTATTGTAATTTTAAAGGGCCAGTCCTATAATATAAGTTACTGATACGCCGCAGAAATGTTGATATATTTGTACCGGGAGGAAAATGTCATGGCAGAACAGCAAACACCCGTAATGGAAACCCCGGCGGCTCCCGTGCCGCCCACCGGACCCCGGAAGGGGAAAAGCCCCGCCACCCACGAGCAGAAGCAGAAACGCCGGAAAATGGTCCGGCGTGCCATCGCTCTGGTGGTGACCGCCGCTATTCTGGGCGGAGGCGGCTGGGCCTTAAAGAAGTACATATTCACCGATGATGAGGCCGGCCTGGGCGAGGTAATGACCATGCCCGTCATGTACGGCTCCATCCAGAGCACCGTTTCCGGCATGGGCAACGCCCGGGCCAAGAACTCGGCCACGGTGACCCCTGACGCGGGCTACCGGGTGCTGGAGCTGTTTGTCAGCGAGGGCGACTACGTGGAGGAGGGACAGCTTCTCTATAATCTGGACGACACTGCCGCCCAGGACGCCCTCCGCAACGCCCAGGAGAACGTCCGCACCGCTCAGGAGAATGTACGGAAGGCTCAGGACGCCATCTCGGACTATGACCGGGAGCTGGAGAAGATGGAGGAGAACCTCCAGAACCTGACCATCACCGCCCCCCACGATGGGAAGCTCACCGACATCAACCGGGACATCCGCACCGGAGACGACCTCTCCGTGGGTACAGCGGTGGCTACCGTCATCAATGACACCAAGCTGCGGCTCCACCTTTATTACAGCTGGGCCTACGAGGGCCAGATCAGCGTGGGCCAGTCCGCCCGCATCACCCTGCCTGCCTCCATGAGTGATTATCCCGCTACGGTAGAGCAGGTCAACATGGTCAAGCGGGTGGTGCCCGAGGGCTCTGTCACCTTTGAGGTGGTCTTTGTCATGGACAATCCCGGCACTCTCACCGAAGGCATGACCGCTTCCGCCAACCTCACCGGGACCAATGGAGAGCCGGCCTACCCCTATGAGAGCGGCAAGCTGGAATACTACGAGACCACCAAAATTGCCGTTAAGGTCGCCGGTCCGGTGGAGTTTGTCTCTTTGATGAACTACGCCGATGTGAAGGAGGGCCAAACCCTGGTCCGGCTGGGCGACAAGGACGCCCTGGCGGACATCTCCGCCAAGCAGAACAGCCGCCGGGAGGCCCTCAAGAGCGTGGAGGATGCCCAGAAGAACGTGGACAACGCCGTGAAGGCGGTGGAGGAGGCCCAGGAGAAGCTGGACAACTACCACGCCGTATCCCCCATCGCCGGACAGGTCATCTCCTGCGGGCTGATGGTGGGCGAGGAGGTCTCCTCCGGCGCCAGCATTTATATTGCCGACACCGCCACCATGATGATCGACATTTCCATTGACGAGCGGAACATCGGCTATGTGTCCAAAGGTATGATGGTGGACATCCAGGACATGATGGGCAACTACTACATGGGCGTGGTGGATTCCGTGTCCCTCTCCGCCAAGGCGGAGAACGGCGTGGCCTCCTTCCCCGCCGTAGTTGTGGTCGACAACCCTGACGGGATGCTGATGACCAACTCTTACGTAGATTACACCTTTGTCGCCAGCCAGTCGGACAACTGCCTGGTGGTACCCATCCAGGCTGTGAAGAACGTGACGCTGCCCGGCGCCGAGGGCGACATGATGGGCGGCGAAATGATGGACCCCGGCATGATGGACGGGGACTTGATCGGTGAGGGCGACGTCTCCTTCCCGATAGATGTTATCCCTGAGGACGGGGATATGGCCGATCCGCTTCCTGAAGGCGGAGACGATGCCCTTCCCGAGGGAGATGGCGCTGTCATTCCCGAGGGCGGTGACGCCGCCCCCGCCGGGGACGGAGACCTGCCCGCTGTGGACGGGGACGTTGTAAACCTGCCCGCCGGAAATGATGTTGTGGCTCTGCCTGCTGGAAACGACGTTGTGGCCCTGCCTGCCGGGGACCTGGTGGCTATCCCCGAAAACGCCGTGCCCCAAGCCATGGCTGTCTCCGTTTCCGGCGGCAATGTGATGTTTATTGGCGGCAGCTCCAGCCGGGGCCCCTCCGCCTTCCAGCAGAACGGTACCGCCACGGTGTGCTTTGTAAAGGGCGAGCCTGACGAGCGGGCTCTGGAGGCCGATGAGAGCTGGGAGGTCCCGGAAGGCTTCTTTGCCGTCCTGGTGGAGACCGGCCTCTCCGACTCCTCCAATGTGGAGATCAAGTCGGGCCTCAACGAGGGCGAGGAGGTCTTTACGGGCTACATCACCAACAACGCCAGCAACTGGTAATGGGTGAGCGCCATGCTGATTGAAGTCAAGAACCTCTATAAGATATACAACGAGGGCAGGGAAAACGAGGTCCGGGCCCTGGACGGGATCGACCTCACCATCGACCGGGGAGAGTTCGTAGCCATCATCGGCGCCTCGGGCTCTGGCAAGTCCACGTTGATGAATGTGCTGGGGCTGCTGGACATCCCAACCTATGGGGAATACCATCTGGACGGGGCCGACGTGACCACCCTCACCGATAAAAAGCAGGCCCACACCCGGAACAAGCAGATCGGCTTCATTTTTCAGGGGTACAACCTGATCCCTGCCCTGTCGGCGGCGGAGAATGTGGAGCTGCCCCTCATCTACCAGGGCCTGCCCATTGACGAGCGGGAGCTGCGGGTGGAGGAGTCCCTGAAAAAAGTGGCAATGTTTGACCGCTCCGACCACAAGCCCTCGGAGATGTCCGGCGGCCAGCAGCAGCGGGTCGCCATCGCCCGAGCCATTGCCACCCACCCCCCTATTATCATGGCCGACGAGCCTACGGGCGCGCTGGACTCCAAGACGGGCCGGCACGTGCTGGAAATTCTTCACACCCTCCATCAGGAAACGGGGACCACCGTCATCCTCATTACCCATGACAACTCCATCGCCGCCACAGCAGACCGGGTGGTCCGCATTTCCGACGGCAGGATCATCTTTGACGGTCCCAGAGAGGAGGCGGGCCTATGAACATCCGGCAGGCATTCAAGATTGCCGCCAAGTCCATCGCCGCCAAAAAGGGCCGCAGCGCCCTTACTATGCTGGGCATCATCATCGGCCTGGCGGCGGTCATTATCCTGGTGTCCTTCGCCAAGGGACAGAACAAGTGGCTGGAGGATTATTACGCCAGCATGGTGGACAACTCCATCTCCATCTACGCCTATAAGTGGAACGGCTACGGTGAGGACCAGACCGTGGCGGAAAAGCTCTACTCTTACTGTCAGGAGATGGATTACCTGCTGGGCGTCACCCCCCAGAACCAGGTCTACGGCAACACCACCATCAAGTACGGAGCCAAGACCCTGAGCCGGGACAACATGGACTGGAGCACCCGGCCCCAGCTCTACCTGGGCAACCAGCAATACAGCCTCTGTATGGGCTATACCCTGGAAAAGGGCCGTGACCTCTCTTACCTGGATATTGAGAACCTGAACCAGGTCTGTGTGCTGGGGGCCAAGGCGGCTTCGGCCATCTTTGACTACGCCGACCCCCTGAACCAAACCATCTACATCAATGGCAACCCCTTCACCGTCATCGGCGTGTTTGCCGACAGCGGGCTGACCGACAACAGCAAGGACCGGGTCATTTTGATGCCCTATACCCTGAGCCGGCTTTTCAGCGGCAACGTGGACACAGGCCAGTTTGTTGCCGTAGCCAAGGACGCCACCTCCGCCACTCTGGCGGTATCCATGCTCAATGGCTTTGGTCAGGGACTGGTGGGCGATAGCGGCTCCTTCTGGGCGGACAACCAGAACCAGTGGATCGACGACTCCAACGAACAGAACCGGATGCAGCAGCTTTTCCTGGGCGGCATCGCCGCCATCTCCCTGCTGGTAGGCGGCATCGGTATTATGAACATCATGCTGGTCACCGTCACCGAGCGGACGAGGGAGATCGGCATCCGCAAGGCCATCGGCGCCGAACGGAAAAGCATCATTGCCCAGTTTCTGATCGAGGCCTGCCTGATCTGCGGCCTGGGCGGGCTTGTGGGCATCGCCATTGGCTATTTGGGCACAGTCATTGTCTGTAAAATCGTGCTGGACTTCATCTCCTGGCCCAGTCCGGCTGTCACCGGCGGAGCCTTTGCCTTCTCGGTAGCCATGGGCGTGATTTTCGGCCTCTATCCCGCCATTAAGGCCAGCGGCCTCCAGCCCGTGGAAGCCCTGCGGGCAGATTGACCGCTTTCCGTTCCTTCGTTTCACTTTAGCTTATACAAAGGATGTGTTGCAAATGCGCTTCAAACGTCTCCTCTCCACCGCTCTGGCGGCGGCTTTGACGGTGGGACTTCTGACCCTTCCCGCTTCCGCCGCCTCCTTCTCCGACCTCTACGCGCTGCCGGAGGTCTCTGAGGCCGCCGAGTTCCTCCGCCTGATGGGGGTGGTCAACGGCGTTCCCGGCGGCAGCTTCAACCCCTCCGGCACCTTGTCCAGGGCCGAGTTCTGCGCCATGGCGGTCCGGGCCCTGGACCGGGAGGACGAGGAGCCGGCCCAGCGGAGCCGTACCATCTATCTGGATGTGGGCCCCACCTTCTGGGCCACAGGCTACATTAACCTGGCCTCCATCATCACCTTGGGCGACAGTTCGGAAGGTAGCACTCCCCTGGTGGCAGGGGTGGGCGACGGCACCTTCCAGCCTGACCGGGCCATCACCTACGGCGAGGCGGTGACCATCCTCTGCCGGATGCTGGGCTACGGAGTGAAGGATGTGTCCACCGGCGGTGCCTGGTATGACGGGTATTTGGCTGCCGGGGCCACCGCCGGCCTCACCGACGGACTTTCCCTGGGCGGAGCGGACGTTATCACCCGGGGCCAGGCGGCTATCCTGTTCTATAACCTTTACTTCTCCAAGACCAAGGGGGGCAAGGACACCTACCTTGTCACCATGGGCGGTAAGGAGGTGGAGGGCGGCGTCGTTCTGGACGTAAACGCCACCGCCGATGACGGCACCACCGGGGCGGTCAAGACCACCGAGGGGATTTATAAGACCGACCGGAGCTTTGACGAGTCCCTGGTGGGACGCAAGGGCAAGGCCCTTCTGGATGCGGACGGCAAGTTGCTGGCCTTCTCCCCCAAGGAGAACACCACCCAAAAAGTGGTCAACGCCATTTCCGTCAACGCCACCTACCTGATGGCCCCCGGCAGTGAGAAGATTACCGTGGAGCCTAACACCGTGGTCTACCAGAAGGGAGAGGCCACCACCTGGGAGAAGGTGTGGGCCAACCTGTCCACTCCCGCCCCCGTCACCTTCCACTATGACGCCGACGGCAAGCTCAGCTACCTGTTTTTCTCCTCCGCCTCGGAGGAGGACGCCACCGTCATGGTGGCCCGCTCCACTCCCAGCGGGAACACCAATCCCTTTGCGGCTTTGGCCTCCGGGGGAACCTACACCATGTATAAAAACGGCATGGAGGCTACCGCCGCCGACGTCCGGCAGTATGATGTTGCCACCTTTGACGCGGGTACCCGGGTAATCCAGGTCTCCGATTTGAAGCTCACCGGCATCTACGAGGATGCCTCTCCCAACCCCACCGCCCCCATCACCATTAAGGTCATGGGCCGGGACTTCCCTGTTCTCTCCAGCGCCCGAAAGGACCTGGAGGCCTTCAAGATCGGGGACCAGCTCACCCTGCTGCTCACCACCGACGGCGGCGTGGCGGGAGTGGTCTCCGCCGACGTAGTGAAGGGCAGTTCTGTGGGCGTGGCCTCGGTGAGCGATGGCGCCGCTACGGTAAAGCTTCTTTACAGCGGGCTGGAGGTCAGCGGGCTGGTGTCCTCCGCCGCCGACCGCCTCGACAACCAGCTGGTCACAGTCACAAGCAATACCAGGGACCGGCTGAGCCTGGCTCCCATTTCCGGCTCCGCCGCCCGGGATGACCTGGACGTGAGCGCCCGGAAGCTGGGCGACCGGGAGGTGGCCGAAAACGTGCTGGTCTATGACCGGGTAAAGGACGGTGACGCGGTGGCTGTGGATTACGATAGCCTGACCCAAGCCACCATCTCCCGGAGCAAAATCAGCTTCGTCTCCTACGATTACGCCGGACGGGTCAAGTGCCTGGTACTGGACGACGCCACAGGCGACGCCTATACCTATGGTTATTTCTCCTATTCCAACGGGGAACGAGAGAAGATATATGAGCAGATTCCCGTTTTGGATGAGAACGGAAATCCAAAAATGGAGAACGGGAAGCCCGTCATGGAAGATAATTATGATAAAGTTATAGGCTATAAACCGAAAGAGGGGTCCTCCCCCACTCTCTGCGTCCGTCAGGGCGGCTCAGATGGGGCGGAAACGACCTCCTCCCCCGGTAAGTTTATCGGCACCATTCGCAACAACACCCCCGGCGGCGTGGCCTATGACTCCAAGGACAATATTGCCGCCACCGTGTCCCTTCAGTCCCTCTCCGGGGTCGCCCGTTCAGCCTTTGACACGGAGGAGATGACCGTCACCGTGGGCGGGGTCCTTTACCCCGTATCGGAGACCGTCCAGTGCTACAACAAGACCACCAAAACCTGGTTCAAGCCGGGTAAGGAGGGCATGGAGGCCGCCCGGGCCTATTCCGACGACCTGACCCTCTACTATGACCGTTCCCCCGCGGAGGGCGGTAAAATCCGTATGATCGTAGCCCCCTGACAGATACCAGATAAAAGGTCCGGAGCGGAAACCGCTCCGGACCTTTTTGCGTTCTATTCCCCATAATACCGCAGCAAATCCTCCATCAGCAGGCTGCCCAGCAGTCCGCTGGCAAAGGCCATGAGGGCGGCAAACTGGAATACCCCGGCGCACTCATAGAGCCGTGCCGCCAGAGGCCCCCCCTCTCCCGCCCGGAGAAGCAGTGCCGCCGTGCCCCCCAGCAGCAGCACGCACAGCGCCAGCCCCCGGGTCAGGACAAACCGGGACAAGGCCCGGTATGTAGGAATCTTCATTTTCCCACGCCCCTTTCCCCTTGATTGTACCAGCCCTCCGCCCTTCCCGGCAAGGCCAAAAATATTCCAACAGATTTCGACGTCTCTCCCCCTCTTTTTCATTTTGGGTTTACCAATAAAAGGAAATCGTCAACATAACTCTTTCCCTTTGTCAAAGAGTGGCGAAATTTTCTCATATACAAACGAGAAAAAACACAATATAATGTGGTCACAAGGATAAGGAACGGAGGATGACCACAACATGAGGGAATTGAAACTGGACGTATTTTCGCTGTATCCGGACATGAAAGCCCCGGGGCCTTATGACTACGCCATCCTGGTGGATGAGGTGGATATGGGGGCCTTTGCCTGTGAGAGCTATGGGGCGCAGGTGACCAACCGCTCCACCGGGGACCGGGCGGAGGTGGCCAACATCACCGTCAGTGCCACCCGCATCGACCAGCTTATGGAGCTGCTGGTACGTAACCAGGTAGGGCCGGTCCACCTGGAGGATGTGGTGGAGGACTGGCTGTAAGTACATAAGGAAAGACCGTCCCAAGAGGGCGGACCCACAGGGAAGTATGAAGGCGGCTGCAAAGTGTCCCAAGCCCATAAAGGACTAAGCAAAAGAAGCGGGTAGCTTGTCAAGCTACCCGCTTCTTTGTGCCCGTTTCATCTCATTCGTTCTCATACCGGCAAATATGAATTTATAGTACCATTACCAAAGTTCCTGCGGTGATAAGAACTGCGCCAATAGCCGACTTTGGCGTAAATTGCTCATGCAGAAATACAAATGCGAGAACCAGCGTTATCACAACGCTCAGCTTGTCAATCGGGACGACCTTGGCTACGTCGCCCATTTGAAGCGCCTTGAAATAGCACAGCCACGAAGCTCCCGTAGCAAGCCCTGAAAGGATCAGAAAAAGCCAGCTTTTCTTACTGATTTCCACAATACCGTTTTGTGTTCCAGTGACAAAAACCATCCCCCACGCCATAACAAGAACCACAATCGTCCTAAGGGCCGTAGCAAGATTCGAATTCACACCGTCGATCCCAATCTTTGCCAAAATGGAGGTCAGAGCGGCAAAAACAGCAGATAAAATTGCAAATACAGCCCACATAGCCATCTCTCCATATCCCGATTTTCCGCTCATATTTGGGGCGGCTTTTTTATTTCCATTCTGCCGCTGCGGCCTCCCAGGCCGCCCGGTTTTCTCCGGTCTGCTCCCGGGGCTCGTAGCCCAGCCCCCGGAGGTATTGCCCGGTATAGGCTGAGAATATCTTGGCCCCGTCCCGGTTCAGGTGCCCCCCGTCATAGAGGTGCACCGTGGGGTCCAGCCCCGCCTCGGCAAAGCTGTCCGACCAGTTGACAAAGGTCACGCCGGGGTTTTGCTCCACGTCGGCCCTCAGCCTGTCGTAGACCACCGGAGTATATTGGCTGTAGGTGGGATTGATGGTCACAATCAGGTCTATGCCCTTCTCGGCGCAAAGCTGGGCAATACGGGAAAAATCCCGGATATTCTGCTGGTAGACCTCCTCGCTCTGGCGCATTTCCGAGAGGAAGGGGCCGTCCGCCGTCTGCTCAAAGACCTGGTCCACCGCGGTGTGGCCCTTCAAATTGTCTCTCCCTGCCGGAAGGATGGCCTTTTTCACATCGGAGGGGGTCAGCTCCTTCCAGCGGTCATGGTAGAAATAGAGGTCCCAGAAAAGACCCAGCTTCTTGTCCTCCTCGGCGCACTCCAGAATGGCCTGCACCCGGTTCATCCCCCAGGGCATATACCCCAGGTTGATCTGGGTGTAGTTCTGATAGCGGTCAAAAAAGAGGGACGTGGCCTCCATCACCACCACCGACGGGCTTTGGGTGCGGAGGGCCTCCTTCAAATACCAATAGGTGATGGCTGGAACCTGCTCGCTGCCCCCCAACACGTAGCCCGTGAGGCCGCTTTCGGCGTACATACCGGCCGGATTCCAGTCGCAGTAGGCGTAGGAGGAGCCCAAAAACAGCACGTCGATGGAATCTCTCGGCTCTGCCAGATAGGCCGCCCAGGTGGAGCCATAGTCGGTGTGGGCGGGCCGCAGAATGCTCCCGCACAGGTGGAGCAGCAGCGCCGCCGTCAGAAGGAAGGCCGCGCACCACAGGGGCTCCCGGCGGCTTATTTTTGCCTTTCCTTCTTCCCGTTTGACAAGGACTTCGGTCGCCATAGGCTCACCCCCTTAGAATTGACCGTAGATAAAGGACTGGGCGTCGTAACCCGTGCCGTAGCTGCCAAAGATGACCGCTGAGAGCAGCAGGGCCAGATACACGCACCACCGGAGCCACCGGGGAGCGTCCGCCACCTGCCGGGCGGGGTCGGCCTTCAGGCTGTATGCGTCCACTCCCAGGAGGACGAGGACGCCCACCCCGGCTACCAGGAACTCCTTCCGCCCCATACCCATGGCGGCAAGGCCCCCCACGTCCCAGAGGACGGGCTTTGCCATATTCCCCAGCACCGCCAGGGCCGAGGAGACCGACCTGGCCTCAAAGAACACCCAGGCCAGGGTGGAAAGCAGGAACACCCAGCCCATCTGCCAGAGGGCAAGGACTTTTCCGTCCTCCCGCAGTGGGAGGACGCTCCGGGCCCTGGCCCGGAGGGGGGCGGTGAGGGCGCTGGCTACCTGGTAAATGCCGTTCAGCAGCCCCCAGACAAGGAAGGACAACGCCGCCCCATGCCACAGGCCGCTGACGGCAAAGACGACGAGCACATTGAGGTACTTCCGCACCGCTCCCCGGCGGCTGCCCCCCAGAGGGATATAGAGGTAATCCCGGAACCAGGAGCTGAGGGAGATATGCCACCGCCGCCAAAACTCTGCAATGGACCTGGAAAAATAGGGCGTACGGAAATTCTCCATGAGTTCAAAGCCCATGACCCTGGCCGAGCCCACCGCCATGTCGGAGTAAGCGGAGAAATCGCAGTAAATCTGAATGGAGAAGGCGCAGGCGGCAAGGATGACCTGCAAGCACCCGTAATTCTGGGGAGCGGCAAACACCGTATCCACCACCACCGCCAGCCGGTCCGCCAGCACCAGCTTCTTAAAGGCCCCCCACAGAAAGCGGAAAAAGCCCTCCCGCATGTTTACATAATTAAACTTATGGTAACCTTCAAGCTGGGGCAGCAATTTGTCCCCCCGCCCGATGGGGCCCGAGAGCAGGGCCGGGAAGAAAGAGAGAAACAGGGCGCACTTTAGAAAGCTCTTTTCCGCCGGGTACTTCCCCCGGTATACATCCACCAGGTAACCCATGGCGGCGAACAGGTAGAAGGAGATGCCCGCCGGCAGGAGGAGCTTGGGGATCGCGGGCGACCAGTCCAGCCCCGCCAGGGCCAGCAGCCGGGACAGGGTATCCACACCGAACCGGAGGTACTTAAAAACCCCCAAGGCCCCGATAAAGAGGCACAGGGCCCCCACCAGCAGTCCCTTTCGAGGCTTTTTTTCCAAAGACCGGGCGGCAAAGAAGGTCACCAGGATGGTGGAGAGCAAAAACAGGAAATATTCCGGCCCTGCGCAGAGGTAGAAAAACCAGCTGCACAGCAAAAGCCAGCCGTTCCGCGCCCGCTGGGGCAGGGCAAAATAGCAGAGGGCCGTGATAGGGAAAAACAAAAAATAAGACGGGGACAAAAAGCTCAACGGCCGCCCCTCCCTTCTTCACGTATCCTTTGTATTGTACTGGAAAACAGGCTTTCTGTCAAACCTCGACAGGCCTCTATTGCTGGTAATTTAAGAGATTCTTCATAAAGTCTCCACCCCTTTTTCCAATTTCCTTGCTACAATGGAAAAAACTTGCGAAAAGGAGCCTTTTCTATGAAGCTGAAATATCTCTCCCTTCTCCTGGTTCTCTCCCTCCTCCTGCCCTCGGCCCAGGCCGCCCAGTCCGACCCCCGGCAGGAGGATTTAGACTTCCTCTGCGCCGCCCTTCAGAATGCCCACCCCGGCTTTGACGCTCAGGTGGATCCGGAAGCCCTTGCCGCCAAAAGGGCGGAAATTGAGGCCCGTATCCCCGCCGCCACCGACGAGGAATTTGCCCTGGACCTCCAAAGCCTGGTGGCCCTTTTGGGGGACTCTCACACCACCACCAGCCTGTCCCCCATTCTGAACACCTCCCCCCTCTACCCTTTCTCCCTGGGCTGGTATGACGGCTCCTGGGTCCTCCAGGCCCTTCCGGCGGAACAGGAAGCCCTTCTGGGCCAGGAGGTGACCGCCCTCAACGGTCATCCTATGGCGGAGGTCCTCTCCCGTATGGCCGCTCTTGTCAGTGCCGACAACCCGGTCAAGCTTCGCCGGCAGACCCAGCAGGTCCTCCCCGCCCAGGCCGTTCTCTCCTATTTGGAGCTGGTGGATCAGGACGGAACCTTGACCCTCACCCTGGCCTCGGGGGATACCCTCACCTTGGAGGCCCTCTCCCCTGACAGCTTTGCCGCCCTCCCCGACGACGCTCTGGCCCGGCTCGCCGACCGCCGCGCCGCCGTGGCCCCAACCGCCCGGGACAGCCGCCGTGCCTATTTCTCCCAACCCCTGTCGGAGACGGCCTACTATATTCAGTACAACACCTGCCAGGACGACCTGGAGCATCCCATGGCGGACTTTGCCGCCCAGGTGGCCGCCGACTGGGAGGAGGGGGGCTACACCACCCTCCTTGTGGACCTGCGCTACAACGGCGGTGGCTCCGACGGGGTGCTCTACCCCATCCTGGAGTGGACCTCCGGCCTTGTCCGGGAGGGAGCCACCGTCTACGGGCTCATTGGGGAAGCCACCTTTTCCTCCGCCATCATCAACGCTGTGGAACTGAAGGAACTGGGGGCGGTGCTGGCGGGCTCCCCCACCAGCGGCAGCGCCGACCACTACGGCTCCACCCGTTCCCTCACCCTGCCCAACTCCGGCATCCGGGTGAGCTGTTCCAGCAAATTCATTGACCTGGAGACCCTCTTTGAAGCCGGCGTGGGGCTGGGAGTGGAAAGTCTGAAACCGGACTTTTCTGTGGAGCAGATCCTCTCTGACACCCTCTCCGGGCAGGACACCCTTGTCAACGCCCTCCTGGCTCTGGAGACCCCCTATGCCCCGGTCCCCGGCCCGGACGCTCCCCTGACCCGCGGCGCCTTCGCCCGCCTTCTCTGGCAAACTGCCGGCGCCCCCGCCGCCGGGGCCTGCCCCTTTGAGGACGTCTTTCCTCCCTCCCTCTCCGCCCCTGCCATCGCCTGGTGCGCCCGGGAGGGCATGGTCCAGGGGGACGATGCTGGCGCCTTCTCCCCCGCCCGTCTCATCACCATTCAGGAGGCGGCGGTGATGCTCCACCGCCGGGCCGGCTCCCCTGCCACAGGCACAGTTCCTGACGCAGCCCCCTGGGCGGCGGAGGCCATGGCCTGGTTGATGGAACAGGTCACGCTTCCGGATGGGTTTTCCCCCTCCTCCCCCGTCACCCTCTCTTTCCTTGCTTCCGCGGCCCTCCTGTGATATACTGGTTTCACCAAACAGAACGGAGGCCGCCCCCATGTCCCTGCCCAAGCTCATCGTGATCTTAGGCCCCACCGCCTGCGGCAAAAGCGGGCTGGGGGTAGCTCTGGCAAAAAAATACGGCGGAGAGATTGTCTCCGCCGACTCCCGGCAGGTCTACCGGGGCCTTGACCTGGGCACCGGAAAAATCACCCCGGGCGAAATGGAGGGCGTGCCCCACCACCTGCTGGACGTGGCCGCCCCCGGTGAGCAATACTCTGTGGCCCGCTTCCAGCCCATGGCCTACGAGGCCATCGACAGCATCCTGGATCGGGGAAACCTGCCCTTTCTGGTGGGAGGCACAGGGCTCTATGTCCGGGCGGTGGCGGAGGGCTACGTCTTTCACCAGGCTCCCCCCGACCCAGAGCTGCGCTCTGAGCTGGAGGCCCTGCCTACCGCCGCCCTCCGGGACAGGCTCACCGCTGCCGGGGTAGAGCTGGACCAGGACTGCTACCATAACCGCCCCCGGCTGGTGCGGCTCATCGAAAAAACGGAAAATGGCGAGGACCCCCACGCCGAAGCGGAGCGGCAGCCCCGGTACGATGTGCTGACCCTGGGGGTAGGCTATCCCCGGGAGACGGTGTGCCGGCGCATCGACCACAGGCTTCTTGCCCGCCTGGAGGCCGGCATGGTAGAGGAGGTGGCGAACCTCCGGAAAAACGGGGTCTCCGACGAATTTTTGGAGGGCCTGGGCCTGGAGTACCGCTATATCCTCCACTACCTCACCGGAGCCATCCCCACAGAGGAAGCTCTGATAGAGGAGCTGGGCCGGGCCATCAAGCGGTTTGCCAAGCGGCAGGTGAGCTGGTTCAAAAAGGACAGGGACGTCCATTGGCTGGACATGGAGGGCGACCCGGTCGCGGAAGCGGGCCGGCTCATAGACGCCTTTCTCGGCGGATAAAAAAGAGGTGGGCCAAAAGGCCCACCTCTTTTTTACTTCTTCTGCCAGGGCACCATTTCCATCCGGACGAAAAACCCCTGCTCATGCTTGCACACCGGGCACTTCTCCGGGGGACGGGTGGCGGTGACGATATACCCGCAGTTCAGGCACATCCACTCGCACTCCACGTCGCTGATAAACAGCTTGCCGCTCTCCACCAGCTCGGCAAACTCCCCGAACCGCTCTCCGTGGACTTTCTCAATGCGGGCAATTTGGGAAAAGAGATGGGAAATTTCCGGGAAGCCCTCCTCCTTGGCGATGTGGGCAAACTGGGTGTAGTCGTGCTCATACTCCTGCATCTCGTTATGCTGCGCCGCCCGCAGGTGCTCCGCCACAGTAGTGTAGAGGTCGATGGGATAGGTTCCGTCAATGGCGATATTCTCCCCGGAGCACTTTTCAAGGTAGTCGTAGAAGGCCCTGGCATGGGCCATCTCCTGATTGGCAGTGAACAGGAACACCATTTCAATGCAGGGCAAGCCCTGCTTTTTGGCAAACCCGGCGGAGAAGGTGTAGCGGTTCCGGGCCTGGCTCTCTCCGGCAAAGGCCCGGAGGAGATTAACCTTGGTTTGGCTTTCGGCAAAGGAAACGGACATGGCGATACCCCCTTTTCAATGTGGTATCATCATGTCCGTTTTTTGGGAATTTATACTTCCTTACGCCGCCCGCCTCCAGGCTCTGGGGGAGAGCATGATCAGCAAAGGGAATATCTCCAGCCGCCCCAGCAGCATATCCAGCATCAGGACGATCTTGGAAAGGTCGGAAAAATGGGCGTAGTTGCTGGATGGGCCCACCATATCAAGGCCGGGGCCGATGTTATTGAGGCAGGCCAGCACCGCCGTCAAATTGGTCTCCAAGGACAGGTTATCCAGGGCCAAAATAAGGAAGGACGCCACCCCAATGGCGCAGTAAGCCGCCATGTAGGTGTTGACCCCCTGGATGGTCTCGTCGCTGACCCGCGCCCCGTCCACCCGAATAAGGTTCACACTTCTGGGATGCAGGATCTGCCGGATACGGGCGGTAAGCGACTTCCCCAAAAGCAGCAGCCGGGCGCACTTGATGCCGCCCCCCGTGCTGCCCGCGCAGGCGCCCACCACCATAAGCACCACCAAAATGCACCGGGAAAGCTGGGGCCACTTATCAAAATCCACCGTGGCAAAGCCGGTGGTGGTCATGATGCTGGATACGGCAAAGGCCGCCTCATGCAAGGCCTTGCGGATATGCCCGCCAAAGTGGGGCAGGATGTTGGTTGTGATAATAGCAATAGAACCGAACATAATCCCCAAATAGACCCCCAGCTCCTCGTTCAGCATGGCCTGCCTGACCCGGCCCAGGAGGAGCATGAAATAGATGCTGAAATTCACTCCGAACAGGGCCATAAATACGGTGCATACCGACTGTAAATAGGAGGAATAGCCCGCCATGGAGTCGTTTTTGATCCCAAAGCCGCCGGTACCCGCCGTACCAAAGGCGGTACACAGGCTGTCAAAAAGGGGCATCCCCCCAAAAAGGAGGAACAGCACGCACAGAATGGTCAAGGCAATGTAGATCAGATACAAAATGGCGGCGGTCTGCCGCATTTTGGGCACCAGCTTACTGACGCTGGGGCCGGGGCTTTCCGCCCGCAGAAGGTGGACGCTGTACCCCCCCTTGCCCATGGGCACCACCGCCAGCAGAAACACCAGGATACCCATACCGCCCAGCCAGTGGGTAAAGCTGCGCCAGAACAAAAGTCCCCGGCTCATGCCCTCCACATTGGTAAGGATGGACGCCCCCGTAGTGGTAAACCCGGAGATCACTTCAAATATGGCGTCCACATAGTGGGGAATCTCTCCGGAAAACCAGAAGGGCAAGGCCCCCACGGCAGAGAGCAATATCCACCCCAGGGACACGATGAGAAATCCCTCCCGGGCATAAAAGCTCCTTTCCGCGTTCCGGCAAAGGCCGTAGAGCAGCAGCCCCGCCCCGGCGGAAAGGGCCATGGTGGTAAAGATAGCCCTCAGGGCCTCCCGCTCCCCATCCCAGACGGAGATCAGGGCGGGGGGCAGCAGGAATAAACATTCCAGCAGCAGCAGGAAGCCCAGCATCTTCCCGATCATTTTACGGTTCATTCACACACTTCCCAAGCGGGGCGGAGCTCTCTCAACCGCCGCCCCTTAATCTGCAAAGATGTCGTCCAGATCGCTGATGGCCTCGTCTCCGGCAGCCACCACAATCACCGTGTCCCCGGCGGCAAAGCTGCTGTCGCCCCTTGGGATGGTGGTATGTCCCCGGTGGTTGATGCTGGAAATCAGGATTCCCTTTTTCAGCGGAATGTCCTTCAGGGCCTCTCCCCGGTGCCGGGTCTCGGGGCTCACCTGGAATTCCAGAGCCTCCGCCTGTCCGTCCACGATGGGGTGGAGGGTAATGACGCTCTCAATGCCGCTGGCGGTGGACATGGCCCGGACATACCGCAGGATGTTGGCGCAGCACAGCCCCTTGGGACTGATGACCGAGCCGATGCCTACCTTGCGGAACACTTCGCTGTATTCCAGACGGTTGATTTTGGTGATGACCTTGCTGACCCCCAAATGGTTTGCCAGCATGGACAGCACCAAATTCTCCTCGTCCATTCCCGTCAGCGTGATAACCGCGTCGTAGCTCCTGATCCCCTCGGCGGCCAGGATGTCCTCCCGGGAGCCGTCCGCCTCGATAACGGTGGCCCGGGGAACGGCCTCCGCCAGCTCCTCGCACCTCTTGTGGTCCCGCTCGATGATCTTCACGCTGATGCCGCTGTCCAGACACCGCCTTGCCAGGTAAAAGGCGATCCGGGAACCGCCGATGATAAGCAGGCTTTTGATCCGCTTCTCCACCAGCCCCAGGTTCTTCACCAGCAGGGCCAAATCCTGGATGCCGGCGGTGACGAAAATGGTGTCCCCCTCCCGCAGAGTGAAGGAACCGGAGGGAATATGTACCCCGTCCTCCCGCTGGACGGCACAGACCAGCACGTTGACCCCCGCGATCTCGTAGAGCTTAAAGAGGGGGATACCCACCAGCTTGGAATCCTTCCCCACCGGGACGGACACGATCTCCACCCGGCCCTTGGCAAAGGAGTCCCGCTTCAGGAAGGAGGGAAACTGCAAAAGCTGGTATGCCTCCTGGGCGGCGGCCTGCTCCGGATTCACCGTCATGGAAAGGCCCAGCTCGTCCTGCATGGCGATGAGCTGGTCGGAATACTCCGGGTTCCGCACCCGGGCAATGGTCCGCTTGGCCCCCAGCTTCTTGGCGGTGAGGCAGGTAAGCAGATTCAGCTCGTCCCGGCTTGTGGCGGCGATGAGCACGTCGGCCTTCTCCACCCCGGCGGAGCGCAGGGTCGCCATGGAGGCCCCGTTGCCGATGACCGCCATGATGTCCAGCCGCTCCGCGCTCTCGCTCAAAACCTGGGGGTTGGAGTCAATAATGGTCACGTCATGCCCCTCTGTGGACATTTGCGTGGCCAGGGCGGCTCCCACCTTGCCGTCGCCTACAATAATGATGTTCATACATCCCATCCTTCTTCAGGTGGATTCGGTACGCAAAAAAACGCTATCAGACATTATATATCATATTCTGCACATCTTGCAAGAGGGAAAACGGGCGGCCGGAGCCGCCCGTTTCAGACTGTCAAAAAAATTTTTGACAGTCTGAGTCGCATTTTGAACCAGCTTCACAGGTTCAAAATGCTCCATTGAAATGGGTGAAAGAGGACCCTGATGGTCCCCTTTCACTCTTTTCCTCCTTCCGAAACCTTTCCCTGTTTCGGTTTTTTCACAACCTGAAACGGGCGGCCGGAGCCGCCCGTTTTCTCATATTCTCTTTTCCAGCTCCGCCCGGATGGCCTTCAAAAACTCCAGGCTGGTCACCGCCCTGGCCGGGGCCTCCCCTTCCCAAAGCCCCGCCAGATCCTTGGTCATCACGCCGCCCTCAATGACCGCGATGGAGGCTTCCTCCAGCCTGTCGGCAAACTGCCCCAGGGCCGGGATTCCATCCAGCTCCCCCCGCTTGCGGAGGGCTCCCGTCCAGGCAAAGATGGTGGCCATAGGATTGGTAGAGGTCTCCTCCCCCTTGAGGTACCTGTAATAATGCCGGGTCACCGTACCGTGGGCCGCCTCGTACTCGTAATTCCCCTCGGGGGAAACCAGCACCGAGGTCATCATGGCAAGCGAGCCAAAGGCGGTGGACACCATGTCGCTCATCACGTCCCCGTCGTAGTTCTTGCAGGCCCAGATAAAGCCGCCCTCCGAGCGGATGACCCGGGCCACCGCGTCGTCAATGAGGGTGTAGAAATATTCTATGCCCGCCCGGGCGAATTTGTCCTGATATTCCGCCTCAAAAATCTCCTGAAAAATATCCTTGAACCGGTGGTCGTACTGCTTGGAAATGGTATCCTTGGTGGCAAACCAAAGGTCCTGGCGGGTATCCAGCGCGTACTGGAAGCAGGAGCGGGCAAAGGAGGAGATGGACTTGTCCGTATTATACTGCCCCTGCACCACTCCCGGAGCGGTAAAGTCAAAAATGGTCTGCCGCGTTTCGCTTCCGTCGGCGGCGGTAAACACCAGCTCCGCCTTCCCCGGCCCCTTGGGCTGGAACTCACTGTTCCTATATACGTCCCCATAGGCATGGCGGGCGATGGTGATGGGCTTTTTCCAGTTCTTCACTACGGGGGAAATCCCCTTCACCATGATGGGAGAGCGGAACACGGTGCCGTCCAAAATGGCCCGGATGGTGCCGTTGGGACTTTTCCACATCTGGGAGAGCTTATACTCCTCCACCCGCTGGGCGTTGGGGGTGATGGTGGCGCACTTCACCGCCACGC